>CAYZVN010000079.1:2511-13407 GCA_964482025.1 uncultured Saccharophagus sp. | reverse complement strand
GTGTGATTAAACAATTGACCGATGATGGTTCCGGTGGAGATGGAAATCACGGATGAGCTGGCGCCGATCAGCGCGGAGGCGATGCCGGCGATTTTGCCCATGGGCTCCATCGCCAATGCGTTCAAGTTGCCAAACAATAAACCAAAGCAGAAGAATATAATGGCCGCGTAGAACATAAATAGCCATAACGGAGTCGCAATAAAAAATTGTGCGCACAGCATGAGTGCAGAGCAGGTTGCGAAAATAATTAATGCGGTGATGCAAATCGAACGCGGGCCGAAGCGACGCACTAAGCGGGAATTGAATAAAGAAGCGAGGCCGAGGGTGAAGGCCAGGGCGCCGAAGTACAAGGCGAAGGCATCGCCCACTGCATAAATATCCTGGAAGATTTGCAAGCAGGAGTTCAGGTAGCCGATCAGCGAACCGAACACCAGCCCCGCGCAAACCATGTAACCCACGGTTGTGCGATTGGTTAAGACTGTTAGGGCGCCGCGCTTAATGTTGGCGGCGGAAAAGGGCACGCGGCGAGTGGGCGGTAGAGTTTCCTGGAGACGAAACCCGCTCCATAGCATCACCGCGAGGCCATAAAAAAATAATAGGCCGAAAATTAAGCGCCAAGACCCCAGGAGGAGCATAAATTGCCCCAGCGTCGGCGCAATCACGGGCACCATAATAAAAATCATCATCACCAGCGACATAATGCGTGCCATCGCATAGCCGCTACAGCGGTCGCGCACAATCGAGATGGTCGATACATAGGGCCCTGCGCCAGCGAACCCTTGGATAAACCGGCCGACTAGCATTTGCTCCAGGCTATGGGCTGACCAGCAGATAACGCTTCCCACCAGATACACCAGAAAGCTGATCATCAGCAAGCGTTTGCGACCCAATGCATCAGACAGCGGGCCGCACAACAGCTGGCCGACGGCCTGGCCGCCGAATACAGCGCTGATGATGAACTGGGAATGATTGGGATTGCTGAGACCGAAATCTTCACCAATCACGGCCAATGCCGGCAGCATTGCATCAATGGAGAGTGCCACCACGGACATAATGGCCGCCATCAAGACAATAAATTCTTTGTTGGGAAGGGTATCGGGCGGGGAGAGCTGACTCATAAATACGCCTAAGTAAAACTGCAAATCAAGACGATGTAGAGCGATTGCGAAAGGGCGTGCGACGGCGATCAGCCGATAAGCACAACTTCTTTAGCGACAAGTCTACCGTTGGAAGCGTCCGGTCAGGCTCGACCGGGCAGCAAGCCTATAAAACCGCGGGGTAGGTTGCAATGGCTTCCGTACCGGAGGCCTTTGGGGGAGAGAAGTGGAAGGGTGTTCGCTCGAAAAAAAGCCTCCACTTACGGAAGTGGAGGCTGGCAATTGCCAAATAAGGTGAACCTTAATGGTGAAGACTGAACCGGTTGTTAAACCTCTGTAGTTTCCTCTACCGGCGTTTCTTCTTGCTCGCCTGGAGCCTCTTCATCTACCGGGGCTTCTTGCTCATCGTCTGAGTCGGATTCCTCTGGGGTTTCGCCGTCAACGGGCGGAGCTGGAGGGGTTTCGTCGCCGGGCAGTGGCTGCCATTCCTGGTCACCGTTTTCACACCAGGCTTTCAGGTGGGGTGGGATGTGGCGGTGTGGCTTAGCGGCGCCATTTACATCCTCCTCCGTTGCTGCGTCTTCAGTGATCTCGTCAACAACTTCTTCGACCTCTTCCACTGGCTCTTCGGAGTCGCTGTTCAGGATTTTTTCGCACACGCTCGCATCCCATTTTTCATGCGGTGCATGGGGTGGGAAGGGATGCTCATGCTCTTTGCGCGCTTCAATGGTGACGGGCTCGAGGACAGCGAAGGTCAGCTCATTCACTTCTTCTGGGTTGTCCGAGGCCGCATCGCAGGTGTAAGCCACGGTGTATTCGCCCGCCTCCAGGAAGCCTACGTGATAGTGGTATTCACCTTTAGGCGCCAGTTTCACCAGCGCACTGGCAACCGGATCGGATTCGCTGCCGTTTACATCGGTTGGCACCACATCCGCGCCGCTGTAAACGTATACCGCACCCAACTCAACAGACGTGTCCGCACACATCTCGGCGACCAACACCGGATCCAAATCGCCGTGCAGGTGGCCCGCATGGTGGTTGTGCACCAAATGCAGGTGTGGCTTGAGTGCGATGTAACCGTCGCGCTCGCTCAGTGACTTGCGCAGATCGAAGTCGATGGTGAACTCGGCGGGCTCCTCTTCGACCAAGGTGAATTTCTTGGTGATGTGCAAACCGTGGTCGTCTTTGCCCTGCAGGTCCAGCTCGACGATGGTGCCATCTTCAAGCTCGACGTAGGAATCCAGCACTTCGTCTTTTACGGCGTTGATGTGCAAATGGATTCCGTCATAATCGCCGGGCTCCAGCTCCAACTCGTTAATCAAGTCGGTTACTGCGCCGTCTTGCAATTGCAATAGGTCAATGCTGCGGGGCTCTTCAAACTCTACCACTATCGCCTCGGCACCTTTGGGCTTGATGGACAACCCCGTCAGCTCAATCACAACGGCCGTCGCTGAATCGACCGGGCCGTCGGTCAGGGCGAGACTGAAGGGAACCGTATTGGAGCTTGGGTTAGCGCTGGGATTTGAGCTGGCGGTTGAGTTATCGCCGCCGCAACCGGTCATCATAAGCGGCGCGGTGAGGATGCTCACTGCAAGTGCTTTTTTTAAGAACATGGTCTTGTTTCTCCTAAGGATTTGGGTTCGCCATTAAGGCAAACGTGGTGTAACCGCGCCGAAGCTGTACCCCCGATAACGGCGCAGTTTTGACACTATAATCCCAAATTATTAGGTTCTAGTGACGACTGAATCACAAAATGCTGTGGGTGGCGCCTGATTTTGACATTTTTGTCCCATAATCCACGCCGATTGATATGAGAGTGGCCAATGCGCCGTTTGGTATTTACTGAGCTATGACGAGTTCTGCACACAGGGCGCTGACGCGCGCGCTTTACAAGGTTTTAAGGCCGATGGTTCGGTTGTTAATACGGCATGGAATGTCGTACCGGGCTTTTTCGGATGTGGCTCGCAACGTCTTTGTCGACGTGGCGGAAGAGGAGTTTTCTCTACCCGGGCGCAAACCCAGCCACTCGCGCACGGCGGTGCTGACCGGCATCAACCGCAAGGACATTGCCAAGCTGAAGGACCGGCCGCACCCTCTGTCGGAACACAGTCCGAGCTCCCCCAATCCGGCGGCGCGGGTGATTACCGCCTGGATGAATGACGCCCGTTTTCATGATGAAGACGGCAACCCAAAACCATTACAGGTGGAAGAGCAGCCGACTCGCGAGGATAGCTTTACGACCTTGGCAAAAGAGTATTCCAGCGATGTTCCGGTGCGTGCCTTGATCGACGAATTACTGCGCATCAATGCGGTGGAGCGGGATGGGGATCAGGTGCAGCTGCTGGTGAATGCTTATGTTCCCATAGAGGACATGCAGGAAAATTTGCGTATTTTCGGTACGGCAGCGGCGGATCTGTTGAACACCATGGACCACAACATCGGCCGTGAAGAGCCGGGTCCATTTTTGCAGCGCACCGTCTCCTACAACAATATTTCAGCGGCGGATCTCGAGATGATTCGCCAGCGCAGTCGCGAACAAGGCGAAGCCTTGTTACTGCAAATCAACGAATGGTTGAGCGAGCTTGACCAACCGAGCTCGGCCGCAGCCGATCAACAAACCTTTCGTGTCGGTGTAGGGGTTTATTACATCGAAGGCCCCGGCCCGGAGGAAAACGGAGACAAGAAAATCTAATGAAAAACATATCGCGGTATTTTCTCATTGGAACGTTGTTACTCGGCGGTTGCGAATCCCAAACCGAAGATAAATATGCCGGCATTGAGGGCACCGGCGACCGCGTTGGCTTGGCCTCCGCCTACGGTACGGTTTCGGGATTTGGCAGCATTTATGTCAATGGTGTGCATTTCGATACAGACACCGCCGAGGTGGAAATTGCCGGCGCAGTGGCGAGCGAAGAAGCGCTTGCGGTGGGCATGGTGGTGGATGTCGTCGGCGAAATTGATAGCGCTGGTAAAACCGGCGTAGCGCAGCGGATTCGCGCAGAGCGCGTGGTGCGCGGTCGTATCGAAACCGTCACGGATATCGGCAGCGGGCGTAAAACCTTACAAATTCTCGGCCAGGCGGTCTACGTCAATGAAGATGCCACGATTACCGGCACGAGTTTCACGGAGCTTGCGCCGGGGCTCGGTGTGAATGTCAGTGGGTTTGTCACCGACCACGGCTTGATCACCGCAACCTACATCGCCAAGCAAGACATTGATGTGGCGCTCCATACACTGGAAGTTGAAGGCTACGTCGACACGGTGGATGAAGCAGCTGGGACTTTTGGCTTAAAGAATCTCGATGTGTTGATCGGCAGCGCGCGCTTCTCCAGCGGTACAGCGCAAGACTTAGCGCCAGGCCGGCGGGTGCATGTGGTGGGTTCCCTGGCGGAGGATCAGCAAAGCTTACAAGCCACACATATTCGATTTGTTGCCAGGGCGGTAAAGAGCGGCCGCGCGGCCAGCATTGAGGGCGTAGTTCGCGATTTGGTGGCCGGCGAAAGCTTTAGCTTGCAAGGTGTGCAAGTGGAAATGCACCGCGCGCGCATTGAAAATGGCACTGTGGAAGAAATTGAAATCGGTGCCCAAGTGATCGCCTTCGGACCTTTGGAGCAAGGTGTATTGCAGGCAGAGCGCATTCGCATAAAGCCCCTCAACACCGAGCGTTTTCGCGGCACGGTAACGGACATAGATCCGCAAAATAACACCTTTATTCTGCTCGACACAGAATTTCTGGTGACGCGTTACACCCAGTTTAAAGATGAATCTCGCGCTATGGAGCGTTACTTTAACCTCGAAAGTTTACGCAGTGGCGAAGAGGTGGAAGTGTTTGCGGTGGATACCGAAGATGGTTTGCAAGTGACACGCATCACCCGCCGCGATAGCGACACAGGGCCGCGAGAACGCTTGCGCGGCACGCCTAGCCAGTTGAGCGAAGATCGCAGTTTTTATATCGACGATGTATTTGTTGACGCCACTAATGTGCCAGAGCATGAATGGACGGCGGTGCGTAATCGTGAAGGGGAGGCGGTAGAGGTCGATATCGAGGGTGCTTATATCCGCGATGGCCACTTCCACGCGACCCATGTACACATTCGCCCGGGGCCACCGTGTCATCCCCATGTGTTTTTTGAATGTGAACAGCCCAAACCAACGCCACCGCACGCACAATAAGTGCAGCGGTGTTGATGGGGCTATTTATTAGCGCCTTGCGACCACGCGGTGCAGGAGGCATTGCTGCAGGAACGGCGCGCACCGCATTCGACATTTTTAATGAATAATCGGCGCTGGGCTGTGCAATGAAATTGGCTTATGCCGGCTCTGCTTTTTGTGCCAGTGCATTATCCAATTCATTGGCGCGCATGGCGGCTGGGCGCTGTTGCAATCGGTCGACGTACTCGCGGAATGTCGGCCGCTCTTCGATCACTTTTTGCTGCATCTCCCAGCCCAAATAGCTGGCCGCCAGCACATCTGCGGCGGTGAATTGGTCGCCGCAAATATAGGGGCCTTTTTGGATGGCCAGTTCCATCACCTTCAGGGTATCTTCCGTAAAACCACAACTTACCGCCAGTGCATTTTTGCCATCAATTGGCCAGTTAAATGCTTTGGCAGATGTTGCCATTTCCAAAGGACCCGCCACAAAAAACATCCAGCGCAGATAGGTCCCGCGGGTGGCACTATCAATAGCGGGCGCAAGATTTTTTTGCGGGAATTTTTCCGCTAAATAAGCGCAGATGGCTGCCACTTCGGTAATCACCACACCATCATCTACGAGCGCGGGTACTTTACCCATAGGGTTAATCGCCAGGTAATCCGCTGCCTTGATGCTGCCTCCGAATTCTTTGACTTCCACATCGTAATCTGCACCCGCTTCTTCCAACATCCAGCGCACGATGCGGCCGCGTGACCAAGGGTGGGTATAGAACGTCATTTTTGCCATGAGTAATGTCCTTTCCAAGTGAATGTATACAGCGGGATCAGCATAGCGCTGATATAGGACGAAAGTTGCCCTACTTTGATAGCATCCTTGTTTTGTGACGAAACCTTGCTGCGAGCGCACCATGACAGGTCCTATCTCTCGAGTTCTTACCGTTTTAGCGCTGCTGCAAAACCATAGGCGGCTGAGTGGCGCCGAGCTTGCCGATAAGTTGGGAGTGGATCGACGCACAGTGCGGCGCTATATCGCTGTACTGGAAGATATGGGTGTGCCGGTGACGACCGAGCAGGGTCGCCACGGCGGTTATATGCTGATGCAGGGATTTAAATTGCCGCCGATGATGTTTACCGATGAAGAGGTGATGGCGGTGTCCTTGGGTTTATTAGCGGCGCGCCAACTGGGGCTAGCGGAAGCCGCTCCGGCGATTGAAAGCGTGCAGGCCAAATTAGAGCGTGTGATGCCGGAAGGACTCAAACGGCGAGCTCGCGCCGTCAATGAAACCACAAAGCTAATGTTGCCCAGGCCTGCGCAGTTTCTTGATGACCGATTACTTGTGACGCTGACCCGCGCGGTTCGAGATGAGCAGCGAATTCGTTTTGTCTACCACCGGCCCAATCATGACTCCACCCTTCGCGAAGCCGATCCCTATGGTCTGCTCTTTCAAAATGGCCGCTGGTATATGAGCGGCTATTGTCATTTGCGCGGGGAAATGCGCTCTTTCCGTCTGGACCGTATCAGCAAGGCTCAGCTTCTGTCACACGGTTTCAAACGCCCCAACGGCTTCGATGTGGCGGCGCATTTTAGGCAAAGTCTGCACGCGATGGCGCTGAACCACAGGGTGCTTTTGGTGCTGCACACCGACCTGGACACCGCAGCTAATGCCGTCACTTTCTGCGCCGATGCTCAAGCTTTATTTCAGCCGCACCCGGACGGACTTTTGTTGGATACCCAGACGGACAATTTCGAATGGTTCGCCAGTTGGTTGGTGCAACTGCATTTTCGCTTTACCGTGCTGGAGCCGGACGGATTGAAAGCGGCTTTGCGTGAAAGGGCAGCGCAGCTGATTGAGGCAATTTAAGAAGCATCTAAGGCGCAGCGCTGCACCTATGGGCAACAATCCTTTGTTGCCGCTTTATGGTTACGATTTATTTTTTGGACTATCCACAGCCGGTTCGTCGACTTCTGGCGGAGTTGGTGAAACGATAGGGAAGTCATCGTGCTCTTCCATTCGCCACGGCAAAACACCTGGTGAAATATTGAGAAAGTGCAGATACTTTTCAAATTGATTCAGGATGTCAGTAATAATGTCCTGCTGATCGAATCCGTAAATATCATAAGCCTGACCGCCGCGACGCAAAAACAGCTCGGCTTTGTAGTAATGCTTTTGGCTGTCCTCATCGGGCATTTCGGGGTAAGCGTAATCTGGTAATAAATGCTCGAGCACGCGAACTTCATAAATAAAATCCACTTGATCTTGCTTAGTAACCTGCAGGTAAATGCGCTGGTGTTCTTCATCTAGCGCGACATGCGCGTCCCAGCCCCGCTTTATCAGCTCGCGCTCAACTCGATGCATCGCCTTGTTTACAGTGGTGATCATGAATCCCCACACCTCTTCCCGGTTGGGAAAGCTGATTAAACCTTCCAGGCGACGGCGCCATAGGCCCCTTCCGGATGTGCCCGACAAGCGCTGTTGTACATCGACTTCAAGGCTGCGGTTGTGATGACCTTCAATCACCAGTGCTCGCCACAGGCCAATGGCGGCAATAATCATAATGATGCAAAACGGCAGCGCACTGGTAATTGTCATGGATTGTAATGCGCGAAGCCCACCTGCCACGAGCAGCGTACTGGCGACTACCCCTGCTGTGCTGGCCCAGAAAATACGCTGCCAAACCGGCGTGTTACTCACGCCGCCGGACGCGAGAGAGTCGATGACCAATGAACCCGAGTCGGAGGAGGTGACAAAAAATGTGACAATCAAGCAGACCGTAACGAGCGATACAATAGGGGTGAGAGGCAAAGCTTCAAAAAGCTTAAAAAGTGCAATCGCATGGTCCGCCTGAACTTCGCCAACCAGAGTTTGATAGCCCTCATTCATAATTAAATGAAGTGCGGTGTTACCAAAAATGGAGAACCAAAGAAACGTAAAAGTCGAAGGTACTAATATTACGCCCAGCACAAACTGTCGTATGGTACGGCCTCGGCTAATTTTGGCGATAAACAGACCGACAAAAGGTGCCCAGGCGATGGTCCAGCCAAAAATAAAAAGTGTCCAGTTGCCGATCCAATCGCTGCGCGAATACGCTTGAAGGTTAAACGTACGCTCAACAATATTATTCAGATAGCTACCTGTATTTTGCAAAAATGACTCGAGCAAATGTATGGTTGGGCCTACTAAAAAGATAA
Organism: uncultured Saccharophagus sp.; assembly: GCA_964482025.1. Classification (GTDB taxonomy): domain Bacteria; phylum Pseudomonadota; class Gammaproteobacteria; order Pseudomonadales; family Cellvibrionaceae; genus UBA5868. Next base: position 4,968 of record CAYZVN010000079.1, on the reverse strand, counting down.
AGAGCATAAGGGCGATAGCAAGGGTCATATTCATTAATGAAAGGCGCTTAATGCCCTTGTCCATTCCTGCGACTACGGAAAAAATCGTCAGCCCAGTAATGGCTGCAATGGTGATAATTTGAACACCCACATGCACCGGAACGCTCGGCCATAAGTAATTGATACCCGCATTAATTTGAGCAACGGATAACCCCAGTGTGGTCGCAATGCCAAACATGGTTCCGAGAATTGCAAATACGTCGACCGTATGGCCAATAGGGCCGTGAATTTTGTCGCCAATAATTGGATAAAGCGCGGATCTCATGGAGAGGGGAAGGCCGTGACGAAATGCAAAATAAGCCAGTACCAATCCCACCAAGCCATAAATTGCCCAAATGTGGAATCCCCAATGAAAAAAAGCGATTTGCATCGCTTGTCTTGCCGAGTTGACCGTTTCCGGCGCGCCACTGGGTGGAGAAGCAAAGTGCAGTACGGGCTCAGCTACGCCAAAGAATAGTAGAGCTATGCCATAGCCTGCGGAAAATAACATAGCGAACCAAGCCGGAAAGCTATATTGAGGATCGGCATGGTCCGGTCCGAGTTTGATATGGCCCCATTTAGTAAGCGCTATACCGACGATAAACACTAGGAAGAAGGCCACCGACAGCATGTAAAGCCAGCCAAAGGTTCTGGTGATATAAGACAACGTGGATTCGAAGACTTCGCCAGCTAGCTCAGGATTACTGGCAGCGCCAATAACAATTAACACGATGACAATAATGGACGGAACAAAGACGGGTATCAGCACAGTGGAGCTAACACCTTTCGGGGATGGTTCTCGGGTCATAGACTCATCCTTTTAGGGCGTAAGATGATTTTAATGGTTGTCGGATCGATAATAACGTCGCGCTATAAGACCTATTTGTTGGCATTGAGCCGTGAGGCAGTATACACATTTGACATAAATTGCGCTCAACCGGCATGGGTCACTTTGTGCTATCGATAAGGTATGATTCGTCGACACTGTAGCGGTGACAGTCTTCTCCGAGCGCAGATGGTGGCCCGCCTAAAGGTGCGCGCTATTTGCTCGTTCCATTCTCACTGAGGATTATGCAAATGAAACTAGAATCACTTGCGCTGCACGAGGGTTATGCCTCCGAACCCACCACACGAGCGGCAGCTGTGCCGATTTATCAAACCACATCTTTTACTTTTGACGACACTCAGCATGGCGCCGATCTTTTTGATTTGAAAGTGCCGGGCAATATTTACTCGCGCATCACGAACCCCACCAATGCGGTGCTGGAGGCGCGCGTCGCGGCGATGGAAGGCGGTATAGGTGCCTTGTGCGTGGCGTCGGGGATGGCAGCGATTACTTACGCAATCCAGTGTATTGCATCCGCAGGTGACAACATTGTCAGTACCAGTCAGTTATACGGTGGTACCTATAACCTATTTGCCCACAGTTTGCCGCGCCAAGGCATCACCGTACGCATGGCGGACGCCGCGCAATTCGATGCACTCGAAGCCTTAATCGACGATAAAACCCGTGCGATTTTCTGCGAATCCATTGGCAATCCCGCCGGTAATATTGTCGATATCGAGCGCTTGGCGGATATTGCGCAACGCAATGGCGTGCCCTTGATGGTGGACAACACGGTAGCGACGCCGTTTTTGTGTCGACCCATTGATTTGGGCGCGCATATTGTTATTCACTCGCTTACCAAATATATCGGCGGCCACGGCACGACCATCGGCGGCGTCATTGTCGACTCGGGGAAATTCGACTGGGTGGCGAATAAAAATCGCTTTCCGATGCTCAACGAACCCGATCCCTCTTATCATGATGTGGTCTATACCGACGCATTAGGCGCTGCGGCTTATATAGGCCGCTGTCGCGTTGTCCCTTTGCGCAATACCGGTTCAGCGCTAGCACCACACAGTGCATTTTTGATTATGCAAGGACTGGAGACTCTGGGCCTGCGGATGGAGCGCCACTGTGAAAATGCCCTGGCGGTCGCAAACTACCTTCGCCAACATCCAAAAGTGGAGTGGGTGAGCTATGCAGCCTTGCCCGATAGCCCCTATTACGCGAACTGCCAAAAAATTACCGGCGGCAAAGCTTCGGGTATTTTGAGTTTTGGCATCAAAGGTGGCAAGGAAGCCGGCACGCAATTTATTGACGCTTTGCAGATGATTTTGCGGTTGGTGAATATCGGGGATGCAAAATCCCTCGCCTGTCATCCCGCGACCACCACGCACCGACAATTAAGTGACGAAGAATTGAGATCAGCCGGCGTTTCCGCAGACTTAGTGCGTCTGTCGGTCGGGATCGAGCACATAGACGATATCATTGCCGATATTGAACAGGCCTTGGATAAAGTGAAAGCCTAGCGGGGCCAGGGCATCTGATCGCTATAAGAAATGGGCTGGCAACGGCCCATTTTTGTTTCTGTCAGGGATTTGTCAGGCAGGCTA
>CAYZVN010000079.1:0-2411 GCA_964482025.1 uncultured Saccharophagus sp. | reverse complement strand
TCGTCATCAAGCGGGCTCTCGCAAGATAATTTCACCTTGTTGTTCAGAGACGAGTTCAACAGCTTAGATCGGTCGCGCTGGCAGTTGATGGAGCACAGTTGGGGCGGCAACTTGGCGTTCTTTTCTCCGTCGGCGGTAAGTGTGAACGATGGGATGATGACGCTCGAGCTGTTGCCCGCGCCGGCTAATACCATCGTCGATGGCGAGCAGAAATTATTTTACGGCGCGGAAGTTCGCTCTACGCAAACCATTCGTTATGGTCGCGTTACCGCCCGCGCGAAATTTGCTAAAGGTTCCGCTGTTGTTTCCTCGCTGGTAACAATATACACCCCTTGGCCGGCGGATAACTGGAACGAGCTGGATATTGAAATGCTCGGAAAAGATCCGCATCAAATTCAATATAATGCGATGATTTATGACGGCCCTCCCGTGCAGCCACCGGTAACTCAGGCCGTTACACCCACACAATTTCCGGCTCTTAAATCTTTAGGTTTCGATTCTTCCGAAGACTTCCATATTTACACTATTCAATGGACGCCAGCCTCGGCCGAGTTTTACGTGGACGGCGAGCTGCAGCATGTGTGGACACAAAAAATCGATTTAATGAATTTGCCGCAAAATATTCTGCTCACCATCTGGGCATCGGACAGTCCCGCTTGGGCCGGGCCGGTAGACGCGGGAACCGTGAATGCTAAAGCGGTGTATGACTGGGTTGAAGTCTACGAATATCAGCCCTAGGCAATGGGTAAAAAAATAATGGCCTGTCTACACAGGCCGTTATTGCCTACCGATAAAATACGGCCAACCAAACGGTTAGATTATCCGGATCTGTCCAAACAACCTTGTGTTGGGTGTGTGCCGGGATATTAATGTAGTCGCCCTTCGATAAATCGTGCTGAGTGCCATCGGCAAATAGCAAAGAAGCGCTGCCTTCGAGCACCAGCACCCACTCGTGTTCATCCTGATCGTACCAACCCGTGGCTGGCGAGGAATGCCCTTTGGATAAAATGCGCTCAATTCTAGCGGATGGCGAACGGACAATATCTTCGAAGACTTCCGCTTCTAAATTGTCGGGTAAGGAGGCGAATAGATTGGTAGGTTTCACATCAGAAATCTTTTATGTTGTTTTGAGATCACAGTATGCGCATTCAGGCCCGTTAACACCAATTTGGCAGCTGGCAACTGCCCCACGGTTTACAAAGCCACTAGGCCTATGCACTCACCGCTCTCTTTGACTGTTAATTCTGGCTCAGCTCATACAAGTAAATGTCTCCCGTTCCGGCGAGCAATAATTGCCTGCTTGCGGAGATATAGGTCACCCCCACTGCGCCAGGGCGCACATTCTTTAAACGCTGCACGACCTGCTTTTGCTTTTTGTCGAGAACCAGAGTGTTACCATTGGCGAAAATCAGTACCGCTAAGTTGGCGTGCTGGATAGTTTCGACAGCAATCAGCTTACCTGCTTCTTTATCTTTCAGCATTGAATCCAACGGCGTTACGACCCAGCTATTTGACTGGAATTCAATATAGCCGACTCGCGATCTGCAGGAGAAAAATAATCCATCATCCACATTCACGGAAAGTGATTGTGGAAATTGGCTGCTGTAATGAAAGTTGGTGTGTTCGCGGCAGGGGCGGGCAGACCAGAGCTTTTCCCCGGACGTTAGAGATCGCTCCTCCAAATACCCATTTTGGCTGGCGAGCAGCAAGCGGCCGTGCACCAAGGCTATGGCAGTGATATTGCGTTTGCTCAGCCAGCCGCCGGCCTTCCACTCGTGTAATAAATTGCCGTCGGGCAGTGACCAGACTTTTATGGTTTGGTCGTGAAACCCAGAGGTGATGACCTTGTCGCCCTGAATGATCAAGCCGGTTTGAACCGTATGAGCAAGTGGGTTGGGCTTTGCAGCTTTTGATAGCGTGCCATCCATGTTGTGATAAAAATCCGTTTCATCAACGAGCATGGAATATTGATTGATCCATTGCGACATTCGCAACGGCGCACTTTTCAAATCGGCTCTAAAGCTGGTTTTTGCACTCAAATCGTTGGGATTAACGATGTTGATCAGACCTTCCCAATTGCGGAACAGTACAAGGTCGCCATCGGACCATTGGGTGTGATGCACTCTATGATCCCAATCGCCAACTGCGTTTTTCGCGATAGGTTTAAAAGCTTGGCGACGAAGATCAAACAACCAAAATTCCAAACCACCGTCATTCAAGGCCACAAATGGCACATCAGTGGCCGCCTGTGCTTGGGCGATGGAGAAGCCTTCCGGTGATTCAATGGTCGCCGCCTCCATAAATGGATTGGCGGCACAAACAGAACTTAAGCTGAAGATCAGTGTGCTAATAAAAGTATTAAGAATAGGAATTTTCATAGAAGTTAACCAGCAGTTACTGAGCCGAAATAG
>CAYZVN010000078.1:6665-13468 GCA_964482025.1 uncultured Saccharophagus sp. | reverse complement strand
TTGTCGAAGGCGGTCCCTGAGCTTGTCGAAGGCGGTCCCTGAGCTTGTCGAAGGGGCGGTTAAAGCCCACCCATAAACCGCTCAATCTGCCCTTGTAAATACCGATCGCCGCCGGCTAGAGACTGCGCCCGAGAGGCCAGTTCGCGCGCTTTTTTTACGTTGCCGTAGTCTGCGGAAACGCGGGCGAGTTCGAACCAGAGGTAGGGGTTGTTGGGTTCGATGCGCAGGCTGCGTTCCAGGGTGGCTTCGGCCTGGTCGAAGTCGCCGACGCTGAGGTAGTTCATGGCTTGATCGTAAAGAGTTTGTACGGCAGAGTTTTGGGATACTCGGCTGGCGGAGTAGCTCTGCTCTGCCTCGTGCTCACCGCTGCCGAAAACGGGTGTATAGCTGGCACAGCCAGTAGTGACGACTAACAGGGCGAGTGTGGTCAACACGTGCAGAGATTTCATTGGGCTTGCTCTCCTGGAGGATAAGGCGGGGCCGGCATCTTATCACCGGCGCAGCGGCTGCGTGAGTCGGACGGCTAACGCAAGATGCGCTGCCACCATTTTTTCGCCTTGCTGGTGGTGGTGTAATTGCCACTGCAATTCACTTCCGCTTCCGGCTCTGAGCCTTCAACAAAAGGTAGCTTCAAAGCATCGGAGCAGAAACCGCCGACCCGCGCGCCAAGGCTGCGATGGGTGGCGAGGTAGTGGATGCCGGGCGGTTCTGTCTGCGGCACGGGCAGCGGATGCAGTTGCGCCATCATCTTCCCCCAGATAGGCAGCGCACCTGTGGCGCCGGTCAAACCGGTGGGCTGATTTTGATCGTTGCCCACCCACACCACCGCAACATAGTTGCCGCTGAAACCGGCGAACCAGCTATCGCGCAGTTCGTCGGTGGTGCCGGTTTTCCCCGCCAAATTTAAGGATTGCGGCAGGATGGAGCGCATGGATTTCGCCGTGCCCTCTTCCACGGCCAGTTGCAGCGCGCGAGTGAGCAAATGGATCGACTGGCTGGAGGCGACTTGCTCAACATTGATGGCGTAGCGCTTCAGCGGACGCCCCTCGGCGGTAAGCACTTCGCGGATGGCGCGCAGCGGTACGCGAAAGCCGCCAGCGGCGATGGTCTGATACATCTGTGCAACCTGTATTGGCGGCAGTTCGGCAGCCCCGAGGAAAGTGGCGGCATAGGGTTTAAGCGGCTCTTCCACCCCCAGGCGCTGGGCGGTCTGCAACACCGGCTTAACACCGATCTCAAGGCCAAGGCGCGCCGAGCTGACGTTGTAGGAATACGCCAGCGCCTGCCAGAGTGGCACCGCGCCGTGGAATTGCCGGTCGTAGTTTTGCGGCTCCCACACGCTGGCCATGCCGGCCTCCTGAAATTGCAGGGGCTCGTCATCTAACAAAGTGCTGAGGGTGTAAGCTTCGGGCTTTTCCAGGGCGGTGAGATAGATGGCGGGCTTGAATAGCGAGCCGATGGGGCGCTTGGCATCCAGGGCGCGATTGAAGCCTTCGAAACCGGATTTGCGACTGCCGATCACCGCCGCCACCTCCCCGGTTTGCGGCACGCTCACCACCACTGCACCGTCCAACCACCCCTCCGCCAACTTGAAGCGCTGCTCCAGTTGCACCAGCTGTTCCGCCAAGGTTTTCTCGGCGGTTTGCTGAACCAGCGGGTCGAGGGTGGAGAAGATTCGCAGGCCCTCATTGCGCAAATCCTCTTCTTGATAGTCGCGGCGCAACTGGCGAAACACCAAGTCGAGAAAGGCCGGATAATTGGACAGCCCCATACCCGCGTTGCGGGTGACATCCAGCGGCTGGGCGATGGCGACTTCGAATTCCTGCGGCGTTAGATAGCCCTGGGTGCCGGTTTCTGCTAGTACCAGATTGCGCCGCTCCAGCGCCCGTTTGGGATTGCGGCGCGGGTTGTAGTAGGTCGGGCCTTTGAGCATGGCCACCAGCAGCGCGGAATGGTGCGGTTTTAACTGCTCGACCGAGCGCCCGAAATAAAACTGACTGGCCAGCCCCACCCCGTGAATCGCGCGGGTGCCGTCCTGGCCGAAGTACACCTCGTTGAGATAGGTCTCGAGAATATCGTTCTTCTCATAGTGCAGCTCCAGCAATATGGCCATCAACATTTCGTTGGCCTTGCGCTTGAGCGTGCGCTCGGGGGTGAGAAAAAAGTTTTTCACCAACTGCTGGGTGATGGTGCTGCCGCCCTGAATTCCGCGCCCCGTAGCGGTGGAAAACACCGCCCGCAACAGGCCTTTTGGATCTACGCCATGGTGGTAATAGAAGCGCTTATCTTCCACTGCGATAAGGGCATCAATAAAATGGCGCGGCACTTGGTTGTAGCGCACCAGCTGGCGGTCTTCGTTGTTGGTGGTGTAGATGCCGCCGATGGTAATCGGCTCCAGCCGGAACAAGTCCATCGGGCGACCGCTGCCCTCTTCGCGCACGTCCTCCACCACATTGCCCGCAAAACTCACCCTCACCAATTGGCTGGCTTGGGGACCGTCCCAAAACTCAAAGGGCCTGGACTGTAAAATCACATAGTCCGCCGCCGACAGATATTCACCGGGGCCGCGCACCTGCGCGACTCTGGCAAAGCCCAGCAAATCCAACTCCCGCCGCAATTCGGCTAGAGCCAGGGTTTTGCCGGGAAACACCTCCAACGGCCGGGCGTAAACCCGCGCTGGCAGGGCAAAGCGCTTGCCTTCAAACTGGCTGCGCACAATGTTATCGAGATAAACACAGTAGGCCGCTAAGGCCGCAGCGAAGATCAAGAAGACCAAGGCGAGGCGTTTAAGGGTGATAATGGGCTTACGTTTTTTGGCCGCTTTGCGAGGTGCCATAAATACCTGTGCCTGAAACTAAACTAGGAGTCGCCTGAAACGTCAGTGGCTTCATGCGAATGAATGATAGGACTCGGTGTCCACGTGGTTTATCCGTGGGCTCAAAAAAAGCGTCGATTGTAGCCATCCCCAGGGGCCGTGACTATCGGCCCTTGTTGATTGGCAAATGCCACCCCTTAAAGATTTGAAACCTCAAGAGACACACGAAACATGGTTGAACACTCCCTACTCGAACATCGCGACCTGGAAATCCGCCTGGACGCACACTTGGCGACCAAGCTTCTGGATGCGCTGGAATTCCCTCTGCGGATTGAATTCCCGGAAGATGAATTGGACCAGGAGCCTCTGGAGGTCAGCGAAGTGCAGGCCCCGGAAGCGACCGATGACATTCATGACGATGGCATAGAGGCGATTGTCGAGGATGTGTTGATCCAGCCCCTGTTGGATCACCTGGACAAAGCCCACGCGGACAAGCCAACGTCGACGGCGGAAAAACGCTACCAGGTGAATGTCCGTTCGCTGACGGTGATTTTGCCCAAGCCGCCCCAGATGGTTTTGGGCAACCCGGTGGAGCTGCGCGATCTCGCTTTGCAGGTTCAGGCAGAATTAAGCGTTGGCATTCGCCTGTTGGGCAAATGGCGCTGGAAAAATACCTCCACCAACTTGGAGATCGAAGGCCGCAAAGCCAAGCTGCTGCTGGAGGCACAGCAATCGCGACTCTCGGTGCTGCCGGAGCTGGAAGATACGGATGTGGTGATGAAGCTGAGCATCTGGAAATGGCACCTCAAATGCAAATTCGGTGTGAGTAAATGGATCAACCGCCAGCTTGCTAAACGCGGCCCATTTAAAGTGGTGGACTTTGCCGATGTTCACGCCGGCACCCAGATTCTGGGCAAAACACCGGACATCCAGATTCAGTCTATCGATGCCAGCCGGGAATATCTGCAGATCAAAGCGGATATCGCCTGGACATAAGAAAAGGAGGTAGAAGGTAGAAGGCGAGAAAAAAGGCCACCTGCCTAAAGCAGGTGGCCTTTTTTGTTTTAGCGGCGGATCTCGCGACAGAAAACCGATAACACTGCGCTGTCATCCAAGTAGTCGATAGCACCGACATCAACCTTAATGATGTCCAGGCCGGTGCGCTCTTGCAGGTCTTTCACCAGATCGTCATAACGATCGGGCTTGATCAGGTCTACTTTATCGTAGGTAATTTTCTTCTCGACGATACGTGGTGCCAAAAATCGCGTTTCACCTACAGCTGCCAGAACAATGACCAGTGCCAAGAGTGCGGCCATTTCCACATATTGCAGTTTGGCCACCGCACACATCAGCGATACGCCGATGGTAATGAACAAATAGGTCATCTCGCGGATGGTAATAGGCTCGGTTCGGTAACGCAGCATAGCGAATACGGCGAACAGACCGAAGGCAAAGCCCATCGATAACTCGATACCCGAAAGCAGATAAGTGACAAAAAAGACACCGTTAGTAAACAGAAAAAAACTGAATACTGCGTCGCGGTTTGGCGTAACGCGGAAATAAACCCCGCGCAATAAAATGGTCGAGCCAACCAGCAAAATTACATAACGCAGTAGAAAATCATATGTCAGCATGGAGCGTTCTCAAAAGTGTTGATGGTACAGGTGCGCTTAAGGCGATGAATAATCGGTTTAAAGCGATTAAATTTAATGCTTTCCATATACCCCGACAGAGCGAGCCCCATGCAATATTTGCTGAAACTCCCTGGGCGCAAACGCAGGTCTTTTGCAACTGCAAAAAAAGGCGAACTACGATCCACTCGCGCCTGCTTTAATTCCAAAATCGCAAAATCCGTTTGCGGCAGGGGCTCTCGCCATGCTGGCAGCGGTTGATTCACTAAATCCATATCAATCGTTAAGCGTTCGCCCCGATGCTCGCTGGCAAGGGCGATGCGATGGTACTGGTTTTCCAGCACAGGGACCAGACTTGTAATATTGGGCACTCGCTGTTTTTGTAAAAATTCGCGATGCATTTCCAAGCCACTGCCAGTTTCTTCACGCAGTTTTACGCGGTTTTTCTCTGTGCGGCCTTTGTTATTTTTAAACTTCACTTCTAAAAAGCTTATTTGGCTGTCGACATAATTGCGCACGCGCACTTTGAAGCGATTTTTTCTCCCAGTGTGATGCATGTTGTAAAACAAATAATCCGGTGTGTCGTAATAGGTGCTCAGATAGTGAAAACAGCGCTTATCATCAATCTCCAAGATGGAAAAGTGATCCTGCAAACGCAGCAGCATTTCCGGCAGGCACTGCACCGGCACCACAAACTTCGTGTCCACCCGATTCATCAAGGAGGCCTTATTCAGGTCCTTAAGACCGTGAGAATCGTATTCCCACAAGGTATTGCGAATTGAGGAAAACGGCATTGTGTCACCTTTTAATTATTTCAGTTGTGAATATGCCGGCAGCGCAAGCGCGGCCGGCAAAAAAGGCCGTCTCAAGGACGGCCAGCGAGCAATGCTAAATCAGTTAGCAGCGTCGAACGTGGGCCTGTCGGTCCAGCTCCAGCCGCCGGTGCCATTTGGTGAGCGGGCGTAACTGTAGTCACTTTCCGCATCGCTAAATGTCACTTGATCAGCAAATGCTTTTTCTGGTGTCACCAGTGAAATGGTTTCACCTGATGCACTCAATTTAAAATTGGCATGCAATCCGGGAGACGCAGCATCGTCCGCCCAGACAATCAGCGTGGAGTGCGGTTGAATCACGGTACCTGCAGGGAATTCCCAGCGCGTTAGGTTGGAATCTTCATCCGTGAGGAACCAACCGCTCAGGTCAACCGGCTGATCGGAGTTATTGTACAGCTCTAACCAATCCGAATAGCTGCCGTTGTTATCAACAACGGTATTTTTATTGGATGCCATCAACTCGTTAATCACCACCGGGCTGTCCACCGGCTCTGCCGCGAGCACTTGATAAATGTACACATCATTTTCAGCGCCGCGCGGTTCGTACATTACGGTTTCCGCTGCGTTGTCCGCTACAGCTTCTATGTAATAGCGAACAAAGGTTCCCCTTGGAAAGGGCGGAATTGTCGCGCGATAAATACCGTTACCCGAATCGCTCATCGCAACTTTGGTAAAACCGCCCATCAATCCGCTGCCGTAATACAAATTAACACGGCGAATACTCACTTCATTGCTTGCCACGCGCGCGCTCACATCCACTGATTGAGTATCCGAAGGACGCACCGACGCGCGGCCATCGACCGAGTCCACCACCTCACTAATCGTCATTTTCGGCGCTCGCAGATCATTGTGATTTTGCAGATACTGATAACGCGTGGTGATGAAGCTCTTCAGATTTTGCACACCGGCCTGGTATTGCTGGTAGGTGTACAAACGCACATCGGCAGGTGCCGCGATGTAGGTGTCGATCAACTGTGCATACTGATCGATTTTGGTATTTGCGACTGTCGGATTCAGCGCTTCTTCCATAATCGTGCGGTAGTGCGCCAAGTAGCGCTGGCGTAATTCCGGCACCTTCAATAAAACGCTGATTAGCGGAAAGTTCGCATCGTCGATTTTATATAGCGGCCCCCAGCTGGTGGCCAATTGCGTGGACATAGCGGAGTTGCCATCGTACTCCAGCGGGACAATACGCCCGGTTGCCACATCGAAGTACACGTAGTAATCCATACCGCCTTTGTTGATATAGCTATCATCGTCGGTAAAAATATTTTCGGTGGCGATAAACCACAGCGCTGCATCTATATCCATGTATTGGCTGAGCTCCTCAACCAAATATTCAGGCGCAGCATTCCCCATCGCATGTGCGGCGTTAGCCAAATCCTGCCAGGGGTTATCAACACTGGAGTATTTCAGGGTATAAGCGTTTTCATAGGCACTGCCATTGGCGCCTAAATCGTTGAGCGAAGAAGTCCCCGCGCCAAACACGCCGCCGAAGCCTCCAAAGCCTCCGCCACCGAAGCC
>CAYZVN010000078.1:0-6565 GCA_964482025.1 uncultured Saccharophagus sp. | reverse complement strand
CCACCGAAGCCGCCCCCACCGAAGCCGCCTCCGCCAAAACCACCTCCACCGAAGCCACCTCCGCCAAAACCACCACCGAGACCGCCGCCATCGGGCGCTTCGGCTCGCCAACGAGTTGCCTCTTTATCGAGGAACCATTCTTTAACGTGATCTTTATTGAGTTTTTGCACGTTGGAATAGACGCCAAAGTTGCGACCATTCACTACCACGTTCACGAAGTTGGCTTTCGCGGCTGCGATATTTTTGCGCGCCAAATTAGAGTAAAGCACCTCGCGCATGGCGGATTCATCTTCGTAGCCATTGTTGAGCTTCAGCGAGTTGTAGCCGTTGATATCTTGACCATCGATCTGCCAATCCAGATCAATGTCGAACGACTTCTTATCACCGGCGAACGAATAGCTCGTCATGCCGCGAAAGCGCACACCGACCTGCTCGAATGTTTTGTCTTTGTAGCGCAAGGTTGCGCTGATGGGCGTTTTGCTCTCGTAATTGTTGGTCAGTTGCTGCCAATAATCTTGTTGAGGAAAATCCAAATAAATGGTTTCGATCACAGACTCATCGAAGTATTTAGAGGTATAAAAACCCCCTCGCTCGAGCTTTTCTGCATCCGCGCTGATACGCATCTCGTCAGGCAGATCGACATGAACATCTAACCCGACACTCACCCCAGATGAAGAACTACTGGAGCTACTCGAGGACGAACTGCTTGAGCTGGAAGAATTGCTGCTGCTGGAACTAGAGCTTGAACTGGAACTGCTAGACCCATCTCCAGGATTACCGCCGCCGCAGGCTGCCAGTAATGTTAGAGATATTGTCAATAAAACACCTGAAAATCGATTCACGGAAAACCCCCTCCTCACCCTGCCACGGCACGGCTCGACTTGTAACTTCATTAATATTATTTAATTCACTCACTGTATTTGGGATTCTATACCCCAAATACGGTCTCAGTTAGGCGAAAAGTAACGCCGGGGTGTCATTTTTTTGTCATATATCTGAAATATGTGATGGGCTACCGCCGCAAGTGCCAACCAACTGCATGGAGGTGAGTCGAGTTGATTTATATCTCGTCGCAATCCGCAATATTCTCAGCGGAACATAAAAGCGACATTGGCTGGGGAAGACAGGAGTAAGGCTTCCGCTGAAGCCTTGACGTGGAGGTGACGACTGAGCACTGATGGTCGAATTGACCACCCCGCCGGAAGTGGGCGAATGGAATTACAGCTCGCGGATGAGTGTTTCGTAAGTGGGGAAGTCGCTTCCCTCCCACCACAGGGTTTGATATTCCTCTTTAAGCTTGGTCGCGGTCTGGCGGTATAGCAGCGACAGTTCCGCTGCGTCATCCGCCATTTGCGCATCTTCGCCATTGGCTAAACCGTGCAAAACGCCCAGCTCTTGCTTAACCAAGGGAATGAGCAACGATAAATCCGTGAGTGACAATGACATAGTATTTCCCTCTTTAGTGAATGTTGATGGCTTTAGCCGGGGTCGGGTTGCGACAGGAGCCGCCCACCAATCGCCCAGTTCTCGCGCTTAACGTCTTCGATTATGACGGTAATCGCCCCCGGGCTACAGCCGGTAATACGCGCGGTTTCCCGGCTGAGCGCGGCTGCCAGCTCTTGTTTTTGCGCCTCAGTGCGGCCTTCGAGCATTTCGACACGCAGGATTGGCATTGATCTTACCTCCATTAATATGAGTGAACTGTGCTGTATCCGCCGCGCCCCGATTTTCGGAGTTATCTTGATTCTTAAGTGGCGGCAAGGCTTAGCGCTGCCAAAACCTCGGCAAGAACAGCGCTATAACCGTAAAGTACTCCAGCCGGCCGAGGATCATAGCGCCGCTGAGCACCCAGGTTCCGGCGTCACTGACGGGAATAAAGTTGTTGCCGACGCTGCCAAAACCCGGCCCTAACACATTCAGACAGGCCGCCGCTGCCGTCAGCGCGGTCCAAAAATCCAAGCCCGTCAGCATCAATAGCAAACTCACGACTACGCTGCTGAACGCGGCAATGCTCATAAACGCGATGGTGGCGCTGAGAATCGGTGCGCCCACCGGCTGGCCCTGATACTTCACATTGAAAATACCGCGCGGGTGGATCAGGCGCTTCAGCTCCAGGCCGATTAATTTAACCGCGAGAATATTGCGAATGATTTTGTTGCCGCCGGAGGTGGAGCCGGCGCAACCGCCCAAATAACCGGCGACCACCAACACTAAGGCAATCGTCAGCGGCCACTCGGTGTAATTGCCGGCACCGTAGCCCGTACTGGTGATAAACGAAATAAGATGAAATGCGGCTTGATTGACCGCATCCAGCGGATTGTCATACAACTGGTTGCGCCACAAATCCCCCGCGATCAACAGCGACAGCACCACCACTACCAGCAAAAAGGTGCGAGTCTCTTCGTCGCGCCAGTAAAACCCTATGCGCTGCGCTTTCATCGCTTTGAAGTGCAGGGCAAAGCTGATTGCCCCCAGCAGCATAAAGAGCTCCGCCACGAGCATGATCAAAGGGCTATTAAAGTAGCCAAGACTGGCATCATAGGTGGACATGCCACCGGTGGAGACAGTGGTAAAGGCGTGGGCAATGGCGTCATAGAGGCTCATGCCCGCCGCCCAATAGCTCAGCGCGCAAGCGGCGGTGATAACCGCATACACGAGCCAAAGGTAATGCGCCGTGCTGGCAATGCGCGGGGAAAGCTTTTCGTCCTTCACTGGCCCAGGGGTTTCTGCTTTCAACAACTTCATGCCGCCCACATTGAGCATCGGCAGCACGGCCACCACAAAAATCACCACCCCCAAACCGCCCATCCACTGCAAAAACTGGCGGTACATCAAAAAGCTGCGGGGCAAGTGTTCTAAACCGGTTAACACTGTGGCCCCGGTGGTGGTCAATGCACTCACCGACTCAAATACTGCATCCGTTATCGACACCCCGGTCGCCAGAAATATAGGCACGGCGCCGAGCAACCCCATCACAATCCAAGTAAAGGTGGCGAATAAAAGCGCATCTTTAAAGCCGATTTTGAGGAGGGTGGAAGAGCGGGAAAGGAGATAGAAGAGCGCCGCACACAGCAGCATCAGCAGGGAGGGCATAAAAAAGCCCACCTCTTTTTGATCGCCGAACAAGGCCCAGGACAGCCCGGCAAACACCGCTTGCACCAGCCCCATAAAGCCGACGGGAAAAGCAAGCAAATAGAGCGTGGCCCGAAGATTGATCACCCTGTGGAACCCATGTTTTTTGTGAGCCAAGCATTATATAGAGATTGCGCTCACATGCTCCCGGTGAATATTTCACTAAGAGGCAAGGCAATATTTCACAGACCCGCTCCGCAAAAACCCCCAAAATAAGTGAGGCATTCGGTCTGCCAAGCGAACGAGTCGATGAATTGGAAGCCTCGCCCCTTTCTCAGTGGCAGCCAAAATCCTGTGAGTGCTTGCCCCCTATCCTGGGGGCCTTTTTAGTTTAGGTAGCGCCGCAGCGCGTTAATGCGGATGA
Organism: uncultured Saccharophagus sp.; assembly: GCA_964482025.1. Classification (GTDB taxonomy): domain Bacteria; phylum Pseudomonadota; class Gammaproteobacteria; order Pseudomonadales; family Cellvibrionaceae; genus UBA5868. The sequence continues at coordinate 3,069 of CAYZVN010000078.1, read as the reverse complement.
GATGGCGCGTCGGCAGGCCCACTCTTTAATAGGGCGTGCTCCAGCACTTCATCCACCGTCTCCACCGGAATAATGTTCAGCCCCGTTCGCACCTGCTCGGCAAGCTCCGGAATATCCTTCTCGTTTTGTCGGGGAATCAGCACTGTTTTGATGCCGGCCGTCAGTGCCGCCAAGGTCTTTTCCTTCAAGCCGCCAATCGGCAGCACCAATCCACGCAAGGTGATTTCGCCAGTCATACCCACTTCGTGATTGACGGGACGGCCGGAGAACAAAGAGGCCAAAGCGGTGAACATGGCCACTCCCGCAGAGGGGCCGTCTTTGGGAATCGCCCCTGCCGGCACATGCACATGAACGTCGTACTGGCCGAATACATCGGAGCCGATGCCCAATTTATCGGCGCGGCTGCGCACCAGACTTTCCGCCGCTTTAACCGATTCCTTCATTACATCACCCAGTTGTCCGGTAAGCGTAAAGCTGCCCTTGCCGGGATAGCGAATGGCTTCAATATGCAGCACTTCGCCTCCCACCGGGGTATAAGCTAAGCCGTTGACCACGCCGGGTGCACTGTCGCGAATCTTCTTTTCGCTCTGAAAGCGCACCGGCCCCAAAGCTTCGGCGACCGCGTTTTCGTCGATCACCGCATGTTCGATATCGCCCCGCGCGATAGCAGCAGCGGTGGCGCGCACCACCGCGCCGATTTCTCGCTCCAGATTGCGTACTCCCGCCTCTCGGGTGTAGCCGTCGATCACCAACTGAAGAGCCTCTGTCGACCAGCGGCACTGTTCGGCCGTCACGCCGTTTTCTTCCAGCTGCCGGGGAATCAGATAACGTTCGGCAATATTGCGTTTTTCATCGGGGGTATAACCGGCCAGACGGATGACTTCCATCCGGTCGCGCAAGGGCGCCGGGACCGGCTCTATCATATTGGCGGTGGCAATAAACACCACTTGCGATAAGTCGAAAGGAAGATCCAGATAGCGATCCACAAAACTGTTGTTCTGCCGCGGATCGAGAACCTCCAGCAGCGCGCTCGCCGGATCACCGCGAAAATCGGCGCCGAGCTTGTCCAGCTCATCCAACATAATCACCGGGTTGCGCGTGCCGGCGCGGCGCAGCTCCTGAATAATGCGCCCAGGCATAGCGCCTATATAAGTGCGCCTGTGACCGCGAATTTCCGCCTCGTCCCGCGCGCCGCCGAGAGCAATGCGAATAAACTCCCGCCCGAGGGCCGAGGCGATGGACTGCCCCAAACTGGTTTTGCCCACCCCGGGAGGACCGAGAAAACATAAAATCGGCCCGCGCCCGGTCGGATTTAATTTGCGCACCGCGAGATACTCAATAATGCGGCGTTTGATTTTTTCGATGCCGTAGTGATCGCGATCCAGCACTTCCTGAGCGCGCTTTAGATCCAGCTGATCTTCGCTCATTTTCGACCAAGGCAAACTGGCGATGGTCTCCAAATAGTCGATGATCACCGAGTATTCTGGGCTGGCCGGCGACAGTTGCTGCAGGCGACGCAACTCACGCTCCGCCTGTTCCTGTGCGGTTTCGGGCAGTTTTGCCTCGGCAATTTTTTGTTCCAGATCCGCGACTTTTGAATCGGTGCCATCGTCCTCGCCCAGCTCTTTTTGAATCGCCCGCAGCTGCTCACGCAAATACGCGCGGCGCTGAGCTTCGGTAAATTCCGTTTTGACGTCCTCGCGCAACTTGGCTTGTAAATCACTGATGTGCAACTGCTCGTCCAAGATTTTCTGCAGGCGATCCACCCGGCGAACCACTTGGGTTTCTTCCAGCAGTTTCTGCTTTTGTTCAAGGGTCAGGGAGAGATTGGCAGCCAGAAAATCCGTCAACAAACCGGTGTGAGCAATGGAGAAATTCTGCACCACGGACTCGGCTTCTTTGGGAATGGCTTCGGAGCTGCGCACCAAGCGCAAAGCGGAGTCGCGCAGGTTGCGCACCGCCGCCTGCCAATATTGATCCGACGAAGGGGGAGAGGTCGACTCCAAGCGCTGCACATTGACCTGCCAAAAGCGTTCGCGCGGATGTAAATGCTCCAGGCTCACCCGCTCCTGAGCCTCCACCGCCAGCACCAACGTTTCGTTGCGGCGCATCATCTGCATGATGCGGCCAAACGCGCCAACTCGATGCACGTCCTCCGGCCCGGTCACCTCCTCAAGCCCCTCTTTGAGCGAACTTATTACGATCTGGCGCTGATTGGGTAGCATCTCCTCGATGGCGGAAGCAACCGCCGAATTTTCCACGGGTAATGTGATCACCATGCCGGGGAAGATGACGGTTTCCTGTAAAGGCAAAAGCAAATAAACGGCATTTTCATCCACTGCGCCATTGGCTGTATTGGATGTTGCTGCCAGGCTCTCGCCACCCGGTCCTTGCCCTGCGTCTGCTGTCAAAAATTCGTTCGCCACGTCTGCCACCTATTTCAGTTGTAAACGGATCCAAACCAGACCTTGCTGAGCGACCACCTCGGCGGTGCGCTCATCGATTTCTTCCGGCAACTCAATTTCCCGCCAGAAGGCGCCCTCTTCAATTTCCATCAGCGTCGTGCGGTGACACTCACTTCCGGTGCGCTGACATCGCAAATCTGGCCAGCGCCGCACTCCCGAAATAGCCACGCGGCGCCCGCCGGCGCTCACCTGGAGATCCCCCGGCGCGACCCCGGCCAACTCCACACAAATTTCGTAGTGATCCGGGTAGCGGTAGACATTCATCAATGGCTCCCACCCCCGCCGCTCCTGCTGCACAAAGCGAAAATGCAGCGTCTGCATCTCACTCACTATGGTGCCCATGCGGGTCACAATCTGATCGATACGCCGTCGCGACATAATGTTCCACCTGTTCGTTCAACCAAAAGACCCAGTCTACCAATCCCAAGGAGCCCGTATTCGGGGAGCGCTTTTGGCTCGCGAGATACCTTGGATGTGCAGTCATTGGGTTAATGGATGGGATTGAAGAGAAAAGAATTCAAGCCCACGCTGCGCAAAAGTGCGCTTGCGAGAGATAGAAAAGCAAAAATCATTCTGGATAAACCAAAAGTCAGTCTGGATAAGC
>CAYZVN010000077.1:0-13848 GCA_964482025.1 uncultured Saccharophagus sp. | reverse complement strand
GTCGTGGCGGGCTGTATCTACATAAGCCTGAGCAATAAAAAGGGGGCCGCAGCCCCCTTTTTATTGTGTAGCTCCTTTTTGCTTTAATCGTGCTTGGGTGCAGAACCCTTTAGCCCGTAAAACGCAATATAGGCATAACAAATAATCGGTAGGAAAAACGCAAGCTGGATTCCTATGCTATCGGCTAAGAAACCCTGTAGCAGCGGAACCAAAGCACCGCCGACGATCGCCATACACAAGATACCGGATCCCTGACTGGTGTGTGGGCCCAAACCGCGCAACGCCAGACTGAAGATAGTGGGAAACATAATAGAGTTACAAAAACCTACCGCCAAAATCGCCCACATTGCCAAGTGGCCCGATCCCAACATCGCCAGTGCGACCAACAGGCACGCGCCAACTGCGTTAAAAGCGAGTGCCACACCGCCAGAGATATATCGCATGGCCGCCGCGCCTATAAAGCGCCCTACCATAGCGGCGCCCCAATAATAGGCCACGTATTTTGCGGCCTCGGCCTCGGTCATAGCACCAATGGTCGGCTCACTGATGAAGTTGACCAGAAAGCTGCCGATCGATACTTCCGCCCCGACGTAGACAAAAATACCTATGGCGCCGAGCACCAAGTGAGGATATGACCAAGCGGACGAACCTAGATCCCCCCTGTGCACGGGAATTTCGTCATCGATTACCCGTGGCAATTTGATCATGGCAAAAATACCGGCCAATACAATCAACGCACCGGCAAGAAACAAATAGGGCCCTTGTACCGCTTGTGCCTCATGAGCCTTCAGCTCCTCGCCAGTCAAGCCCGCCGTCACACCGGCGAGAATCAATACCGAGCCAAACCAAGGCGCGACAGTGGTGCCGAGCGAATTAAATGCCTGGGTAAGAGTGAGCCGACTCGATGCCGTGCGCGAACTGCCAAGAATGGTGACATAGGGATTGGCGGAGACCTGCAAAATCGTAATGCCGCCCGCCAGTACGAACAGCGCCGCGAGGAAGATTGCGTAAACCCGCATTTGCGCCGCTGGATAAAACATCAGGCAGCCTAGCGCCGCAATGGTCAAGCCAATAACGATACCGGCTTTATAGCCAATCTTCTTCACCATAATGCCGGCGGGAATGGACACAATAAAGTAGGCCCCAAAAAAGCAGAACTGCACCATCATTGCCTGGGTGTAGTTCAAATCGAAGACGTTCTTCAGGTGGGGGATCAAGATATCGTTGAGGCAGGTGAGAAACCCCCACATAAAAAACAGCGATGTGAGCCATACCAGAGGCATGGTGTAATTCTTGTTCGCCGCTCCGTCCCCAGCGGCATGAGCGCCAGCTCCTGACATTCCAGACATAAAGACCTCATTTGTTATCGTATTATTATCGCGGGCGGATGAGCTCCGGTTGCGTGGACGTACTAGGCCTCGCATCAGTACCGATGAACATCATGAATACTCGCCACCGACCAGGTCAGGTGGCGAAGTGCGGCTATTATGCTGAGTGAAGGGGGGAATCGCTAGGGGCGAGAAGAGCGTTCTTGCGGCGTGTCAACGGCGGCGATCAGGCCGACACAGTACCGAGTGCGGCGGCGGATAGGCGCGGGCTTTCCTGCGTGGATCGGACATTTTCTAGCGGCGTTTTCGCGCCTTCCTGCATGGACTCAACAATCAGCTCCATGGCCTCGTCCAGCAGTTGGCGCATCGCTGCCTTGGCCGTATCACCATCGCGTCGAACAATTGCTTGGTAAACACCGCGATGATCATAGGCGCTAGCGGCCTTTACGGACTTCAATTGATTGGTGCAGGCGATGCTAATGCGCAAAGCGGCCTGAATGAAATCACAAAATTGGATAAAGAAACGATTGTTGCTGGCTTCCAGGATGCTGGTGTGAAACTGGATGTCGGCATCCAACGGGTCATCATCACCCTCTTCTGCCAATTCCATACGCGCCACCGCCTGACCTATAGCTTCGATCTGAGCGTCGGTCGCGACACGACATGCCAAGGCCACTGCCTCTGGTTCGATCGCAACCCGCAGCTGAGTGAACTCCTTCAGCAGCTGCAATGACGGTTTGGCGGAAAGCGTCCAGTTCAATACATCGGAATCGAACATATTCCATAAGTGCGGCGGCTGAACGCGAATGCCCTTGCGCGGCCGAGAACATATCAGCCCTTTGGCGGTGAGCATTTTGACCGCTTCACGGGTAACACTGCGACTAATATTAAATTGCGCAGAGAGATCCGCCTCCGTAGGAAATGCGGAATCCATTTTATACCTGCCCTGCACAATGGCGCGGCCAAGCTCATAGGTGAGCTGTTGTGTCAGATTACGGGAATGATCAATCAAATCCATAAAACGCCTTTCGAAGTACGCACTGCCCACCGGCAGTTCAATGGAAGGTCGAACCTTACACTTCTGCATAAAATATGTACAGAAATAACGAAAAATTTTATTAATTTGCCAGAATTTTTTATAAATTCTGCGATGCAGGGGGCATTTGTGCTGCTCTCAATACCCACCTGAAGATTTTGATACTGCCACAAAAGGGGGCAAAGCCCCCAGCCGCATCATTCAAATTCGAGAGGTACCGAGCACTTTGGCAAGATAAAAGGCGGTTTTTCCACACTTAGGAACCCGGTTTTTACGGTATGGATGCCGCTCAAACGTGACGAAAAGCGACTATACTCACCGAGCGATAAACAACGGTGGGGTCTAGAAAAGACGTCAAAAATACACCTCGTACCCAGAGGCGATATGAATACTCACATCCTGGTAGTTGAAGACAATCTCGACAACAGCAAGCTCGTCTCATGGATTTTGGAAGATGAAGGCTACGATGTGACCTGCGTGGAGAGCGGCGAGCGCTGCTTGGCGCTACTGGAAAAACACGATTACGACCTGATCCTTTTGGATATTTCCCTACCGGGCATGAACGGCAAGGACGTGACCCGCCGTATCCGCCAGCAACCGCGCCTGCAGCAATTGCCTGTGGTTGCTTTAACGGCACACGCCATCGAAACCGAGCAGCAAAGCATCCTGAATAGCGGTGTCGACGAACTTCTGACCAAGCCGCTCAACGACGATTTGTTGATTGCAACCATCCGGAAGTTTCTACCGACATAAACAGAAACAAAAAAGGCCGGGAAGCCGGCCTTGAGAAACAACGAAGCGGTAAGCGGTTTAGCGCTCGCTGCGGATTTTATCAATCAAGAAGTCAGCGACTTGCAGCATTTCCTTTTGGCTACCCACATTGCTGGCGGACACGTGGTAATAACCTCCCACCACTAGCTCTGGAGTGCCGGTCACTCGATAGGCACGTTGGCGGGCGTCGGCCTGAGTCACCTGAGCATTGACCGCGAAAGAGTCCATGGTTTTGACAAACGCTTCGCCATCCACACCCTGTGCGGAAACAACAGCGGCAATTTCATCACTGTTAACTAAGCGCTTATTGAATTTGTGCATGGCCTCGAAGAAAACCGGATGCAAGGTGTCCAACTTCCCCAGCGCACTTGCGGTGTAGTAAAGCTTGGCGTGAGTCCACATGGCATCGGGTGGATTGCGGCGCTGCTGCCACATCGCCGGTGAGCGCACCAGGGAGACATCGTCAGCCAGGGTTTTCTGCCATTCCTCCAGCAGAGGCTCAAACATGTAGCAATGGCCGCAGCCATACCAGAACATTTCCGTCACTTCGATCTTGCCTGTTTTGGCCGGTTTAGGTTGACCTGCCAGCACAGTGTAATGCTTGCCTTCCTCATAGGCAGGCTTAGCAGGCTCTGCCGCACAAGCCAACATTGGCAGAACTAAAAAGCCCAGAGTCGCGATAAGAAAACGCATGTATTTCCCCTTTGTCATTGGAAAGTCTCGCTAAAGAAAACGGCAAGGCCGCCTGACGCGATTAGAAACAAGCGCAGCGGCCAAGTTCCCCGTTATTTGGCGAAAGCGTGAACCCGTGCAAATCAATGCAGCCCGGCGATGTAATTTGCCAGGGCCACAATCTCCGCATCCGATAGATGCTCCGCAGCCTTGCGCATAATCTGCGCATCGCCGTCATTGAGACGATTGCCACTGCGGAAATCACGCAGTTGCTTCTCTATGTACTGCGCATGCTGCCCACTTAAACGCGGGAAAACGGCGGGGTCGTTGCCCAAGCCACGCGGTGAGTGGCAGCCGGTGCAGGCGGGAGTTGCAGTCTCGGTATTACCGGCGCGAAAGATTTTTTCACCCAACTCCAGCGCATCCACTTCGGCACCGGAGTTCAACTTAACCGTGAGCGTTTGGGAGCCGGATAGCTGCATGGGCTTGACCGCGTAGAAGGCTGCCATATCGGCCATGTCCTGCTCGCTGGAGTTGGTCAGCAGGCCGGTCATCTCGGGAACTACGCGGACACCCGATTTAATATCGATCAACTGCTTGGTCATGTATCTTTCCCCGAGTCCCGCCAGCTTGGGGAAGTTGGGTGCGGGGCTATTGCCGTCGGCACCGTGACACGCAGCGCAGGTCGCCACCAGCGCTTCTCCCCGTGCGGCATCGCCAGCAGCATATGCGACAGGGGCCAAGGTGGCGAATCCGAGGATCAGCAGAAAAGTGCGAAGTGAATGGCTCATGAATGTTCCCGTTATCGTCTAAAAGTAAGTCGTTCGATCAAAACACCGCGAGTTCCGCGCTGGAGCACAGGGCTAATTATTGGCTGGGCTTCTTGATTTCGATTGAGCGTAAGGCCCGACGCCTGGCGCAGGAATGTCGCCAGGGATGATTTGGGCTGGCATTATATACACACGATCCCGATAACTCATCTATTTATCTCCCTTGCGAGTGGACCATGCCCAACCCCAATCTCTTTCGTAAAGCTCGCTTCCTTACCAGCGCTCCCAGCCTTCGTCAGTGCCCGCCGGAGATGGGCAGCGAAGTCGCCTTTGCCGGGCGCTCTAATGCGGGCAAGTCCAGCGCCATTAATCGCCTTACTCAAAATAGTAAGCTGGCACGCACCAGTAAAACCCCTGGGCGCACGCAGCTGATCAACTTTTTTGCACTCGGAGACGAGCAATTGCGCTTGGTAGACCTCCCCGGCTACGGCTATGCCAAAGTGCCACTGGCCACCAAGCACCAGTGGCAAGAGAACCTAGCAGAGTATCTGCAAGAGCGACAAACGTTGCGGGGCCTAGTGCTGTTGATGGATATACGCCACCCTCTGCAAACTTACGATACCACCATGCTCAATTGGGCTGTCGCCGGCAATATGCCGGTACACATTCTGCTAACCAAGGCCGACAAGCTGAGCCGCGGTGCCGGGCAGTCAACTCTGGCGAAGGTGCGCCAACATCTGAAACAAGCTCAAGTCCAAGACCTCGTCAGCGCGCAAACCTTTTCGTCCCACAACGGCGATGGACTGGATGCGCTGGAAAAGGTATTACTCACTTGGCTGGAACCGGTGGATCAGCCGATTTCCCCCGACGCCAATAGCGTGCTATAGCCGTCCTTATAAGACGGGTACAACAGCGTGTAGCCCGACTCTCGCAGCCGGCGATTGGCGCAGCGCTTATTGCCGCCGCGGGCGGATTCGCCGGGAACCAGCCTGTCCGGGTCCAAACCGAGCTGCTGCGCCAACCAGCGGCGCACTTCTATCCCGGGCGCAGGATCGCTATCACAGCCGAGATATACGGGTTCGAGCGCCTTTCCCTGCCAGTGCCGCTGCAGCAGGTGCGCCAGCAGACCGGCGCAGTCGTCAGCGTGGATGCGATTGGTGTAGTGACTGGAGCCCCCTTTACCCTCGCGCACTTGCCGCAGGAGAAAATCTCGTCCCGGCCCATAGATGCCGCCAAACCGAACAATGGAGTTCACCAGGCCGCTGCCGGCTAGCAGTCCTTCGGCGCGCAGTAGACTGGCGCCGGCAAAGTGCACCGGCTCCGTCGGACTCTCTTCATCCACCCACTCTCCATCGGTTTGCGGATAAACGCTCGTGCTGGACACCAGCAGAATCAAACCCGGTGGCGCGTTGCGCCAAACCGGCAGCAGGTTGCGCAAGGTCTCCACATAGGCGCGCTCATAGGCCGTTGGAGTAAACTCGCGGGGCGTAAGGGTGAGCACCACCGCGTCAAATCGCCGCTGCCGCAGCTGCGCCAACACCGCAGCACTGTCGGCATCTCCGAGCCAAAACTCGATGCCATCCGATGCAACACGCAGCCGACGGGTCACGCCTACCTTATGACATTCCGGCAAATGTGCCGCAGTACGGCGCGCAATATCACCAAAACCGAGAAATAGAACACTTTTCGATTGCAAACCATTCGCTCCTAAGGTTTATTTGCGACATTGCCATTTTTGATTAGTTTTCATGACTTTAGACGATCTTCGCCAGTGGTTTTGCCGGTACAGACGGGCGCCAAGCGCTACTACACTGCCCAACTCTAGGGGCCAGTCCACCATGGCGGATTCCACGGACAGACCGCCCCTTGGCACCACCGGTTTGCGACACAACGCCGCTGGCGCTAACGCCGTCTTCTGAGTGATGTCCGCAGCACCCCCTCTCGCCAAGCTTCCCGTCTCCGCTCTTAAAGGAGTAGGCGCCCGTTTGGCGCAGACCTTGGCGCGCCTAAACCTCTATACGGTGCAGGATGTCCTGTTCCACCTGCCCATGCGCTACCTCGACCGCACTTGTGTGGTGCCCGTTGGCGACCTTGCTCCCAATACCAGCGTGGTCGTGGAAGGCACAGTCGTTCGCTGCGATGTGGTGATGGGGCGGCGACGCAGCCTTATGGTTACCTTGCGCGATGAGACTGGGCAGATCAACCTGCGCTTTTATCACTTCAATGCCGCACAAAAAGCTCAATTTGCCAACGGGACCCAAGTGCGCTGCTTTGGCGATCCGCGCTTGGGCTCCTCTGGACTGGAGCTGTACCACCCAGAATACGAAATCATCCAGCCGGGCGCGGCCTATAAACCGGTAGATCAATCCCTCACGCCGGTGTACCCAACCACGGAAGGACTGAACCAGGGGCGGCTGCGCAAATTGACCGCACAAGCCATCGAATTGATGCGGGTTTCGCCGCCAGCAGAACTCTTACCCCGGGAAATCAACGCGCGCTTTCAGGTTAGCAGTCTCAGCGATGCGCTGGCTTATGTGCATTTCCCGCCCAAAGACGCCCCAATTCCACTGTTGTTAGCCGGCACTCACCCCTATCAACAACGCTTAGCCTTCGAAGAGATGCTCGCCCATCACCTGGCGCTGCAACAAAGCCGGGCTCTGGCGCGCAGCGAAGCGGCACCGCAACTCAAGGTTGATCAACCACTCTTGCAGCGCTTCTATGACAGCCTCCCATTCGCCTTGACCGGCGCGCAACGGCAGGTTATCGGAGCTATTCACGCCGATATGGCAGCGTCGCAACCGATGCTGCGTTTAGTTCAGGGGGATGTGGGCAGTGGCAAAACCTTGGTGGCCGCCGCCGCTGCACTCGCCTCGGTGGGTCAAGGCTGGCAGGTCGCATTGGTCGCCCCTACGGAAATCCTCGCCGAGCAACATAAACGCAACTTCTCCGCATGGTTAGCCCCGCTGGGGTTTGAAGTGGCGTGGCTAGTGGGGCGACTCACACCAAAACAAAAGCAAGCAGCCCTCGACAAAATCGCCGAGGGCCAAGCGCATCTGGTGGTCGGCACCCACGCGCTGTTTCAGGAGACGGTGCACTTCGCCCGCTTGGGGCTGGTCATTATCGACGAGCAGCACCGTTTTGGTGTGCATCAGCGCCTTTCGCTGCGCGATAAAAACGGTCACTTACCGGGCGAGGCGCCGCTCTGGCCGCACCAGCTGGTTATGACCGCCACCCCTATTCCCAGAACCTTGGCGATGACGGCCTACGCGGACTTGGACCTGTCGGTCATCGATGAGCTGCCCCCTGGGCGGACTCCCGTCAATACCGTGCTGGTCAACCAACAGAGGCGCGAGGATGTCATAGAGCGAGTGCGCAGCGCCTGCCACCAAGGCTGCCAAGCTTATTGGGTGTGTACGTTGGTCGAGGATTCGGAAACGCTCGCAGCGGCCGCCGCCGAGGAAATGGCCATCAAGTTGCGCGAAGCGCTACCCGAGCTGCAGATCGGCTTGATTCACGGCCGCCTGAAAGGCCGCGAAAAAGAAGATGTTATGGCGCGTTTCAAAGAGGGTGAGCTGCAGCTCTTGGTCGCCACCACTGTAATTGAGGTGGGCGTGGACGTCCCCAACGCCAGCCTTATGATCATTGAGAACCCCGAGCGTTTGGGCTTGGCGCAGCTACATCAACTGCGCGGCCGCGTTGGACGAGGCAGCGCCGCGAGCCACTGCGTGCTGCTCTACAGTAGTCCGCTCTCCCGCGTCGCTAAACAGCGCTTACAGGTGATGCGCAGCACCAACGACGGTTTCGTCATCGCCGAGCAAGATCTCAATATACGCGGCCCCGGCGAGTTACTGGGCACCCGCCAGACCGGCGCACTGCAGTTTCGCCTCGCCGATTTGCAGCGCGACGCCCATCTGATTCCCGCGATACAGGAAAGTGCCGCCCTCATCCACCAACATCACCCACAACTGATCGATGCGCTGGTGCAGCGCTGGTTCGTTCACCAACAACACTATATGAAAGGCTGATATAGGCGATACCCGCCCGCCATCTCGGTGAGCGCCTTTGTGTTTCGACCTCTTTCGGTTTAGCGAATCGGCGGAACCCGTCTATAGTCAAGTAGAAGCCGAACGCGCTTCTTGCGCGCGCCCCGACCTCACTTGGGGTATCGCGTACTAAGCCATCTCATGCATGCCCGCGCTTGGCAGCTCAACCACCGGCAGATTATGGATGCGTGCCCAATTGGAGCCTCGTGTATCTCGCATACCTTCAGGCCCCCGCACGCCGACATCGCCACAATTTGCCCGAGGTCGGCTGAGGTTTGAGGTGGTTTCGTAATTGCATTAATGAGGAGGAAGTGGTCGTGCCCGTTCCGGCGAGTGTTATCCAAATTCTTGAGTCCGCCAATATTGCCTATCAACTAAAGACCACCCGGGCGCGCTTGGTGTCGACGCATAGCCATCTGACGCCAACACCAGATACCTGTGTCGTCAAATCCCTGGTGCTGCAGGACAGGCAGGGCCGCCTGCAGGTATTACTGCCGGCGGATCATATGCTTGACTTGGTCGCCGTGAAATCCCAGTTCGGGCGCAAGCTGGAACCTGTTCCCGCTAGGGAGCTGGCGCCGCTACTGCAACAACAAAATATGAAGATTGTTCCCGCCATACCAGAATGGCAGGGCTTGACCACCTTGGTGGACGCATCGCTGCTGCGCCATCAAACGCTCTGGTTGGACACCGGCGATGGTGAGCAGATGCTCGAACTGCGCCAGCACGACTTTAAAAGCATTATCAAAACCGCCAGTGTGGGCGAAATGGCCGTGCCGGCACCGCAGCTACCCGACTCCCCAGAAATCGACGAAGAACAAATTCTCTTCTCGCTGAAAAACTTCACAACACTGCGCATCCGGCAGCGCTTGGACGAAACGCTCGAATTGCCGCCGCTGCCAGAAACCGCCCAGCGCATCATCAAGCTGCGCGCGGACCCGAATGCGGATATCAGCGATCTGTCGAACATTGTCGAACTCGACCCCTCACTCGCCGCCCAGGTGGTCAGTTGGGCCTCGTCGCCCTATTACTCGGCTCCCGGCAAAATCAAATCCGTTCACGACGCCATTGTTCGTGTACTGGGTTTCGATATGGTACTCAACCTGGCGCTCGGCCTGGCCCTTGGCAGAACCCTGAATACCACGGCTATGAGCCCGCGTCAGACACGCCACTATTGGCAGGGCGCTGTCTGCACGGCTGCCGTGGTCGAGGGCCTGGTCACCAGTATTGCTCGCGAAAACCGGCCTGGCTTTGGCATGGCCTACTTGTCCGGCCTGCTGAACAACTTTGGCTACTTGGTAATGGCGGAAGTGTTTCCGCCCTACTTCGACAACATCAGCCGACATCTTGAGGTCAACCCACATATTCCGGCCTCGTCCGTCGAACAACACCTGTTGGGCGTTTCCAGCTGTCAGATCGCCTCGTGGCTTTTAGATGCCTGGCACATGCCAGAAGAAGTGGTCATCGCTATGCGCCACCAGAACAACCCTTATTACCAGGGCGAGCACAGCGCCTATCCCAAGCTGGTCTATATCGCCCGCCAACTCCTGGCCAATCGCGGCTTCGGTAACGGCGCCTATCAAGAGATTCCCCACCAAACCTTCGACGAGCTTCACCTCGATCCAGCCGCCGCAAATATTACCGTGGAAAATATTATGGAATCCGCCGAAGACTTACAGGCCATCGCGGAAAAGATTCAAGGCTGAGTCCGCGCAAAACCAGCGGACAAAAAAAGTCCCGCTGAGTGGCTCAGCCGAAAGCTCCTCACCATTCCCCTTTCTAGCGCTGCTTGCGGTTTGCTTGTAGCTTTATTTCGTGTAATAAAGCCCCGTTTAATACAGTCCCACCCACGACGAAAAAATCCGACTCAAAATATCCAAGCACCGGCTTGCTCCAAACCGCCAAGGATTAGCCGTACCCCAAACGATATGATCAAGCGGAGATATCGTTATTCCTTAAAAAGCAATTGGTGGATGCTGTGGCTGCAACCATGGGTTTTACTGGTAGCGCACTGGCTGGAATCATTCGGAATCCTAGCCGCATACGTGATTTGGTTTTTGGTATTTCCATTCCGCTGGAGACGATTTAATGGCAAAAGCTAAGCGGGGCTCGAGCTTGGATGCAGAGTACCGAGAGTACGTAAAAAACACTCCGACATGGCAGTTGATAGATGACCTGATACACCTGCGTAAAATAATGCGTTGGTTACCGGGTAGTACCAGCGGTGTCGCGATTGGATTTTTGATTGTGGTGCCGGTGTCCGGATGGATGACGGTTTTGTCAGAGATGTTTAGCGATGCTCCACCAGAGACTCATGTGCCCCACCTATTGGCCTTAGGTATGTTGTCGATTGTGATCCATTGTTCCTTTATGTTTTGTGTGAGCATGGGGTTTATTTGGGGTCAAAAAAATCTGATTCGGTATCTCTGGTGTCTTCAATTTTTATCCCTGATCTTTTTAGGAGTTGCCTTTTACATAAAAGCACCACCTTTTGTTGTCGGTTTTGCGGTTGTTGGCTTGGCGGTCGCCGTTTTAATGGGAAGCCTGGCCAGAGGGAAAATATTTACTGTCTACGCCGAGATAATGAGAGTTAAGCGAATTTATATGCAGGAGAGGCGTGAATATCTTGCGGAGTTGGCGAAGGAGAGAAAAGCAAAGAGGAAGTAAGAAATAAAGGATGGGAGATTGCCAACCGACTTCGCGGCCCTGCCGCCCGCAGCAATATCGCTTAGTCATGGTTTTGCGACGCTTGGATTGTGTGCTGGGGCAGACCAAGAAGAAGGTACTTGCGCAATGTGAAAAACCTGTCGCAAAAGGCACGCATGAAAATGCTATGGAAAGGTTACTGAGCTTCTCCGTCCATCTGGAGCGCGTGCTGGACGAACTCTTTATCGACCGTATGGAAAACAATGAGGCAATATTTTCACGGGTGATGACCGATAAAGAATTTCGCAACGCGGCCGTAAGCACTTGGCGGAGGAGACCTTTAAGCGCGTGCGGGAAGTGAAGCAATAAGCCGTTCGTCTACCTTTGGCGCTACACCTCCGCCCAAGGTGGCGGAAATGCACTTAAGGCCGCTTAACCAGATAAAAAAATTCGCAATACAAAATAAAGCCGGGCCTATAGCTTAGCCAAAAACCTACCAAACTGAGCCCGACAATCAAGACAAATGGGGGAAGAGATTCAGCTCCGAGAAAAAGAATATCCCGGATTATGAGCACCAGCGCAGCGAGCAAATAAAGCAGAAAGGATGCCCGCAATATCGCAGCGAAACGCTTTTTACCGCGGGTAATCATAATGCCGGGGAAAACGACTAGAGGAACGACCAGAAGCACGGAGACGAACTGTATATTCGCTCTAACCGACAATTCAAGTGCTGACGTAAGCGCGGCGTTTACAAAAACAGTCGTTAAACCGAACGCAGCTATACTGAGCAAAATAACACTTACAAAAAACGCTTGACCTGGAGGAAACAGAATTACCCGTCTACCGGATCTTACTTCGTCTGCAATCTTCTGCAGCTTGCTAAGCTCTCCGACGTGCTGAGTCATTCGATAACCTCGAACTCTTCAAAGACCGCCAATGCAAAATCTTTGACCTTAGAAGGATCTCTAATCACCCCTCCAGTTGCGCTACCAGCAAAGCTGAGTGTGGCCCCAAGGGCATCCTTTAGCTGAAGTCTCGCTGTATTACTTAAGTCTACCTTGCCGAAGCGTTTGGGATATTTGCCAGCGGCCACCAATGCCTTCATTGCCTTATTACTGATTCCTGGATTGTGTACTCGAATAATATCCTCAGTGAGGGACTTCCTTTGCTGGCGCGACAAACCTTTCAACACTTGGCTCATGGAAGCCCCAGACTTATTCAACTGCATTACCATCTTCAATGTCGCACCAGCAGCAGCGGCTGCCCCCAAAACCGACACAACATCCAAAGCTGTCAGGGTTTGGTTGTACCACTCTTGACTATCTAACCGCCGATTTAACTCAGGATCTCCGTACTGAGTTTCGTTCACCATCCGAACGAAGGAATTTCCACATTGAAACGACGAGGCCACAGCCGCCGAATACGTCAAAACCGTGATGGTCGCACTAGCGCCGCCCGTTACAGGTACGGCAGCACTACTCCCGCCGACAACGACCCAAGACAGTGCCGCTGCTCCGCAACTTAAAGACGTCGCAAGCAGCTCGGTATAAAAGCGATTATCTTGATTTTTGGCATGCGGTGTTGGATGAGCAATAGCTTTAATTTCAGCGGCATCAGCCGATCTTATGACTACTGTCAGATAATTTGGTTGGCAAACGGGCGGATGAGGGCGGAGTTCATGAATAAGAACACCATCAAAATAAACTACGCGTGCGCCGTAAACTTCGGGTATACGGTCAATTTTGTCGAGGAGGTAACGGCGAAGTGACGGGCTATCAAAAGGAGTTTTATTGTCCATAAAAACAAATCCATGAGATGGGGAGAAATCCGCATTCTACTCAAATTCACCTCGCTGACAAGCTGCTATCGCTACTTACGCGCATCCCCATACAACCCCGTCTCCCCCTCCGTACTCGCCACAATCACTGCACAGCAGCTGTCACTGAAGACATTCACTGCGGTGCGCATCATGTCGAGGATGCGGTCGGTGACCAGGAGCATGCCGATACCTTCGAGGGGCAGGCCGACAGCCGTGAGGATAACGCTGATGGCCACAAGGCTGGCGGCGGGAATGCCAGCCACACCAACGGAGGTCAGCAGCGCGAGAACGACGACGAGGAATTGCTGGGAGAAACTCAGATCAAGCCCGTAAGCTTGAGCGATAAAAAGTGCGGCGGCGCATTCGTAGAGCGCTGTTCCATCCATATTAATCGTCGCCCCTAAGGGCAGCACAAAAGAGGATGTGCGATTGGAGACGCCAGCATTTTTCTCGACACATTCGAGGGTCACCGGCAAAGTGGCCGATGAACTCGCCGTGGAAAAGGCGGTGAGCATAGCGGGAATCATGGCACGGTAGTGAAGCAAGGGATTTATGCCACCAAGAAGCCGCAGCATAAGCGCAAGGGAAATAAAGGTGTGCAAGATGAGGGCTGCCGCCACTGTGAGAAAAAAGACAAGGAGCGGTGCGAAGGCTGCGAATCCAGTACTGATTACCGTTTTCCCTACCAAACCGAAGACACCGAGGGGGGCAAAGCGCATGACGAACATGGTCATCGCCATCATGACCTCGAATACGCCCTGCC
>CAYZVN010000076.1:8476-14060 GCA_964482025.1 uncultured Saccharophagus sp. | reverse complement strand
TATTGCTAACGGAAAGTACTATTGCTAACGAAAAGTACTATCGCTCGCGGGGAGTGCTACTGATAGTCCTCAATTGGTGGGCAGGTGCAAACAAGATTTCGGTCGCCATACACATTATCGATGCGATTGACCGACGGCCATACTTTATGCACGTGCAAATACGGCAGCGGACGAGTAGCGGTCTCGCGGCTGTAAGGGCGGTCCCAAGACTCGCTGATGATATCGTCCAGCGAGTGCGGAGAGTGTTTCAGTGGATTGTTGTCCTGTGGCCACTCGCCACTTTCCACGCGGGCAATTTCCCGGCGAATTTCGATCATGGCGTCGCAAAAACGATCGAGCTCCGTTTTGGCTTCGCTTTCGGTCGGCTCGATCATTAAAGTGCCCGCAACCGGAAAGGACATGGTGGGCGCGTGAAAGCCGTAGTCCATTAAGCGCTTGGCAATATCCTCTTCGCTGATACCGCTGGCGTCCTTGAGCGGACGCAGATCTAGCAGGCACTCGTGGGCGACAAAACCATTGCGGCCGGTGTAGAGCACCGGGTAGTGCTCCTGCAAACGGCGGGCAATATAGTTGGCATTGAGGATGGCGTATTCGCTCGCCTGTTTCATGCCGCTTGCGCCCATCATGCGTATATACATCCAACTGATGGGCAGAATGCTTGCCGAACCCCAGGGAGCCGCAGAAATGGTGCCGTTGATGGCATCGGTTTCGGGTATGGGTTGTAGTGGATGGCCGGGGAGGTAAGGGGCTAAGTGAGCTTTCACCCCGATAGGCCCCATGCCGGGACCGCCGCCGCCGTGCGGAATGCAAAAGGTTTTGTGCAGGTTCAGATGCGAGACATCGCCGCCAAACTCTCCTGGTGCTGCCAGGCCGACCAGCGCGTTCATATTGGCTCCATCAATGTACACTTGGGCGCCGACGCTGTGGACCAGCTCGCAGATATCGCGAATATTCTCCTCAAACACTCCGTGAGTGGATGGATAAGTTGCCATCAGGGCCGCGACGCGGGCACCGAACTGGTCGATTTTACTGCGCAGGTCTTCGATGTCCACATTGCCCTGATCGTCGCAACCGACGACGACAACCCTCAGACCCACCATTTGCGCAGAGGCCGGATTGGTGCCGTGGGCACTGGCCGGAATTAAACAAATATCCCGCACTTCACCCTTGGCCTCGAAATATTTTTTGATGACCACCAAGCCCGCGTATTCCCCTTGGGAGCCGGCGTTGGGCTGCAGGCTGATGGCATCGTAACCGGTGCAGGCTTTGAGCATGTCCTGCAATTCGGTGAACAGCTGGGTGTAACCGGCTGCCTGTTCGATAGGGGCAAAAGGGTGCATGCGCCCAAACTCGGGCCAAGTAATGGGGATCATCTCCGCTGTAGCGTTCAATTTCATAGTGCAGGAACCGAGCGGAATCATCGCGTGATTGAGCGCGATATCGCGAGACTCCAGGCGTTTTAGGTAACGCAACATCTCGGTTTCCGAGTGATATTGCTGGAACACTGGGTGCTCCAAAATGGCAGAGGTGCGCACACAGGCGGTCGGGATAACTTCCGTTTGTTGGGCGCGACTTTCTAGGGCACCCAGGTCTTGAGCGTGGGCAGCGGAGGCAAAGATGGCCAGCAGGGCTTCTACATCTTCGGCAGTGGTGGTTTCGTTAAGGCTGATACCAATGGCGGTTTTGTCGATACGACGCAAATTGATTTGCTGATCTTGCGCGCGCTGGATCAGTGCGTTTTGGTTGTCGCCAGCCTCTATCGCGAGAGTGTCGAAAAATGCCTCGTGGCGAAGTTTATAGTTTTGCGCCTTAAGCCCTTGAGCCAAAATTTTGGTGAGCAGATGGACGCGGCGGGCGATGCGTTGTAGCCCTTCTCGCCCATGGTAGACCGCATAAAACGCACTCATCAGCGCCAGCAGAACTTGGGAGGTGCAGATATTGGAATTGGCTTTTTCGCGGCGAATATGTTGCTCGCGCGTCTGCATGGCCATGCGCAGCGCCGGTTTGCCACGGGTATCCACAGAGACCCCGATAATACGCCCTGGCGCCGAGCGTTTATAAGCATCGCGAAATGCAAAAAATGCGGCGTGGGGGCCGCCGAAACCCATGGGAACGCCAAAGCGCTGGTTACTGCCCACCACTATGTCCGCGCCCATTTCTCCCGGAGACTTGAGCGCTACCAGGCTGAGAATATCGGCCGCTACTGTAACCAAAGCCTCTTTGCTGTGCACCAGCTCGATAAGAGGTGTTAGGTCGCGTACCTGTCCTGTGGTGCCGGGGTATTGCAAGAGCACGCCAAAGCAGTCGCAGTCGGCCAAATCGGTCTCCGGATTTCCTACCACGAGTTCAAAATCGAAGTGCTCTGCGCGCGTGCGCAGCACCGCGAGAGTTTGTGGGTGGGTGTCGTTGCTGACAAAAAAAGTGTCCGAGCGATTTTTCTTGGCGAGTCGCTTACACATGGCCATAGCTTCCGCGGCCGCCGTTCCTTCATCCAGCATGCTGGCGTTGGCCATTTCCATACCGGTAAGGTCAATGATCATCTGTTGGAAGTTCAGCAGGCCTTCTAAACGCCCCTGGGCGATTTCCGGCTGATAAGGGGTGTACGCGGTGTACCAACCAGGGTTTTCCAAGACATTGCGCAGAATGACGTTGGGTACGTAAGTGTCGTGATAACCCATGCCGATATAGCTTTTAAATACCTGATTGCGCTGAGCTATAGTTTTCAGTTCCGCTAACGCCTGCTGTTCCGGCAGCGGCTCGCGCAGTTGCAGATCCGCCCCCTGGCGAATGGCGGCGGGGAGGGTTTTTTCAATCAGCTCCGCCATACTGTCAAGCCCCAGCGTCGATAGCATGGCGCTGGTCTGGGCGGCGTCGGGGCCTATGTGACGGCGAATGAATTCACCGGAATCCTGAAGATCAGCTAGGGTTTCAACTCGGTTGGTCATAGCGGGTTTCCGTAACACTTGAAAGATTGGGAGGTGTGCGAAAGCGGACTGTTTGAAGCAGGTGCTGTCAGCGGTGGCCGAGGCAATATTGGTCGTCGTCAGCCAAAATAAATGCCGTATAGTAGCAAACTTCCCTGCATCGGCGTGATGCTGCGGCGATGATCAGCAGGTGGGGGGACAGATCGGAAAAAGAGGAGAATGAGGGTGGATTATTTCACGATGGCGGCAGTCGCATGGTTGGCGATTTTTTTGCTGCTGGGGTTGTTGAAGGGGTTTTGGAAGTCGCTCGCCGCAGCCACGAGTTTGATCTTGGCGTATTTTGCTTCCGTATATTTTGCCCCAGGGCTCGCGGATTGGGCCGTGGTTCAATTCGCGTCGACCCATATCAACCGCACGGTTTGGTTCGGCGTGGGTGCGACGGTCATTTTTATCCTGGTCAGCCTTATAGTGCGGTTGGTCGTTCTGGCGGTTAGCAAATCGCTGCCGATAAAACTCCGCGCGTTCGACCGCCTGGGCGGAGCGCTGGTAAGCCTAGGTTACGGCGCTATTTTAGGCGCCACGCTGTTATGGGGTCTGGCGTTCTTGGCGGATACTTGGAATCTGCGCCAGGAGCGCATGGGGGAGGGCGTCAATCCCCGGCTTGATACCTCGTCACCGGCCGTGACTTGGTCACGGCGCATGATGTCGCGTTGGGTAAATTGGAATATTCGCCAGAGCGGCGGTTCCGAGGCGCTGGCGGGAGTGTCGGCGGCCATAGTAGAGCGCCCGGCACAAGTGATGGCGGATGTTCAGGCGGCGGTTCAATCGCCCGAATTCAAGGAGCTGGTGCACAGTGAAACGGCAAAAGCGTTGGTAGAGCAGCGCAACGCGCAGGCCCTGCAGCGTTCGCCAGAATTTCAAGAATTGATACGACAGCCGTCCGTCAAACAGCTGCGCGAGGCGATAGCGCCGGAAGCTGAGGGCTGGAGCGACACTAAAATCGCGGAGGAAACGGTCGAGATTTGGGCGCGAGTAGAACAGTTGAGAACTCAGCCAGAGGTGGCGGAGTTGTTAAATGATGCGGAAATTCAGGGCTTTTTACAGGATGGTGGAAAAGTGACTCCGTCGTTAATTGACAAGGGGCAAAAGCTGGTTAGGTTGCTCGGTCGAGATGCCGATGTAGGGGAAATTCTCGAAGTACCACGTTTATACCAATGGTATGACGATGAGGGTGAAATGCGAATTACGGATGAAAAAGATGTGCCGCCGGGGAAAAGGGCGTCGGCCACCATCTTGGAGTTTTAGGCCTTGGCCTTTCCCTTGTTTCCACGCTTTTTATTGGTGAAATTGATATGAGTGAGCAAGATTCAAGTGATGTCGAAGTAAAAGTGGGTGGCTGGCAGCGCATCAGTTCCCAGGTCGCCTACGAAAATCCCTGGATAAAGGTGTTTCATGAGCAGGTAAAAACTCCGAGTGGCAGCGACGGTATTTATGGCTTGGTGCATTTTAAAGGCACGGCTGTGGGAGTCGTTCCTGTGGATGAGGATGGCAACACCTGGCTGGTACGCCAGAGCCGATATACATTAAATCAATTTACCTGGGAAATCCCTGAGGGGGGCGCGCAGGAAAATGAGCCGACCCTGAGCTGCGCCAAACGGGAGCTGGCGGAGGAGGCAGGCTTGCAGGCGCGCGAGTGGGAAGAGCTGATGCGGATACACACATCCAACTCTGTCACCGATGAAGCTGGCGTTCTTTACCTTGCTACCGGCCTTTCTTCCTGCGCGCAAAACCTTGATCCGACCGAGGATATCGAGCTGCGCAAACTACCGCTGGCCGACGCCGTGCAGATGGTATTGCGCGGCGAGATTACCGATGCGCTCAGCGTGGCGGCATTACTGCGCTTAGCTGTGGATGAGCGTTTCAAGGACATGTGCTTTGCTCACGCTCGAAATTTGTTGCACACGGAATGTTGTCTCGGTAACAGTGCTGAGACAATTGGCCAGGCAAAATGATATTTGCAAATGCGCGGGGAAAAATGCTTGGATGTAGGCGGTGAGAAGTCACCATGAGGCTATTAAACTAAAGCAGTGGCATTTTTTAACAGGTTTTATAACCGAGATTGTTATTCACTATTTCCTTAAGCGAGGAGTTGACGATGGGCAAGATCGATATAGGTATTGTAGAAAAGGATCGAGTTAAAGTGGCTGAAGGTTTAAAAAAGCTGTTGGCCGATTCTTACACCTTGTACCTGCAGACTCATAATTTTCACTGGAACGTCACTGGTCCCCAGTTTCGCGATCTGCATTTAATGTTTGAAGAGCACTACACCGAATTGGCTTCGGCGGTGGATATGATTGCAGAGCGCATTCGTACTCTGGGCGTGGCGGCTCCCGGAACTTACAAGGCATTCGCCGCCTTAAGCTCCATCGAAGAAGTTGAGGGAGTGCCGGCGTCGGAGGAGATGACTAAGCTTCTGAATCTGGGGCATGAGCAGGTGGTTAGAACAGCGCGTGAAGTACTGAGCATCGCTCAGGAGGCAGGGGATGAGTCCACCGCCTCTCTGGTGTCCGACCGCATGCGAGTGCATGAGAAAACGGCGTGGATGCTGCGCGCCATGTTGCGCTAAGCCGCCCTTAAACCTGACGAGAAACCAAAGCCCC
>CAYZVN010000076.1:0-8376 GCA_964482025.1 uncultured Saccharophagus sp. | reverse complement strand
CTGCGCGCCATGTTGCGCTAAGCCGCCCTTAAACCTGACGAGAAACCAAAGCCCCCGTGAGGGGCTTTTTTATGGATGATGCTCAAGCCCCAATGAGTTGAGCGTTACCCCAACGAAGAAAGTTTATGCGTTACACCAAAGACGTTTGCGGTGCTGTGCGCCGGCTTGTTACACGCTGTTGAATGGCCAACATGATCAGCACCGCAAACCCGAGGATTACCACGGGGAGAGAGCCCCAGAGAATAAAGGGTGTGATGCCCGTAGCCGAAAAAACCTGACCGACAATTGCCTCACGGGTTGTGCGCCCGCCTTTCACCACAACTTGGCCTTTGGGGTCAATAATGCCACTTACGCCGTTATTGGTTGCCCTTACCATATAGCGGCCGGTTTCCAAGGCGCGCATCTGTGCCATTTCAAAGTGCTGCAAAGGGCCGATAGAGTGGCCAAACCAAGCATCGTTGCTCACGGTCAATAAGACGTTGGCCGCACCGGCCCGCTCCGCGACCAGATCCGGATAGACCACCTCATAGCAGATCGACGGCGCGATGGTCACGTCTTTTGCGTGAAGGCCTTGTTCGTATTCCGGCCCGGGATGGATGATGGACGTTGGCAGATCAAAGAAATCGATCAGGCCGCGCAGCCAATCCTCCAAAGGCACGTATTCGCCAAAAGGCACCAGGCGGGTTTTAAAGGTGATTCCCGAGCCTTTGCCTGCGGCGACTATGCTGTTGTAGTACTCCTGGGCTTCCCGGTTGTCATACAAAATTCCGGTAATGAAGACCGTATCGGTTTTATTCGCTTGTTCCGCGAGCGATTCAAGGTCGGCGAGCGCTTCGTGGTAGAGCAGGGGAATGGCGGCTTCCGGCCAGATCACCCAGTCCAGATCCCACAAGGGGGCAGATAAGTCGTTGAAAATACGGAAGGTCTCGTGCAGATAAAGCGGATCCCACTTGCGCTCCTGCGGGATGTTGCCTTGCACCATGCCCACGGCGATTGGTTCTTCGCCGAGCGTCGTCCATTGAACATCGCGCAATAACGCCCCGCTAAACCACAGCAGCACAGCCAGGCCTAGAGCAGAAAATTGTACGCGCATCGACAGGTCGCGCAGCCGCAAGACCAAGAGCACACAGCTGGAATAGGCGACTATATAGCCCACCCCGAGCACACCAAAAAGCGGCGCCCAACCGGCGAGTGGGGTATTGAGGTGCCCGTAACCGACATACAGCCAAGGGAAACCGGTAAGAAGCCAAGTGCGCATCCACTCGTTGAGCATCCACATGGCGGGGAAGCCTAAGAGCAAACTCCAGGTGGTTTTATTGAACCAGCGTCCGTAGATATAAAAGGGCAGCGAGAAAAACAGCGCCAACCCCGCGACAAACAAGCTGGTTAATAACAGCGACAAGGGGATGGATGTCGAGCCGAACTGGCTGATGCTGATGTAAACCCAGCTCGCACCGAGACCGTACATGCCCAGGCCATAGGCCAACGCGATAATGAGGCAGCGGCGGGCGGATTCACGATAAGTGACGGCACCGAGCAGCGCGGTACTCAGCAGCCCCAGCGCCCACCAGTTATAGGGCGCCAGCGACAGTGGGATCAGCGCTCCTGCAATAGGCGCGATCAGTAAGCGCAGCCACAATGGCGCCTGTTTAACGATCTTCATAAAAGGGGTTTTTCCGGCACCGTCAAACGCACCAAATGAATCTGGCGATTGTCGGCGTAAAGGACCCGGAATGTAAATCCTTCTAACTCGACAACTTCGTTGCGAATGGGCATATGACCAAAGGCATGGGTGAGGATGCCGCCTATGGTGTCGAACTCATCATCGCTAAAGGCGGCGTCAAAGTACTCGTTGAAGTCTTCAATCGGTGTCAGCGCCTTGAGGATAAACTCGCGCTCCGCAACCTGGCGGATGAAGTCCTCTTCATCGTCGTCGGTTTCGTCTTCTATATCCCCAACGATCTCCTCGAGAATGTCTTCAATGGTCACGAGCCCGGAAACACCACCGTATTCATCGATCACCAGAGCCATATGGTAGCGATTTTCGCGGAACTCCTTGAGCAAAACATTCAGGCGTTTGCTTTCGGGAATGATATTGGCGGGGCGGAGGATCTCGCTAAGGTTGAAGCCTTCGCAACTCTCAAGGATAAGCGGCAAGAGGTCTTTCGCCAGGAGAATGCCTTTGATTTCGTCCATGGATTCGCCGATTACCGGAAAGCGAGAGTGGCCGGATTCGATGACCTTGGGCAAGAATTCGCGGGGCATTTCGTCAGACTTGATGACCACCATCTGTGAGCGCGGCACCATGATTTCGCGCACCTGCAGGTGGGAGACCCCCAGCGCACCTTCGATAATTTCCAAGGCTTCGGGGTCGAGCACATCGTTTCTGGCTGCCTCTTTGATAATTTGCAGCAGCTCTTCCTGAGACTTGGGTTCTGAGTTAGAGAAACTCTGCAGCAAACGGTCTAACCAGGAGCGCTCGTTTGAGCGTCCCGAATTTGCTGCAGAATGACTACTCGACGGATCTTCCGACATGATGAGGTCCTGTAAAGGCGATTGAGTTCATGAATATAGGTCAACGTGGCTCATAAGGAGCGGGAAAACCGAGTTGGCTGAGGATGTGGGTTTCCAGGGCTTCCATCACTTCCGCTTCGGCGTCGGACTCATGGTCGTAGCCAAGCAGATGCAGCGTGCCGTGAACCACCATATGCGCCCAATGGGCGACCGGTGACTTGCCTTGTTCAGCGGCTTCTCGCGCCACGACGCCAGCGCATACCACGAGATCACCGAGCAAGGGGATCTGCAGTTCCGGTGGGAGTTCACTGGGAAACGAGAGCACGTTGGTGGGCTTGTTCTGGTGGCGATACTGCGCGTTCAGCGTTTGGCTTTCGTCAAAATCGACCACTCGAATAGTGATCTCACTGGTGCGCCGCTCGTCCGGCAGGGCAGCCGCCACCCAGGTCCGAAAGTCTTCCTCGGAAGGAATGTTCTCGTCGGCGGTGGCGATCTGTACGTCGACTTCCGGTAGGGAGGTCGAAGAGGACGTGTTCATAAACCAAAATCAGCTGTTGGTCTTGGGTTCATCCGCAGCATTGTAGGCTTCTACAATGCGTTGTACCAGGGGGTGACGGACCACATCCTTAGCGTCGAAATGAGTAAAGCTAATCCCCTGCACATGGGACAGCACCTCCACCGCATGTTTCAAGCCGGACGGATGGCCTCGCGGTAGATCGATTTGGGTCGGATCCCCAGTAATCACTGCGGTGGAGCCAAAACCGATGCGGGTTAGAAACATTTTCATCTGCTCCCGGGTGGTGTTCTGGCTTTCATCGAGAATGATAAACGAGTTGTTCAGGGTGCGACCGCGCATATAGGCGAGGGGAGCCACTTCGATCACATGGCGCTCGATCAGTTTGCTGACATTTTCGAAGCCGAGCATTTCATAGAGCGCGTCGTATAGAGGGCGGAGATAGGGGTCCACCTTTTGCGACAGATCGCCAGGTAGAAAACCGAGCTTCTCGCCGGCTTCCACCGCTGGGCGCACCAGCAAAATGCGTTCGATTTCGTCTTTCAGGAGCGACTCCACCGCGCAGGCCACGGCGAGATAGGTTTTGCCGGTCCCTGCGGGCCCTATGCCGAAGTTGATATCGTGGTTGCGCACCGCCGCCACATACTTCTGCTGATTGCGACCGCGCGGTTTGATGGTGCACTTTTTGGTGCGAATGAGCACCGAGGCATCCTGAGGCTGAGCCGGATCGGCGGTGGTGAGCCCATCGGCGCCGGCTTCCTGTAGCGCCAAGTGGACCTCCGCTGGGGTGATTTCGGTGTCACTGGAGGTGTCGGCATAGAGCTGGCGCAACACTTGTCCCGCCACCTGGGCGCGCTGCTCGTCGCCGTGAATCGCGAACACATTAGAGCGGTGGTGAATTTCCACATCCAAACGCTTTTCGACGTGCTTTAAATGACTGTCGAACTGGCCGCAGAGGTTGGCGAGGCGACGGCTGTCGTCGGGCTCTAATACCAAGTTGATGGAGGTTTGCGCTTTCGCGCTTGAGGTATCCTGTTGAGTATTTGTGTCCAAGAGAGAGGTCCGAGTGGGTTGGCTTTAGCGCCTCCCTGCATAAAAGCGGAGGCGCGAAATAACCTAAGACTAACTCAAAAGTCGAAGCTGGGAAAACACCAGGCTCAATCGAGCTCCGATCCGAGCAGTGTACCGCGCAGGGAATTGGGCAGGGCTTCTTCAATGAGAATGTCAGCGAAGTGGCCGATCAGAGCGGGATTGTCGCAGCGGAAGTTGACCACGCGGTTGTTTTCGGTGCGCCCGCTCAATTGACCGGGGTCTTTTTTGGCGTAGCCGGTAACCAGAACGCGCTCAGTGTTGCCAACCATACGTCGGCTGATGGCTTGCGCCTGCTGAATGATGCGCTGCTGCAGTAGTGACAGACGCTGCTTCTTGGTTTCCTCCGGTGTGTCATCCGCCATATCGGCGGCGGGGGTGCCGGGGCGAGGACTGTAGATAAAGCTGAAGGAGTTGTCGAAACCAATCTCCTGAATCAGATTCATGGTGGCTTCGAAGTCTTTATCGGTTTCTCCGGGAAAGCCGACGATAAAGTCCGAGGAAAAGCTGATATCGGGGCGGAGTTTTTTCAGGCGGCGCAGCTTGGATTTGTATTCCAATACGGTGTGGCCGCGTTTCATCGCCATCAAAATGCGGTCCGAGCCGCTTTGTACCGGCAGGTGGACATGACTGACCAGCTCTGGCACTTCTGCGAAGACGTCGATCAGTCGATCGCTGAACTCTACCGGATGCGAGGTAGTGAAGCGGATCCGGTCAATACCATTCACAGCCGCCACCAGGGTAATCAGTTCGGCTAAGTCGACCACGCCATTAGGACCGTCACCACGATACGCATTGACATTTTGGCCGAGCAGATTTACTTCGCGCACGCCTTGGCTCGCCAAGTGAGCAACTTCATCCAAAACCGATTGCAGTGGGCGGCTCACTTCCTCGCCGCGGGTATAGGGGACGACGCAAAATGTGCAGTATTTGGAGCAGCCTTCCATGATGGAGACAAACGCGGTGGCACCTTCGGCCTCCGGCTGCGGCAGGTGGTCGAACTTTTCAATCTCGGGAAAACTGATGTCCACCACCACAACGCCATTGGCTTTGGGTGTCTCGATCATCTCGGGTAAGCGGTGTAGCGTCTGGGGGCCGAAAATCAGGTCCACGTAGGGCGCGCGCTTGGCGATCGCTTCCCCCTCTTGGCTCGCCACACATCCGCCGACGCCTATGATAAGATCCGGCTTTTTTTCTTTCAGCCGCCGCCAGCGGCCCAATTGGTGAAAAAGCTTTTCCTGGGCTTTTTCCCGGATGGAGCAGGTGTTCACCAAGAGAACATCGGCTTCTTCTGGATTGTCGGTGGCTACCATATCGTGGGACTCACCCAGCAGGTCGCGCATACGGGATGAGTCGTATTCATTCATCTGACAGCCGTGTGTCTCGATAAACAACTTTTTACTGGCTTTCTGGGCACTGGGCTGGTCTGACATGGTAATTCCGCGAATTTGATGTTGTGACTGTAAGAACAGGTGTTTAGAGGTCAAAAAACGTGCGCGCATTATACTGATGCGCCGCTACCTTGCCCACCGGCTTTGCTGTGTAGGGCGGGATAGAGGTGTCGACTTTAGCGTCCAAGCTGAGCGCGGGCTTGAATCTGCGGGTTTGGCACCACATAAACAAACGACTGTGAATGCTGTGCGATATGAATATTGAGAGCTATATGGCAAGAAATCCGATCTACAAAGTTATTTTCTATAACCAGAATCAAGTGTATGAGGTCTATGCACGAGCGATCTATCAAAGCGATATGTATGGGTTTATTGAGCTGGAAGAGTTCGTATTCGGTGAGCGCAGCCAAGTTTTGGTGGATCCCGCCGAGGAAAAGCTCAAATCCGAATTCGCCGCGGTGAAGCGCTCCTATATCCCGCTGCACTCCATCATCCGCATTGATGAGGTGGAAAAAGAAGGAGCGGTGAGAGTTACCGAAGTCAAAACGGGTGAAAAAGTCACGCCCATTCCCTTTCCTACCATCATGCCGACGCCCAAAGGTGATTGATGTTGCACTTTAAGGTGGCGGGTGAAGGCAAGCCACTGGTTCTGCTCCATGGCTTATTTGGATCGCTGGAGAACCTGGGAGCCATCGCCCGCATACTCGCATCCGAGTTTACCGTCTACTCTGTCGACCTCCCCAATCACGGCCGCTCCTCTCATAATTCCGGTGTCGATCTTGCTTTCATGGCCGATGCCGTCTGGCAATGGATGGCGCAGGAAGGCCTTCAGGGCGCGGGAATTGTCGGACACTCACTCGGCGGCAAAGTGGCCATGGAGGTCGCCCTGGCGCACCCGGATCATATTGCCAAGCTCGTGGTGATCGATGTCGCGCCCGTACCTTATCCTCCGCGCCACCATGATGTCTTTGCCGGCCTCAACGCAATCCGACCCGCTGAGCTAGCGAGCCGAGCAGAAGCTGAGGCATTTATGGCGCCCCATGTAAAAGAGCCGGCGGTGCGCAGCTTTCTGCTGAAAAACTTGGTAAAGGGGGAAGAGGGCTTTCGTTGGCGTATGAACCTGAAGGATATTCAGCGCGAATACCCAAAACTAATCGACGAAAATCGCGCAGATGGAGTGTTTGAGGCACCGGTTCTATTTTTAAAAGGCGAAGCGTCAGATTACATTCTCCCCGATTATCACGAGGCCATAACCGGCAGGTTTCCGGCAGCACAGTTTAAAGTCATAGCCGATGCTGGACATTGGTTGCACGCGGAAAAACCGGAGCTAGTGGCGACTTTAATTCGCAAATTCCAGGGTGATCCATCCCCGCAATCGCTTTAAGACACTTAATGAGAGGAAGCTGGTTATGTCAAAAGCCAAGATTGAAAACCTGATGTCTGAGTTGCACGAACGCTTTGGTGAGGTGGGGACAAGTCCACAGCAGGAGCGTTTGCTAGCGGAACTTCAGGCGCGGGTGCACGATGTTTCGGAAGGTTCTGTGAAAGAGCCGACACCTTTGGAAACTATTCAAGTCATGATTGACGATCTGGGGGATAATCACCCAAATGTGAGTGCGTTACTCCGGGAGTTGCTTGACACGCTGAAAAATATCGGCGTTTAATGGCGGCCATTTTTTAGGCCGTTACGGCAACAACGAGTGCGGACCCCGCGCTCGTTAGCAAGATCTGATCGCTTAGATTAGTCGCTCTTACGCAGAGGGAATGACGCTTCTGTGTAAGAGTCGTTTTGTATTGATAGATGTATTTATAGAGTGTCGCCGCTGGTCAGTTTGACCATAAGGCAGGGTGGAACTATAACTTACATAATGAAACATCGCACTCTCCATTTAAAAAAATGTGATGTACGTGCTTAAACAAGCTTTTCTGTGACCGATTGAGATGGTTCTCGCCGTAGCAGTGAAATGAAGTCCTCGCTGCACTCGGTTTTTTCTGTAAGCACGCTGAGGAGCAGGCTTTGAATAATAGAGTTGAAGAAGCGCCGCTGACATTTATTTCCGGTGAGATTCGCACCGGGCCGGGCGCCATGCAGAATCTTTCCATTGATTGCGTGATTTTTGGCTTTCACCAGGGACGCCTGAAGGTACTTTGCGTCAAGTACGCTATAGGCCCTCATGCCGGATGCTGGGCATTGCCGGGTGGATGGTTGCACAACGCCGAAAGTATCGACGAGTCCGCCGCCCGTCACCTGCGGGATTTGACCGGGCTGGAAGATATTTATATGGAGCAGCTGCAGGCTTTTGGTGGCGTCAACCGAGTGCCGGATTCGCGCATCGTCACTATCGCTTATTACGCTTTGGTTCGGCCGGAGGATTACGAGCTGATCATTGGCTATACCACCACCGATGTGCAGTGGCGGGATGTTGACCATACGTCTGGTTTGATCTTTGATCACGATGAGATTCTGAGCTGTGCGTTACAGTCCCTGCAGCATAAGGTGCGCCATGAACCTATCGGTTTTAACTTGTTGCCGAAGAAGTTTACGTTGTTGCAATTGCAGGAGCTGTATGAGGCCATTCTCAACGTCAAGTTGGATAAGCCCAATTTTCGACGCAAAATGTCCAAGATGAAGCTGTTGGTGTCCTGCGGGGAAAAACAACAAAACGTAGCTCACCGCGCTGCGGAGCTGTACCGCTTTGACGAAGCGATTTATCAGCGCCTATGCGAGCAGGGGTTCACCTTCGAGGTGTAAGTGAGCAGACATTCGACAAAAATGGGGGCAGCAGCTCCCTTTTTTATGTCAGTCACCTTTTATGTCAGTCAATAGCGCCGTGCTTTAGGCACCCCAAGAATAAAAACCCCCTTGGG
>CAYZVN010000075.1:8477-14249 GCA_964482025.1 uncultured Saccharophagus sp. | reverse complement strand
CCCTTCGACCCCTTCGACCCCTTCGACCAGCTCAGGGACCGGACGGTGTGGGGACCGGATGGTGTGGGGACCGGACGGTTTGGGGGCCGGGCTGGTGGGGGACCGGACGGTATGGGAGGCCGGACCGGTTTGGGGGCCGGCAGCGCTTGGGGAGCGGTATTTTGAGGGTACGGGGCTAAGGGCCGTGATGGAGGTGCAGCCAAAACAGTACCAATGCCAAAAAACGAGAAGCTGTCGGATAAATTTTTGTACGTCAAACTATATGATAATTGGCCTAATGCTGTCCCCGTTTACCGATAATAAAGAGATAGTTGATATGACTGGACCTAATCACGCTCCCAAAGGCTCACGGAAGTACCGAGCGTCTGGGAAATTGTTGCGTAATCTGATCGCCGCTTGCCTGCTGGCAGGCGCGGCAACAGGCGCTGTCGCCGATAACCCTTTGGTATCTCACGTCTATACCGCCGACCCTTCAGCCCGGGTGTTTAATGATCGGGTCTATGTGATCACCACCCATGACCACGAAGGCTCCACCTCCTACGACGACTTACAGGATTATTTTCTGTGGTCGACGGACGATATGGTGAACTGGCAGGATCACGGCATTATTTTCGGCACCAAAACTCATACTACTTGGGCGTTTGGCGCTTATGCGCCGGATATGTTCGAGCGCGACGGTAAGTTCTACATCATCTTCCCCAACGTCACTTCTGGCCTCGGCATTCTTGAAGCGAGTAAGCCGGAAGGGCCTTACAAAGACATCAAAGGCTCGGCGGTGATTACCGCACAGAATACGCAAAACGCTAATGTGGAATGGCTGTTTGACCCGGGCGTTCTGGTGGATGACGACAACTCCGTGTATGTGACCTTTGGCGGCGGTGGCCCCGGCCAGGCGCGAATTGTGAAGCTGCGCGACGATTTGATGGGGCCGGACGGGCCTGCGGTGACGGTGGATGCGCCAAACTTTTTTGAGGCGTCCTACATTCATAAGCGCAATGGGATTTATTACTTCACTTATTCGAAAGACTACACCGGCGGCGCGCCGACGATTGAGTACATGACCAGTACCAATCCAATGCGCGGCTATACCCATCGCGGTACGGTAATTCCGCAGCCCTGGGATAATTACAGCGGCAATAATCACCACTCGTTTATTGAATATAAAGGTAAGCACTACGCCTTCTACCACAACCAAACCGTGTGGGCGAGCGGCCCCGGCAATGGCACCGGCAGTATTTATCAGCGCTCGATGAACGTGGATTTGCTGACCTACACCGGCGACGCCATGAATCGGGTAACACCGACACGAGAGGGCGTACCCCAAATCAAAAATTTTGATCCCTTCAAAAAAACCGAAGCGGAAATTATTGATCGCCAGTCCGGCATAGAAACCGAGCGCAATGCCGACGGTACTATGCATGTGCAGATGAATAACAACAGTTGGTATCGCGTCTCGGGTGTGGATTTTGGCTCCGGCGCCAACCTGATTGAAGCCAACGTGGCGGCGAGTACGGCGACCACTTTAGAAGTGCGCGTCGGCAGTGAAACGGGCACTCTCATCGGCACCATTCAAGTTCCCGCAACGGGCGGCCTGAATAATTTCCGCACGGTGACCGCCTCGCTAAATGGTGTTGCGGGGGTGAATCACCTGTATTTTCGCGCGCGCGGTCGCCTGAACTTTAACTGGTATCAAGTGACCGGTGAGCCAGAAGATTGCGGCACCGCCGATGGCTTCCCTGTTTGCTGCAACATGGCAGCGGATATCGACCGCGATGGTTGGGGTACTGAGTGGGGCCAAACCTGTAAAGTAACCGAAAACGGCACCAGCGGATTTGAGCCCTTAAACAGCTCCGATGTCATCGCGGCGATCAACGTTGGCAGTGCCGAAGGGGTTTATTACAAAGACGTTTATTATCAGCCGGATATCTACTTTACGGACGGCACCGAGCACGCAACGGCGGACTTTATTATGGGCGCGGACAGTTCCGAGCTTTTTAATAGTGAGCGCTACGGCGATTTTACCTATGACATTCCGGTTGATGCCGGTACCTATAGCCTGACCCTGCATTTTGCGGAGTTGTATCAAGAGGAAGAAGAAGCGCGGTTGTTCAGTGTGGACGTGGAAAATCAATCGGTGCTGAGCAACTTCGATTTATTTGCCGAGACGGGTCACGATGTTGCTTACTCTCTGCCGCCATTCAATGCCACGGTAAACGACGGCAAACTCACCATTACGGTATCAACGCAAGCGGATAACGGCACCTTAAGCGGCATATTGGTGAAATCCGCGCTCAGCTCCTCGTCATCTTCTAGCAGTTCGTCTTCGAGCAGCAGCTCTTCTAGCAGTTCATCGAGCAGCTCTTCGTCTTCCAGCAGCTCCTCATCGGGCGGGGACACCTCATCCAGCGGTGGCTCATCAAAAGGTGGCGCAATACCGCCTTGGGCTCTGTTGCTGGCCAGTGGACTGTTAATGCTGGGCCGGACGCGACGGCTGAACTAAGCGTACAGAGGGCACCTAAATGCGGTGCCCTTTTTCTTGATCTTGATATAGCCCCCCCTGCGGGGCTTTTCTTTTGGGCGGCCGCCTATTCACACCTTAGTCCTTCCATGCTGTCTTCTTGCTGTGCGCTGCGAGCCGCGAAGGCGGCCAGTGCTTGTGCCTGTTAAGGTTCGGGGTTCTGCTTTTGCTCGGGCACGGTGATAATCTGCCCCTCTTTGAAGGCATCCTTTAACGGCTGGGTGTACTGACCGCGCCAGCAGCGGGTGACGCGGAAGAAAAACATGTGACACGGCACTTGGGTGACGGGTAGCTTTTCGCTGATGGCAAGATCCGGCTTTAATTCTTCGAGCGTTACAAAGAACAGGTTGATATCAATAATCTTGCCGCGTATCCCCTCCTCCTGTTTGGTATCGCGCAGCTCCACTATGTCGCCAATACGAGCGCGAGAGAAGGTCAACATGAGAACCGCGCTGAGGATGTTGGCCAGGATGCTCCAAGAGGCCACAAACGCAATGGCGACCAGCAAGGCGACGGACAGAACACCTGCCCATAAGGAACGGATGGGCAGGCCGAAAAGTTCGAGCATAAAAAGAATGGCGC
This sequence comes from uncultured Saccharophagus sp., assembly GCA_964482025.1. Taxonomy (GTDB): domain Bacteria; phylum Pseudomonadota; class Gammaproteobacteria; order Pseudomonadales; family Cellvibrionaceae; genus UBA5868. Next base: position 11,149 of record CAYZVN010000075.1, on the reverse strand, counting down.
AAACCCAAATGGCCCAGCGCAGGAAGTTGCCCAGGAGGACGGACGCCGATGGCGGCAGCCATTGGCGCCGCCGCGCCAGTTTCATGCTGCGAATAATAAGGCGTTGCATACCAAAGGCGATGAGGAGGATGAGCAGTGCGTAAAGCAGCTGCATGCCGAGGTTCGGAATCATAGGAAGCCCAGGTAGTGTTAAAAGGCGCTAGTTTAGCGGGAGCAAGAGGCGCTTGACCACGCAGAGCGACCACATTCTCCCGCTCGCCGCTGGCCACCTCCCCCCTCCGCGCTGTGCCACCTCGCCACCCCGGCGACCGCGATCTGCACCCTTCTATCGCAAAGTGGCGCCGACTATCGTAAAACCCGTGCAGACTTTGGGCCCCACAGAGCCGCGTGGGGGCAAATGCGACACGATTCACAAATAAGCGTCAACCCAGGGGTAAAAATCGCCTTGCCGAAAATGCGCCGCGAGGTTTGAATGGTCGGTCCCATTGCCAAAGTCACTCTGACCTGGAGTCTTTTAAAAAATGATAAAGAAACTCACTTTTCTCGGTGCTCTGATGGGCGCCCTCTGCAGCTGCGCGCAAATCAGCGAGCCGGGCGACCCAACGGCTCGCTTCGCCTGGTTTTCCTATGAGGGCAAGGATGCCGTGTTTGCCGAGCCACCGCCGGCCGGACACTTTCAAAACCCGATTCTGGCGGGCTTTTATCCCGACCCGAGTATCACTCGTGCCGGCGACGCCTTCTATGTGGTCTCCTCGTCGTTCGCCTACTTCCCCGGCGTACCTATCTTTAAGAGTACAGACTTAGTGAATTGGGAATCGCTGGGTTATGTGCTGACGCGCCCTGAGCAAGTGAACATTGTGGACGCGGGAGTCTCGCGCGGCATTTTTGCCCCGGCGATTCGCTACCACGACGGCACTTTCTACATGATCACCACCAACGTCGACGGCGGTGGTAACTTTATCGTCACGGCCACCGATCCCGCCGGTCCCTGGTCGGACCCGATCTTTTTACCGGAAGTGGACGGTATAGATCCTTCCATGTTTTTTGATGACGACGGCAAGGTGTACATCACCCACAACGGTCCACCGCCGGGCGAGCCGTTGTACGACGGCCACCGTGCAATCTGGATGTGGGAGTACGATCCTGAGAACAAGAAAATTGTGCCGGGCTCCGACACCTTATTGGTCAATGGCGGAACCGATCTGAGCAAAAAGCCGATTTGGATTGAGGCTCCGCACATCTACAAAATTAACGACTGGTATTACCTGTTCTGCGCCGAAGGTGGCACGGCGGATCAGCATTCTGAAGTGGTATTTCGCACCAAGTCGTTATCCGATCCCTTTATTCCTTACGAAAACAATCCGATTCTCACCCAGCGCGACCTCGATCCCGATCGCGAAAACCCCATCGCCACTGCCGGTCATGCCGACATGGTGCAAACCCCAGCGGGTGAATGGTGGGCGGTGTTTTTGGCCACTCGCAATTACAACCGGGATTTTTTCAATATAGGCCGCGAGACCTTTTTGCTGCCGGTGACCTGGAAAGATGGCTGGCCGCATATACTGCCGGCAAAAACGGAAATTCCCTATCAGCTACCGGCGCCTAAGGGCCTGAAGCCAACCGAAAATGCGGTCACCTTGACTGGCAATTTCACTTGGCACGATGATTTTTCCAGCGACCAGCTGGGCTTTGAGTGGAACATGCTGCGGACTTCCAACGAAAACCCCTATGTGCTCAATAAAGGCAAAGGCGTCACCCTAAAAGCGCGCCCGGTCAGCATGGCGGATTCCTCGCAGCCAGCGTTTATTGGCCGCCGCCAGCACCACTGGACTTTCGACACCAGCACCCGCCTCGACTTGCCGCTAAGCCAGCAGGTAAAAGCCGGCATCATCGCCTTCCAAAGTGAGCAGTCGCACTACTTCCTCGGCGCTACTCGCAGTGAGAAGGGCTATAGAGTCTTTTTGGAAAAGGCCGAGCATTCGCTGCCTGCCGAAATTCAATCCGTCGAGGTCGCCAAACCGGGTAGCCACTTGGAGTTCAAAATTGCCGCGGAGGTGGACACCATCAGCTTTTATTATCGTCCAGCCGGTGAAGAGCAATGGTTACCGGTAGCGGAAAACTTGGATGCCACTATCCTGAGTACGCAAAAAGCGGGTGGGTTTGTCGGCACCTATCTGGGCCTGCACGCGCGCGTGGATGCGCCGGCGCACAATCAATAACCACAAAAAAAGCCAACCCACTCGTGGGTTGGCTTTCTCGCCATCACATCTTTTAACGTTTAGGCTTCGCTGGCTTCTGCCGCTGTTTCGACAACAGCCGCCTGCCCAGCGGCTTTCACAATAATTCTGACGCTTTGTGAATCGGTGGTTTTCACCGCGTTTTTCACTGAGATATCGGTCACGATATTCGCACCGCGCTCTTGGGCCTTTTGGCGCAACTGGTTAAGCACATGTTTTTTGCCCTGCTCCAGCGCCGCTTTCACTTTTTCGCTCTTGGCGCCAATGAATTTGCCGTTGCTGATCAAATCCGGCGTCACTTTTAAATTGAGCACACAGTCGGCAGTCACTTCTTCCAACAGCGCCACTACCGTTTGCTCGCTCAATGCTTTAGTGGTTAAAACAACCGTGGCCGTCTGTCGCGCCGCTGCTTGCACAGGTTCTGCCGGCGCTTGT
>CAYZVN010000075.1:0-8377 GCA_964482025.1 uncultured Saccharophagus sp. | reverse complement strand
GGTTCGACCGCCGCGACTTCGTCCGCGTAGATCTCCTCAACCTCCATGATGCCTGGGGTAACTGCCGCCCTGTCTGCCTTCACTGCCTCCGTTCGTAGGGTGTCTACATCGCTGGTCGCGGTCGCGACTTTGCCACGGCGCTTCTTTTTCTTGCCGCCTTCGTGCTCAAAAAAGCAGTGAGGACAAAGATAAAGGGCGCGGTACACGCCACCGTTCATTGGATTTTGGCACTTCAGACAAGGTCTTGTTAGAAATTCCATAGTGGTCTCGCTGTCTGCTCGGTCGAAAAGTGTGCAGATGTTAAGCCCATTGCGCAGGATGCTCAAGGTTTGCCTGTCCGGAAGGAGAACTTGATCGAAAATTGAGCGGACGAAGTTCGCAGAATTTACGTATTTATTGTTTCAATCACTCATTTGATGGGCAAACGTCATTCATCAAAAAACCCCGCTACTTTGCCTCTTCATCGTGATTTTCTTCGAATAAATCCCACTGGTACCCAAGCTCTTCTTGCACGTCTTCACGCTTGATCAAGCTACTGGCTCTCACTCCGAGCAAGCGGAATTTGTGACGCAAATCGGCGCGGCGCAAACATTCACCAGCGGCGCGGCGAATAAGAGCGGGATCATCAGTGGGCGTCGGTAAGGTGAGATCGCGGCTGATGCGACGAAAATCGGTGTAGCGCAATTTAATGCCAATGGTGCGCGCCAAATAGCCTTTGCGTTTTAAATCCGCCGATAAGCGCGTACACAGGTGAGTAAATATGGGTGTGAGTTGTTCGCGGTCTTGGCGCGCGTGCAGATCGCGCTCGAAAGTGGTTTCGCGACTGATGGATTTGGATGAAGAGTGCGTAGTAAAGGGGCGATCATCTTCACCACGAGCGGACGCATGCAGCCAGTCAGCGGTATTTTGGCCAAAGTGGTCGCGCAGAAATTCCAGGCTGGCCGCCGCCAAATCGCCAATCGTGTGAATGTTTAACTCGTTTAATTTTGCATTTGTTTTAGGGCCGATACCATTGATCTTGCCAACGGCTAAGGGCCAGATGCGCGTTGGTATATCCTCGCGCCGCAAAATTGTTAGGCCATCGGGCTTGTCCAATTCCGAGCCCATTTTGGCGAGTAATTTGTTGTCCGCCACACAGATCGAGCACGTCAAATTCGTCGCCGCTCGCACCGCCTCTTTTAGCCGTGTTGCCAAGGTCCGGCTATCTTCCGGGTGGGCCGTCAAGTCGATATAAATTTCGTCAATGCCACGATCTTCAATGCGCGGGGCAATGTCGGCAACGGCTTTTTTAAACAGCAATGAATAATGGCGATAGGCCTCGAAATCCGCCGGCAACAGAATCGCATCCGGCGCCAATTTGGCGGCCTTCATGGTGCCCATGGCCGAAAACACACCCAATGCTCGAGCTTCGTAGGTAGAGGTGGTTACCACGCCGCGTCCAACATAGTCGCGCATGCGCGCATAACGCCGCGTTCCGTCCGCCAACTCAACCGGCTTGTGCGCCGAGCGCCCACCAACCACCACCGGCAAGCCGCGCAGTTCTGGGTAGCGCAACAACTCCACTGACGCAAAAAACGCGTCCATATCCAGGTGGGCGATGCGAGAAGGGGAATTGGCAGAGGACATGGCTCACGCAGGGCTAGGAATGAAGAGCCAAGTTTACAACACGGCGCCTTGGCAAGAGCGATTGCTCTTACCAAGGCGCAAATGATAGGAAATTAATCGATCAATTCAAGCGAGCCGAAGGAATCCGCATTCAAGTAGCCTTGATTGCTCTGGTGCCCCGGTGTGTTGACCGAACTCATAAAGTGCTCGCGGGTGCCGTTGCCATCGTTATCAATATAACTCGGGGTAAAACCCATCACTTTACCGGCCTCTAAAGTGACTCGTGCCGCTTCTTGCGCGCTCATCACATAGCCGTTGTGATCGGCGTAAACTTCAATGCGAATTTCCCAGATATGGCGCGTGCCTTCGGTCTTGATCGCCGCGTTAATATGACTGGCGATCATCTCCGGGTCGCCGCCGTTGTCGGTCACTACCAAGTTGTAGTTGATATGGTAGGCAAACGCGTTATGACTGTGATTGTGCTGCCCGCCGCTCTGGTCTTCGTCGAGAAAGATTTCGACGGTATCCTGCTCCCAATACTGCCCGCTGGTATTAATGATGTCGTCGGTAATATCGAACAATAAGTAGAGGTACTCGGGCGTCCACATCGCTTTGTATTTACCCGTAAAATCCGCTGGGCTACTCGGCGGTTTAAGGTTTTCAAAACCGGTCCAGGCGACGGTCATTTCCATCCAAGGTGCACTGTTCCATACCTCATCAATAACACCATCAATTTCCGGCGCGGTGACGGCCCGTTTTGCGTAGTAATGATTATCCGCCGGCAACACCGTGTTTGCATCGCCGGAACTGGAGCTAGAACTAGAAGAAGAACTAGAGCTGGAGCTGGAGGAAGAACTGGACGATGAACTGGAGCTGGATGAAGAGCTGGACGAACTGCTGCTGGAGGACGACGATGAACCGCTACTGCTACCCCCCTGCCCACCGCAAGCCGAAAGTACGAGTCCGAGACTGGCACAACCCAGAATTTTTACCGAGTTTCGCAATAATCGACTCAACGAAAAGTTTAGAGACATAGCCTAATCCTATTAGCGATTCATAACGATCAGAGGCGACCATTGCCGGCCAACTCTGCCAAACACGCGGCAGTGTACTGTAAATTGCCTCGCAATTAGCCAAACTAAGTCGCACGCTGATACATCGATAGCATTGCTTAACCCATTAGCACATACTTCATGGCCTGATATTCATCGATGCCGTATTTGGATCCTTCCCTGCCGTAACCCGACCATTTGATACCACCAAAAGGCGCGGCCACATTGGAGAGCGCGGTTTCATTAATACCCACCATGCCCGCCTCTAAGCGATCGGCAACGCGCATCACCCGCTGCAGATTATTGGCATAAAAATAAGCGGCAAGGCCATAAGGCGTGTCATTGGCAAGCTGAACAACCTCCTCTTCGGTATCGAATGGAATGGCCGCCAACAAAGGTGCGAAGGTTTCTTCGCGGCAAAACAGCATGCTGGCTTTACCGTCGGCCAGTAACACGGGCTTCACAAATAATGCATCCGCTTTACCCTCGCCACACACGAGCTGCGCACCTTTTTCTATAGCGTCATCGAAGTGACGTTGAAATTTTTCCACCGCTGCCTGATTAATCAGCGGGCCCATATCAACGCCTTCTTCATGCCCATCACCCACGGTTAATTCGGCGACCGCTTCGGCTAGTTTTTCCATAACCTCTGCATATACCGGACGGTGTATAAACAGGCGATTTACGCACACACAAGTCTGCCCCGCGTTGCGAAATTTCGCGGCCATAATCCCTTTTACAGCAAGGTCGATATCGGCATCGTCGAACACAATTAAGGGCGCATTACCGCCGAGTTCTAAAGAGAGTTTGGTGAGATTGGTCGCACTTTTTTGCTGCAATAATTTGCCGACGCGAGTGGAACCGGTAAAGCTGATTTTTTTGATACTGGGGTTTTCGCAAAATTCGTCGCCTATAGCGGCGGCGTCACCGGTTACCACGTTAAATACCCCAGCGGGAACACCGGCGCGCTCGCCCAGCAACGCTAGGGCAAGGGCGGAAAATGGTGTCATTTCCGCCGGCTTGGCCACCACGGTACAGCCCGCCGCCAGCGCGGCGGCAACCTTGCGAGCAAGCATCGCCATGGGGAAATTCCACGGCGTGATACTGGCGCATACGCCTATAGGTTGTTTTTGCACGAGGATTTTTTGCCCCACTTTTGGTGCGGGAATCATATCGCCATAGTTGCGCACGGCCTCTTCGGCAAACCAGTGCAAATAAGAGGCGGAATAGCGCACCTCCCCTTTGGCTTCTGCCAAAGGCTTGCCCTGCTCGGAGGTTAAAATTTCCGCCAGGTCGTCCAAGTTTTGCAATAACAGCTCGCTCCAGCCGCGCAGTATCTGCCCGCGCTCAGCGGCACTTTGATGACGCCAGCTAAAAAATGCCTGTTCAGCGGCGGCTATAGCGGCGGCAACTTCGCTGCGGCTTAAGCGCGGCACTTTGCCAATTACCCTTTGGGTAGCGGGGTTTTCGACCTCAATAGTCTCGGCGGTCGACGATTGACGCCACAGACCATCCCAATAACTTGCTTGCTGCAACAGTTCCGGATGTTTCAGTTTCATAACCTGTTCCTCAACGACACGTGCAGAGTGCTTTCCTGTTGGACGCTGAAGCCGAAAGAGGATTCAGCCCGGCGGGACATTGGCGCAGTTCAGCCGCTTAAGTCGCGGGTTAGAACCAGCGCCGGACTTTGCGCCTATAGGCATCGTATTCCTGCCCGAAACGTTGTTCCAAGGCGCGCTCTTCGGGGAGGATTTGAAAGTAATTCATGTAGAGCACAAACAGGATCGGCCCTAAAAATGCGTATCGATTACCGAGATAACAGGCCCAGCCACACAGGCAAAGTAGAAAGCCGGCGTACATGGGGTTGCGGCTGAGACGGTAAACGCCACCGGTCACTAACGCCGAGACGGTCTCGGGCTGCAGCGGGTTGATGGTGGTGCCGTGACGGCGGAAATGGCAAATTCCGGCGATAATCAGCACGACACCGGGCAAAGTGAAGAGCAGCGCGCCCCACCAGCGAATCGCAAGCGGCAATAGAAAGTCTCGACTGAGCGACGCGACCACCCCCATCAAGCCGGCAATAAGCAGCACTTGAACCAGTGGCGGGACCTTCAATTCCAATGCTTTCATACGTATGCCTCTGCCATTGTCACTGCAATTATGATGATTACCCATTAAGACTCTGTGGGTAGACGCTCATTTAACACTCGCCGCCAGGCGGTGATGGGCTGGCAAGTGGTCCACCGGCCGACTTTTGCGGGTGGCAAGGTAGTGTTCGTTGAACACGGCGAAGTAATCGTGCAAAACCTGACTGTTGTGCTCTTCGCCGCACAGGCGCAAAAGCTCGGCCGCCGCTTCTGCGGTGGCGAGCTGTCCGTCGCGAATTTTCTGACGCACCGCGTACTGGCCCGTGTGTGCCTCGGCGAAAGTCAGCGCCGGAAGACCCGCCAGCCAAGCGCTGGAGCGAAACATCCGGCTGGCCTGACGCCAAGTGCCATCGAGCAGGATAAGCGTGAGCCGCTTGCCATCCGGCTGCGGTGCATCGGTGTGCAGGTGCCGACCGCTGTTGTCCTCCGCCGGAAAGACAATCACTGGGTAACGCTTTGGGTCCGCCAGAAGCGCGAGAAGGTCGGCTGGCGGCTCGGTGCGGGACCATTCAAACGCGAAGGTGTTGGCGGGCAGAATATCGGCGATCAACCGCCCGGTATTCGTAGGTTTGAACACCTCGTCGCGATGCAGTAGCAGGACAAAATCCAGCGCGCTTTGGCGCGGTGTTTTCCACGCGCAGATACAAGTGGATTCGGCCAGCAAACAGGTGGCACAGCGGCGCACCGATTTACCGCGCGCCAGAAAAGGCCGGGTTGAGCGAGCGAGACAGGCCCGGCGAAGACGGTGAAACGTGGTCGGCAGAACGAACTCCTTGAGGAAGGCAATCTTTACCAGAGTGGCGCGGGCATTCTACACATTCATTGCCCTATGAACATTCATGACCCTATGAACATTCATCGCCCTATTGGGTAGAAGCGCTTGCCCGCCTAGTCGAAACCATTGCCCGCCAGCTCGCGCGCAAACGCCTTAGCGCTCCCTTAGGGCATTTTTGGTAAACTCGCCGCGCTCGCGGTCCAGGCGATACGCCGGATTGGCAACACTTTGTTGATACTAAGGAGATGACCAGTCGATGCGATACGGATTGCAGAAGCCGGCGCAAGTGTCCTTCACCACTTGCCTGCTGATCCTGACGTGTTTGATGCTCACCAGTTGCGCCTCGCGCATCAGTCGAACCACGCTGGTGTTCGACTACGCCGATTTCGGCCCCCAAGCCATGGCCTACCGGCTCATAGGCGCGAAGAATTATCAGTGGGATCCACATGCACCCATTCCCTTTGGCAACGAGGGGGTGCGGGTGGTGGTTTATCGCAATATCAGCTTGGAGGAGGTGGAGCGACATTTTCCGGTGAGCCCCGAATCCCTCCGGGATTACCGCTATGTCGCTTATGCCGAGGCGATGGATTATTTGGACGCGCGCATCCGCCAAAACTTATTGCGGCGCATCACCGAAAGACTGGAACAGACCCGCGACCAGCTGCGCGCGCACTTGGAGTGATTCCGCTCGCTCAGCGCTGGTCGTCGTCATCCATGTCCATATCGAAATCATCCAGATTGTGTGTATCCGGTTTGGGCTCACCGTCCAGCTCATCAATCAGCGTGGTGATCGCCTCATCGAGTTCGCGCTCGTCCAGATCGAGCCCCTGAGCGCGGCGGATCTCGGCAGCAAAGTCGTCTTTAGAATCGTCCGAGGCATCCGCCATCACCTGTTCCACTATATCCCGCTGCATACTGGCGATCTCATCCTCAGCCTCGGCCAGTCCCTCATCCGGGTCTGGTGTCGGGTCTGTCGGCTCCTCCGCCTCATCCTCCAGGTCTTCCATTGGCGGCTCCGGCTCGTCGTCCGCGCCGGGATCCATCATCGGCATCTCCGAGGGCGCAGGTTTTGGCGGCGGGGGTGCGGCTGCTTCGGCAGGCTCTACCCGCTCATCCGCGTCGTCGGCAGTCAATTTGCGAAACAGATAATAGCCGCCGGCTAAAATCGCCAGATTGCCGACACCCAGAATTAGATAGAGCAACCAGGCCGGCAGCACACTGCCCTCCTCCACGGGTGGCTCGTCGGGCGGAAGTTCTAGGGGTGGCGGCTCAGGCTCCGGCTCAGGTTCAGGCTCGGGGGGTGCGGGAGGCGCGAAAACGGTGTCCGCCACCTGCTCGTGGGTCAGCGGCGTCAAGGCGTAGTCGAACGGCTCTTGGTTTTTGTCCGTCCCGGTCACCTGGACGATCAATTGGTATTGGCCGGCGACATCAAACGCCACCGGTGTTTGCCACTGATCCTGCGCCGTGAGTTGTAAAGGTTTTACCAGACGCCGGCGCAACGGGTTGTGAATGGTGACCACCACCTGGGTTTGTTGGGGATCGATAAGTTCGCTATGAGCGCGCACACGAACCATCTGGCGCAATGCACCTTCTTCGTCCGCCACCCAATCCAAATCCATGCTGAAGGGCTCACGCACCGTCAGGCGGTGAGAAAACTGACGGGAGAAAGTCTTGCCATCCACCGTCAGTTGCAGATCATAGACGCCCATTTTGTCCAGCATGGGCAATTCCACCTCATAGACGCCCGCCGCCGAGGCGGCCGTTCCCGACACTGTAGTCGACCAGTGATTGGGCGCTATGGTCTCGACATTTGGGCCGTAAGCGAGACTGACGCGACTCTCAAGCAAATCGAGAAAACCCGAGTCGGCAATCGGTTTGCCATCCGCCTGCAAGACAAAACTGAGCTGGGCGCGATTGCCGCGAAACAGGTTGCTGGGCAGCTCTTTTACCCGCAGGGCAAGGTTGCTGACCACGGTAATGCGGCTTTCGGGTTCTATGGCCGCGACAATCTGCCACTCGCCTTCGTATGGCTGCTGCACCGTGATCAGGTCGTATTCTTCGGTGCGTAACCAACGCACATCCTCCCGCTCCGTATCGGCGCGGATCACCTCTTCATCGGGCCCGATGAGGCGCGTCTGTTCCTGATGGTCCTGACGGAAAATCAGCGCGGTGAATTCATCGACGCTGGAATCCACCAGGAATCCGTTATTCACCAGCGGCAGCTTTTGACTGGGTACGGCTAAATCGAACGCCTGCAAAAAAATCTTCATCAAGTCGTCGGCACTTTTGGCAACCGCGAAAGTACCGCCGGTAGTGACGGCAAGCTTCTCCATCAAGTTGCGGTCCGCTTCATCCGCCAGTGCGACGGCGTGAACTTTGTAGTTGGCTTGCTTCAGGGCGGGAAAAACCTCATCCACCACTCGCCGCCACTCGGCTTCGTTCTCTGCGGGAGACTTGGAAATATCCACCATACCGTCGGTGAGCAGAATAATGCTGGTAGCGTAACCGGCGTTGCCGGTGGCGCGATCGTGAGCGGCGGTCTCCAAGGCACCGCCGATATTGGTGAACAAGCCAACCGAATTGATTTCCGCCGATTTGCGGCTGGCCGCAGCGCGCCAGGCACTATCGACTGTCTGGTGGGGTACCAGCATGTTGACGTATTTACCGAACGTCCAAACCCCCGCTTTGCCGCCGTCGGGCACCATGCTCACCAGCAGATCCACCGCAGGCTGGCGCAAATTGTTGGGGTCATTGCGCTTCATACTGCCGGAGACATCGATGACCAAACGTACATCCGG
>CAYZVN010000074.1:0-14415 GCA_964482025.1 uncultured Saccharophagus sp. | reverse complement strand
AACCAGTGACCAATTGGTTAAAAGCCAACTGCTCTACCGACTGAGCTAACGACCCTGCGTTTAAGTCTTCTTCTAATGTGGTGAGTCGCACTGGGTAGATTGGGTGTTGAGGCACCCAATTGCTTCGCGGTCACTACCGTTGGTTCGACTGCCCCTTGTGATCAGTCAACCGAAAATGGTGGGTCGTACTGGATTCGAACCAGTGACCAATTGGTTAAAAGCCAACTGCTCTACCGACTGAGCTAACGACCCAAAAGAGGCGCATATAGTAATGATTTATCGATAAAAGACAAGCAATTTTTCATGTTAATGCAGTGATTTTCGTCAGCTAAAATCAACCTAGGCACTTTGATAAAGCGTGGGGTCGGCAACATCCAAATCCACAAAGCCTTTTCGCCGCAAGCGACAAGCATCACAACGGCCGCAAGCCAAACCTTCTGAACTAGCCTGGTAACAGGAAACAGTTTTGCTGTAATCAACGCCCAACGCCATACCCTGGCGAATAATGTCAGCCTTACTCAAGTTGATCAGTGGCGTCATTATCGCAAGTGGTTTGCCCTCGACCCCAGCTCGCGTTGCCAAATTCGCGAGAGTCTGAAACGCTGCAATATAATCAGGACGGCAGTCTGGGTAGCCCGAATAATCCACCGCATTTACACCAATAAAGATGGCCGACGCATTCAGCACCTCGGCCCATCCGAGCGCGATCGACAAAAAAACCGTGTTGCGAGCAGGCACATAGGTAACAGGAATTTCGTCTGTGGAATCGACCGGCACCTGAATCGCCTCGTCCGTCAGCGCCGAACCGCCGATGGTGCCCAAATCCAACCGCACGACTTTGTGCGAGTGAGCTTGCAAGTCCGCCGAAACGCGCTCCGCCGCCGCCAGCTCCGCCCTATGGCGCTGACCATAATCGAAACTCAGGGTATGGCAGCGATAGCCCTCCGCCATTGCCATGGCGAGCACTGTAGCGGAGTCCAGACCGCCGGAAACCAAAACAACCGCATCTCGCTTCTGCACTTCCGTCATATCAAACCCCCGGAACATCGCCCCAAAGATATTTATGCAATTGAATTTGCATTCTCACCGGCAAGCGATCCTCGATGATCCATTCGGCCAGGTCGCGCGGATTGAGCACCTCGTAACTCGGCGAAAATAAAATATCAGCCACTCGATCGGTAAGTTTTAGCTCGTCGATTTTAAAGCGTGCCCACTCGTAATCCGCACGACTGCAGAGCACAAATTTCACCTGGTCCTGTGCTTTTAACAGGGAAATATTATCCAACAAGTTTCGGTGACTCTCTCCCGAGTCTGGCGTTTTCAAATCCATGACCACACTGACTCGCGAATCTACACCGCTAATTGGCATAGCGCCGCTGGTTTCCAGAGAGACCCGCTTGTTAGCATCACAAAGAGCTGTGAGAAGCTCGCGCACATCCGCTTGCGCAAGCGGCTCTCCGCCCGTCACACAAACGTGATTAGCACCAAAAGCCTCCACCTGCGCAAGAATCTCATCCAGCGATATCTTCTGCCCGCCGTAAAATGCATAGGCGGAATCACAGTACCCACAACGCAAGGGACACCCGGTCAGTCGCACAAACACTGTCGGAAGCCCGACGGTATTGGACTCCCCCTGCAAGGAGAAGAAAATTTCAGTAATGCGCAGTTCGATAGCCATAGGAACACATAAATAAAAAAACCGGGCATTGCCCGGTTTTTATTACCTCATCGGAAATTTATTCCGCGTCAGCTACAGGCGCTTCTTCAACGCTATCCCGGGTAGGACGATCCAACAGCTCTACGTAAGCCATAGGCGCGTTATCGCCAGCGCGGTAACCACACTTTAGAATACGCAAATAACCACCGGGGCGATTACCGAAACGCGGGCCCAACTCTGAAAACAGCTTACCAACTGCTTTTTTGTTGCGCAGGCGATCGAAAGCCAAGCGGCGATTTGCCACACTGTCTTCCTTGCTCAGAGTAATGAGGGGCTCAGCAAAACGACGCAGCTCCTTGGCCTTGGGAAGCGTAGTTTTAATTAACTCGTGCTCAACCAGCGAGTTCACCATATTGCGAAACATGGCTTTGCGGTGAGACGCGTTTCTGTTTAATTGACGGCCACTTAGACGATGACGCATGACTATATACCTTTTTCGATTGCTATCTCAGCAAGCTTCACCTATCGGTGAATTAATCGTTACCTTTCAAACTAGCAGGAGGCCAGTTCTCCAAACGCATACCCAACGACAGGCCGCGCGAAGCGAGAACGTCTTTAATCTCAGTCAGTGATTTCTTACCGAGATTCGGCGTTTTAAGAAGCTCAACCTCTGTACGCTGAATAAGGTCACCGATGTAGTAAATGTTCTCAGCTTTCAGGCAGTTTGCCGAACGAACTGTGAGCTCAAGATCGTCAACAGGACGGAGCAAAATAGGATCGATTTGATCTTCTTTTTTCTCCGGCTCGGTCTCTTTCTCACCTTCCAAATCAACAAATACGGCAAGCTGTTGCTGAAGAATGGTGGCCGCACGACGGATCGCTTCTTCCGGATCAATTGTGCCGTTCGTTTCCAAGTCCAGCACCAACTTATCCAGGTTCGTACGCTGCTCAACACGCGCACTTTCTACTGTGTAAGCGAGGCGCTTAACCGGGCTATAACTGGCATCCAGTTGCAAGCGACCAATTGCACGGGTTTCCTCGTCATCGCGTGAACGCGCATCGGAAGGCTGATAGCCGCGACCGCGAGTAACGGTGAGCCGCATATTCAACTCGACATCAGCCGTGATGTTGGCGATAACCAGTTGAGGATTCTTAATCTCAACATCGTGGTCCAGCTTAATGTCACCGGCTGTGACAGGTCCGGGGCCGCGCTTGTTGAGCGTCAGGACCGTCGTGTCTTTACCGTGCATCACTACAGCCACTTCTTTAAGGTTCAGGAGAATCTCAATGACATCTTCCTGAACACCTTCAATCGCACTGTATTCATGCTGAACGCCTTCGATCTCAACTTCTGAGATCGCACAGCCCGGCATTGAAGAAAGCAGAATGCGACGCAATGCGTTGCCGAGCGTATGACCGAAACCGCGCTCAAGCGGCTCCAGTACGACTTTCGCTCTGGTTGGTCCCAACTCCGTGACATCGATATTTTTGGGTGTCAGAAAATCATTCACAGCAGTTTGCATAAGCATTCCTGTTAACAGATTGGAGTGGGCTTACTTCGAGTAGAGCTCGACGATCAGGTTTTCATTGATATCCGCAGACAAATCACCGCGATCTGGAATACGCTTGAAAACTCCTTCTTTCTTTTCCGTATTCACGTCCACCCAATCAACATCTCCACGCTGACCAGCAATGCTTAACGCACCTTGGATACGCAGCTGATTCTTTGCTTTTTCGCGCACAGCGATGACATCGCCGACCTGCACTTGGTAGGACGGAATATTCAGCGTTTTGCCGTTAACCATAATAGCTTTGTGGCTCACCAGCTGACGGCATTCCGCGCGGGTGGAACCAAAGCCCATACGATAAACCACGTTATCCAGACGGCATTCGAGCAACTTCAGCAGGTTTTCACCAGTAGCACCCTTGCGGCGAGCGGCCTCTCCGTAATAGTTACGGAACTGTTTCTCCAGAACACCATAAATGCGGCGAACTTTTTGCTTTTCACGGTGCTGAACACCGTAGTCAGAGAGCCGGCCGCGACGCTGGCCATGCTGGCCTGGGCCAGTCTCTGCTTTACACTTTGATTCCAGGGGACGCACGCCACTTTTCAGAAACAGATCTGTTCCTTCACGGCGAGCGAGCTTACAGGTTGGTCCAATATAACGAGCCATTGTTCTCTACCTCCTCACACTCGACGCTTTTTGGGCGGACGACAGCCATTATGGGGAATCGGCGTCACATCAGTGATATTCGTAATTTTGTAGCCGATGTTATTAAGAGCGCGCACTGCGGACTCTCGACCTGGGCCAGGTCCTTTGACCTCGACATCAAGGTTCTTCAAGCCGTACTCCAGAGCTGCTTGACCGGCACGCTCAGCGGCAATCTGAGCCGCAAATGGAGTACTTTTGCGAGAACCTCGGAAACCAGATCCACCGGAAGTCGCCCAGCTTAAGGTATTACCTTGGCGATCCGTGATCGTGACAATAGTGTTATTAAATGAAGCATGAATATGGGCAACGCCATCCACGACGGTCTTTTTGACCTTTTTACGCGGGGCTGCTTTTGCAGGCTTAGCCATTGTAGATTTCCTAGCTTAAAGCGATTGAATTAACGTTTGATCGGTTTGCGCGGGCCTTTACGAGTGCGGGCGTTGGTCTTGGTACGTTGACCTCGCACTGGCAAGTTACGGCGATGGCGCAATCCACGATAGCAACCGAGATCCATCAGCCTTTTGATGCTCATGGAAACTTCCCGGCGCAAATCACCTTCTACAGTGTATCTGCCGACTTCGGTACGAAGCGCTTCTAGCTGCTCTTCACTCAGCGTGCCGATCTTGGCGCTTTCAGATATACCGGCCGCAGAACAAATCGCTTTCGCTCGCGTACGACCTATCCCGTAGACATAAGTTAAGGAAATTACAGCGTGTTTTTGATCTGGTATGTTGACACCAGCAATACGGGCCATTGGGATTACTCCAATTACTTTTATTCTGCGATACTAACGGCGAAGAGAGATCCGCGCGAACCCTCTAATGAGGGCGCGGGATAATAGCGACTTCTTCACCGGAATTCAATAGGAGAGTTGTCTCCGACAGTTAGTACCCCCTTATTCATCCTTGAAAGGCGGATGAAATCCGCCAACAACATCAACCTTGACGCTGCTTGTGCTTTGGTGTCACTTCACATATCACACGAAGGACACCTTTGCGGCGAACGATCTTGCAGTTTCTGCAGACCTTTTTTACAGATGCTCGAACTTTCATAAAATGAACCTCAAATTTAGCGTATTACCGCCCATACCCTTTTAAATTTGCCTTTTTCAAAACCGATTCATACTGATGAGACATAAGGTGTGATTGAACTTGTGACATAAAGTCCATCACGACCACCACCACAATCAGTAATGAGGTGCCGCCTAAATACACGGGAATCCCAGTGTATGCAACTAAAAATTGCGGCATCAGTGACACACCTGCGATATAGATAGAGCCGATCAATGTGAGGCGGGTCAATACATTGTCGATATACTTCGCCGACTGCTCACCCGGTCTGATCCCTGGAATATAGGCGCCGCCTTTCTTAAGGTTGTCCGCTACTTCTTTGGGGTTATAAATCATTGCTGTATACACAAAGCAAAACAGAATGATCATGCCGCCAAAGACGATGAAGTTCAGTGGCTGCCCAGGGCCTATCGCCAACGCAATATCCTGCAGTATTTCACCCATTTTTCCTTCGCTCGACTGCCCGAACCACTGGGCAATAGACGCCGGAAATAACAACAAACTACTGGCGAAAATAACGGGGATTACGCCCGCCATATTGATCTTCAGCGGCAAGTGGCTGGTCTGCTGAGCGTAGCCGTGGCGTCCTTGCTGTCGTTTTGCGTAATTTATGGTAATGCGACGCTGGCCGCGCTCCATGCGCACCACGAACCAAACGATCGCGATTACGCTTACTAAAATCACCAACAGCATCAGCGGATGAAGATTTCCCTGGCGTGTGCTTTCGATTACTGTACCGAAAGCGCCAGGCAAGCCGGCCACAATACCGGCGTAAATCAGCATCGAAATACCATTGCCTACGCCTCGCTCGGTAATCTGCTCACCGAGCCACATCATAAATACCGCGCCAGTAAGTACTGATGACACCGCAACAATGTAAAAGCTAACCGTTGGCAGAGCGGTGTGAGACATCCCCTGCCCAGCCATACCGGCCACCATAATCACACCTTGCACGAGCGCCAGCACAACCGTCAGATAGCGCGTGTATTGGTTGATTTTACGACGGCCCGCTTCACCTTCCTTTTTAATCGCCTCAAGTGACGGCACAACTGCTGTCATCATCTGAATGATGATCGACGCGGAGATGTAAGGCATGATGCCCAACGCCAAAATACTCATACGCTCCCAGGCACCGCCGGAGAACATATTGAGCATTCCCAGGAAGGTTCCCTGGTTTTGTTCAAACAACGCCTGAACCTGGCCAGGATCAATTCCTGGAACAGGAATATGCGTACCTATCCGGTACACCAGAAGGGCCAAAAGCAAAAATTTTAGGCGAGTCCAAAGCTCGCCTAAACCTTTTTGATTGCCCAGAGAAAGTACGCCTGGAGCTGCCATGAAAGCCTCTCTTAGTCTTCTACTTTTCCACCAGCGGCTTCAATTGCAGCCTTGGCGCCTTTGCTCACAGCAAGTCCTTTGATGGTCACAGGCTTAGTGATTTCACCGGAAAGAAAAATCTTGACGCTTTTCACGTTATGACCAATTACATTGGCTGTACGTAAGGTCTCAAGATCAATAACTTCCGCTTCTACGCCATTGATTTCCGCCAGGCGAACTTCCGCCGCCGATAAGCTGACGCGACTGGTAAAACCATATTTAGGTAAGCGCTTCTGCAAAGGCATTTGACCGCCTTCAAAACCCGGCCGAGCATTTCCGCTCTTTCTTGCACGCTGACCTTTATGGCCGCGCCCACAAGTTTTGCCGAGCCCGGAACCGATGCCGCGCCCTACTCGCTTTTTGGTAGTTCTGCTGCCAGGTGCAGAGCCCAAGGTATTTAGATGCATCTGTCAGTCCTCAACCTTAACCATATAAGAAACTTTATTGATCATCCCGCGAATAGAAGGAGTATCCAGTACTTCAACGGTGTGACCAATACGACGCAGACCCAAACCAGAGATACAAGCCCTGTGCGCCTTAAGGCGACCGAACGAGCTCTTTATCTGAGTCACTTTGATTGTTTTGTTAGCCATGGTATTCGTATCCCAAAACAATGAGAAAATTAAGCGGTAATCTCTTCTACGGTTTTACCACGCTTAGCGGCAACGGATTCTGGAGATTGCATCTCCCCGAGCGCATTAAAAGTTGCTCGCACCACGTTTACCGGATTAGTTGATCCGTAACATTTCGCTAATACGTTCTGCACACCTGCAATTTCCAACACTGCTCTCATGGCACCGCCGGCAATTACTCCAGTACCTGGAGAAGCTGGCTGCATGTACACTTTGGACGCACCGTGACGACCGTGGGTAGGGTAATGAATGGTGTCGCCTTTGAGATCAACACTGATCATATTACGTCGAGCGGCCTCCATAGCCTTCTGAATGGCAACTGGAACTTCGCGAGCTTTTCCACGGCCAAAACCAACTCGGCCGTTGCCATCGCCCACCACTGTCAGTGCCGTGAAGGCGAAAATCCGGCCACCTTTAACAGTTTTAGCAACCCGGTTTACCTGAACCAATTTTTCCTGCAAACCTTCGGCAGCGCCTCTATCTTTCTCATTCATCGACATAATTCAAACCTTTAAAATTGTAATCCGGCCTCGCGGGCTGCATCTGCCAAAGCTTTAACTCGACCATGGTATCTAAAGCCGCTTCGATCAAAAGCCACTGTTTCCACACCGGCGGCTTTCGCACGATCGGCAATTAACTTGCCAACAGCTTTAGCTGCTTCGATATTACTGGTTGGACCAGAGCGAAGATCTTTGTCCAAGGTCGAGGCCGCAGCTATCACCTTGTCACCCTCAGCGCCAATGATCTGAGCATACATGTGTCGCGGTGTACGATGAACACACAAACGTACCGCACCCAAATCACGCATCTTTGCACGTGAGCGAAGAGCGCGACGAAGACGTGAAACTTTTTTGTCTGACATACATTAATCCTATTTCTTCTTCGCTTCTTTACGCAGAACGGTTTCGTCGGAATATCGCACACCTTTACCTTTATACGGCTCAGGCGGACGGAACGCGCGAATTTCGGAAGCCACCTGTCCCAACATTTGTTTGTCGGAACCCTTTAATACAATTTCGGTCGGCGTCGGCGTCTCAACGGTAATGCCCTTCGGCACCTCGTATTCAACCGGATGAGATAAGCCAACTGATAAGCTCAATACATTGCCGTTAGCCTTGGCGCGATAACCGACACCAACCAACTGCAACTTACGCTCGAACCCCGAGCTTACGCCGGTAACCATATTATTTACGAGCGAGCGAGTAGTCCCCGCCAAAGCTTTTGATTGCTTGCCACCGTCTCGTGCAGCAAAAGTCAGAAGACTCTCTTCCTGCTTGACAAGGACATTACTGTTTATAACGAGCTCGAGGGAGCCTTTGCCACCTTTAACGGTCAGATTCTGGCCTTTGATTACTACGTCAACGCCAGACGGCAGCTGAACTGGATTTTTCGCAACACGTGACATGACAATTTCCCACTAATTCCGCCGCATCAAAATACGGTACAAAGTACTTCACCACCAACACCTGCGGCGCGAGCAGCACGATCAGTCATAACACCTTTACTGGTGGAGACGATTGCAATGCCTAGACCGCCACGCACAGATGGCAAATCGTTTTTATTTACATAGTTTCTCAGACCGGGACGGCTCACGCGATCGAGTTGCGCGATTACCGGCTTTCCTTCGAAGTATCGAAGCTCAATAGTCAATTCAGCCTTAGGACCTTCACTCACTTCAAACTCAGCGACATAGCCTTCGTCTTTCAACACTTGAGCGACATTTTGCTTAAGCTTGGAAGATGGCATTACAACTGATGTTTTACCAACCATTTGCGCATTGCGAATGCGAGTGAGCATATCGGCCAATGGATCTTGCATACTCATAGTTTTTTGCTCCTATCCACTCTTACCAACTGGCCTTGACTAAGCCCGGGATATCACCACGCATTGCGGCTTCCCGGATTTTGTTTCGACAGAGACCGAATTTTCTATAAACACCATGTGGGCGGCCGGTAATCTGGCAACGGCGCTGTTGACGCGAATGACTTGAGTCTCTCGGCAGTTTTTGCAGCTTAACCTGGGCTTCCCAAACTTGCTCGTCTGTTGAGGACGGGCTAGAGATAATCTCTTTTAGAGCTGCTCGCCGCTCTTCGTATTTTGCGTTCAACTTGGCTCGCTTAAGATCGCGAGCAATCATGGATTTCTTAGCCATTTACTATCCGCCTCAGCCCTTAAATGGAAAATGGAATGCCTTCAACAAAGCTCGACCTTCTTCATCTGTCCTGGCATTGGTAGAAATACAAATATCCAACCCGCGCAGCTTGTCGATTTTATCGTACTCAATTTCCGGAAAGATAATTTGCTCATTGACACCCATGGAGAAATTTCCACGCCCGTCAAATTGCTTCGGACTTATGCCCCTAAAGTCCCGGATTCGCGGGATAGCAATCGATATCAGACGATCCAAAAATTCGTACATCTTGTCGTTACGCAAGGTTACTTTGCAACCGATTGGCCAGCCTTCACGAATTTTGAAACCGGCAATTGATTTTCGAGCCTTAGTCACCACAGGCTTCTGACCGGTGATCTTTTCCAGGTCGGCGACCGCGTTCTCGAGAACCTTTTTGTCCCCAATAGCTTCACCCACACCCATATTTACGGTGATCTTGGTGATCTTTGGAGTTTCCATCACGTTCTTTAAACCGAGCTCGTCTTTCAATTTTTGGACGATTTCTTTCTTGTAAACTTCTTGTAGTCTGGCCATAGCTCTCTCAATGCGTCTTATGCGTCTACCGCTTCGCCACTGGATTTGAAGACTCTGATTTTTCTGCCATCATCCAGTACTTTGAAACCCACCCGATCACCGGCTTTTGTTGCGGGATTGTAAAGCGCAACGTTGGATACCTGTATCGGAGCTTCTTTTTCAACAATACCACCAGCAACGCCCAACTGCGGGTTAGGCTTCTGATGCTTTTTGATCATTTGAATGCCGGACACAATCAATCGTCCGTCAGGAAGTACGCGATTGACTTTACCGCGCTTACCCTTATCGCGACCTGTAATCACGACTACTTCGTCATTACGTTTAATTTTTCGCATTACCTAACCCTCAATTCCGATGCGCAACTTAAAGGACTTCCGGCGCCAAAGAAATAATCTTCATAAATTTTTCACTACGGAGCTCTCTGGTCACTGGCCCGAAGATCCGGGTACCAATAGGCGCATCCTGATTGTTCAGCAAAACAGCGGCATTATCATCGAAACGAATCAAAGAGCCGTCACTGCGACGTACGCCTTTTTTGGTGCGTACAACAACAGCTTTCATTACCTGCCCTTTCTTCACTTTTCCGCGAGGAATAGCTTCCTTAACAGTCACCTTAATAATGTCACCAACACCAGCGTATCGACGATGCGAACCGCCCAGCACTTTAATGCACATCACTCGACGCGCACCGCTGTTATCTGCCACTTCCAAATAGGACTGAGTCTGAATCATCTTCTAATCTCCAAAACCTGACTGTGCTATGGCAGCTTATATAACGGCAGCACGCTCTTCGATTTTTACCAAAGTCCAAGACTTGGTTTTAGAAATCGGGCGAGATTCTGCGATGGTAATCAGGTCGCCAATGCGACACTCATTGTTTTCATCGTGTGCTTTGAGCTTGGTTGAGCGGCTCAAGTACTTACCGTACATCGGGTGCTTTACCCTTCTCTCAATAAGCACAACAACGGATTTATTCATTTTGTCGCTGACCACGCGGCCAGTTAACATACGAGCTAATTTCTTCTCAGACATATTTAGGCACCTGCTTTCTGCTGCAGCACGGTTTTGATGCGTGCAATGTCACGACGCGTCTGTTTGAGCAGATGCGTTTGAGTCAGCTGGCCAGTCGAAGCTTGCATTCTCAATTTGAATTGCGCCTGCAGTTGATCGAGCAATTCTTTGTTCAGATCTTCGACGGTTTTATCTTTTAAATCTTTCGCTTTCATCACATCACCGTCCGCTTAATAAACGTGGTCTCCACTGGCAACTTAGCAGCCGCAAGTGCAAAGGCTTCACGCGCCGTTTCTTCCGGAACGCCCTCCATTTCATAGAGAACCTTGCCAGGCTGAATTTGAGCTACCCAGTACTCAACGCCACCTTTACCTTTACCCTGACGAACTTCCAGAGGCTTCTGCGTAATTGGCTTATCCGGGAAGATGCGAATCCAAACTTTACCGCCACGCTTAACGTGTCGGGTCATGGCTCGCCGTGCAGCCTCGATTTGTCTGGCCGTAATTCTGCCTCGACCAATAGCCTTGAGACCGTACTCACCAAAACTAACTTTCGACCCGCGCTGGGCCAGACCACGGTTGCGGCCTTTCTGTTGCTTGCGAAACTTCGTACGCTTCGGTTGCAGCATTTTGCGTACCCCTTATTTAGCGCCCTTTCTCTTTTGGTTGGTCTCGACTTCGTCCAGACCGCCTATGATTTCACCTTTGAAAATCCAGACTTTCACGCCGATGATTCCATATGTGGTTGATGCCTCAGCGGTGGCATAGTCGATATCGGCTCGCAAAGTATGGAGCGGAACTCGGCCTTCTCGATACCACTCCGTCCTTGCAATTTCAGCCCCACCCAGTCGACCACTAACCTGAATCTTTACGCCTTCTGCACCCTGCCTCATGGCATTTTGTACAGCGCGCTTCATGGCTCGACGGAACATTACCCGACGCTCGAGCTGCTGCGCGACGCTCTGGGCAACCAAAGCGGCATCAAGATCCGGCTTACGAATTTCTTCGATGTTGATATGAACCGGCACGCCCATTTGCTTGCTAATTTGTGCGCGCAACTTTTCAACATCTTCACCCTTTTTACCGATCACTATTCCCGGACGCGCCGTATGAATAGTGACACGAGCGGTGTTCGCTGGGCGCTCAATATCAATGCGACTGACAGAGGCGTTAGCCAAGGCAGTACGAATGTAGTCTCGTACTTTGAGATCGGTCAGGAGCTTGTCAGCGTATTGCTTTTTGCCCGCGTACCATGTCGAAGTATGCTTTTTAACGATTCCGAGACGGATGCCTGTCGGATGTACTTTTTGACCCATAACGCGAGCTCTCTTATTGATCGGCTACTTTAACGGTAATGTGACAAGTGCGCTTACTAATGCGATCTGCTCGACCTTTAGCGCGCGGTCTAATCCGCTTCATGGTTAAACCTTCATCCACATATACAGTGGACACCTTCAGCTCATCTACATCAGCGCCTTCGTTATGTTCAGCATTGGCTATCGCGGACTCCAAGACTTTCTTAATAATCGCCGCCCCTTTTTTGGGACTGAAAGCCAATATATCCAACGCCCGCTCAACGCTTTTGCCGCGGATCTGATCTGCAACCAGTCTCGCCTTTTGCGCCGACAGACCAGCACCTCTTAATTTCGCTGCTACTTCCATCGTTCTACCTCGATAACTGATGCGTATTAACGCTTCGCTTTTTTGTCAGCCACGTGACCGCGATAGGTGCGGGTAGCAGCAAACTCACCAAGTTTATGGCCAACCATTTCCTCGTTAATCAGAACGGGGACATGTTGACGACCGTTATGTACCGCCAAAGTCAAACCAACCATTTGCGGAGAGATCATAGAACGTCGTGACCAAGTTTTAATTGGACGACGATCACTTTTGGCTACAGCCGCTTCCACCTTGGCAAAAAGATGGTGATCAATGAAAGGGCCTTTTTTCAGTGAACGTGGCACTGGAAATTCCTCGCTTTATCTGTTGTTCGTAAGAATTATTTGGTGCGACGACGCACGATCATATTGGTCGTACGCTTATTCTTACGCGTCTTGTAACCTTTAGTCGGCACACCCCATGGAGTTACCGGATGGCGACCGCCGGAAGTTCGGCCTTCACCACCACCATGCGGGTGGTCAACCGGGTTCATGGCAACACCGCGAACAGTGGGGCGAACGCCACGCCAACGCTTTGCACCGGCCTTACCGAGCGAACGCAGATTGTGCTCACTGTTGGACACCTCACCAATGGTTGCACGACAATCTGTCAAGATTTTACGCATCTCACCACTGCGAAGACGCACTGTGGCGTATTGGCCTTCACGTGCAACCAACTGAACCGAAGCACCAGCAGAGCGCGCCAGCTGTGCGCCCTTACCTGGCTTAAGCTCCAAGCAGTGGATAGTGCTACCAACGGGAATATTGCGCAGCGGCAATGTATTACCCGTTTTAATCGGCGCAGCCTCTCCGGACTCGATGCGGTCTCCCGCAGTCAGCCCTTTAGGAGCAATAATGTAGCGGCGCTCACCGTCGGCATAACAAACCAAAGCAATATGTGCCGAACGATTCGGGTCATATTCAATGCGCTCAACAGTTGCAGGAATGCCGTCTTTGTTGCGACGAAAATCCACTAAGCGATAATGCTGCTTGTGGCCACCACCTACGTGACGAACCGTTACACGGCCGTTGTTATTACGTCCGCCCGATCGGGTTTTACGATCAAGCAATGGAGCGTAGGGATCGCCTTTATGTAAATCGGCGCTTACGACGCTGATAACAAATCGACGTCCAGCAGATGTGGGTTTACGTTTTACGATAGCCATTCTATCTGCTCCTTATTCCGCGAAGGCAAAGTCAATGTCTTGACCTTGCTCAAGACGTACATAGGCTTTTTTCCAGTCGTTACGAACACCGATGCCATGGCGAGTACGCTTGGTTTTACCTTTCATCGTCAAAACCTGAACGCTTTTCACTTTTACATTGAAAAGCTGCTCTACAGCGGCTTTGATTTCTGGCTTCTGCGCGTCTTTAACGACTTTAAATACGGCGTGACCGGCAGACTCACCCAACTGGGCGGATTTTTCGGAAATAACCGGTCCCAAGATGATTTTATAAATACGTTCCTGATTCACGCCAAAGCCTCCTCAATTTGTTTGAGAGCGGAGACAGTTACCACAACCTTCTCAAAGCGGATCAAACTAACAGGATCCAATCCTTGAACATCACGAACCTCAACTTTATGCAGGTTTCGTGCGGCCAGATAAAGATTTTCACCAACATTCTCTGAGACGATCAGTACTTCATCCAGATTGTATTGCGCCAGCTTCTGCACCAGAACTTTGGTCTTCGGCGAATCCACATCAAATGACTCAACCACTACCAAACGCTCTTGACGAGCCAACTCCGACAAAATGCAGCGCATAGCCGCGCGATACATTTTCTTATTGAGCTTTTGCTCAAAACTGCGTGGACGCGCAGCAAATGTGACACCACCTGTCCGCCACAAAGGGCTGCGAATGCTGCCAGCACGCGCACGACCAGTACCTTTTTGTCTCCACGGCTTGCGACCACCACCTGATACATCAGAGCGATTCTTCTGCGCCTTCGTACCCTGGCGACCAGCAGACATATAGGCAACAACCGCTTGGTGGACAAGATCCTGATTAAATTCTCTGCCGAAAGTCAGATCCGATACCGAAACCGTACCTTTAGAACCTTCGGGTGTAGCAATATTTAATTCCATCGTGACCC
>CAYZVN010000073.1:2489-14599 GCA_964482025.1 uncultured Saccharophagus sp. | reverse complement strand
TGTCGAAGGGTTTTTAACCTTGCGATACCCCATCGCGGCCATCAACCGACGAATATCCACCGTTGCCAATTCATCCTTCCAAGCGCGCTTCACAATATCGCCCTCGGTTGCGACGTGCAGATATTCGTATTGCAGATCGGTTTTTCGGGAATTGAACAACAGCAGCACGCGGGTATTTTTTTGCTGCTCGCGCGCAAAGCGCCAAGTATGAACACCGACCTCTTCGGGATAACCCTCAAGTCCATCTGCCTCGCTATACCAAGGTCGGCCAAAGTGTTGAGTCAACCAAGTGAGTGACGTCTCTCCGGGTTGGATACGCGTCAAGAGTGTAGGCTCAAAATAGCCTTCGGCATCGCGATAGCGAGTTTTCTGGTCGACGCTGATAATGCTGCAGCCGGCCAGCGCCAACACCATTAGGCTGAACAGGCAAAAGGAGGAGAAACGGCCGATGGCGCTGCGCGTCATCATGAGGATTTAGCGGGCGCTTTACGGGTGGAAGGTTTGTCCGGCTTGCGCAATTGTTGTTGGACCAATGCCATTAGCTGCGCTTCGGATGCGGAAAATCCGCAATTGGACGCCACCGTCGCCACGTCGGCCCCCTGCTCAAACATTTGCAGCGCTTGGCTATAGGCGAATTCGTCGACCCCGCCGAGTGCTTCCTGCTTGTCTTGCAGAGTCTGGAGTTTACGCTCTAGCGCCACTATGCGGTTGCCCATGCCAATTGCGCCACTCGTAGCGACGCCGATTTTCTGATCCAGTTGGTGAATCCGCTCCTGCGCTGCGGCGGCCTGTCGGGCGAACCAAAGCCATACCAGCGCCAGTGCCACAAGGCAAAGCACGCTGATAGCCAGGCTGGCGCTCAGTAGCCACACGATTGCGTCCGGTAGCGGCATAACGTCTTCCGTCAAATATCCAAGTCTGCCCACTCATCCTCAGTGAGCAGCTTGTTCAATTCGATCAAAATCAACAGTTCGCCATTTTTATGGCAAACCCCTTGAATGAACTTGGCACTGTCGTCTGTGCCGACGCTGGGCGCGGTTTCAATTTCCGACTGACGCAAGTAAACCACCTCCGCCACGCTGTCTACCAAAATGCCCACCACATGCTTTTCCGCTTCAATAATCACTATGCGGGTGTTGTCGGTAATCTCGCCCGGTTCCAGGCCAAAACGATTGCGGGTATCGATAACCGTCACCACATTGCCGCGCAGATTGATAATGCCCAACACATAGAGCGGAGCGCCGGGAACTGGCGCGATTTCGGTGTAGCGCAAGACCTCTTGCACTTGCATCACATTAACCCCGTAGGTCTCACCGGCGAGGTGAAACGTCACCCACTGCAGCACCGGATCGTCCTGATTGACGGCGTTTTTGTTCATTAAATTGGTGGCCATACTCGGCATTCCTCAATAAGTGGTCGATCAGCTGGATGTACAAGCGTCAAAAAACCGCGACCAAACTCCACTAAATATAGTCAACAGCAGTATCTATGCCACTGGTGCAAACGGGAAAGGCCGCTCTAGCGGCGAGTGGAGGTATCGGCGCGCTTGCGTTCGTGGCTCTGCAGAATGCGGCCGATCTGCGGCACATCCAGCAGTGCGCACATGGCCGCTTTGACGGTGCCGGCCAGCCAGGGCCGCTTGCTGCGCACGCTGCGCCAGGTAACCTCATCCGGGTTCAGGCGGATAGGTTGCTGAACCCGATCCACCGCCAAGCCCCAGTCTGTGCCATCAATGGACACCACATAGCGGGCGGATTGAAGGAAGGCTGGATCGTAGCGCTCCGGCATGACAAAAAGTGCGGTGTTGACAGTGCGTAGGCGTCCTGCGGGGGTTGGCTGTAAACCCATAAACCATTCCGCCTGACCAAAAATCGGGGTCAGGCCGCCCGTCAAAGGATGGATCTGCCCCAGAGCAATCAGCGGTACTGCGAGGGTCAGCCCTCCCACATCAAACAGCAAGGCATCAAATTTCTGTTGCGCCCACACCGGGCGGCCGTTGTCCGCCCACTGCAAAAGCGGTGACTCCCACTCCGCTTGGGGCTCAACAATCGGCGTCGTCTCTGCGGGCGCAGTAGGCGGCACGGGTGCCGGAGCGGCGACGTGTGCCTGGGCTGGCGCCGGGCGGTCGAGCAGCGCTTGCAGCTGTTGGCGCTTTATCGCTTCCAACGAATGCACTTGCTCCTGCAAGGCAAGCGCCGAGGTCTGGGGCACAGCAGGAGCTGCGCCGACCGGCGCGGTAAGATCCGCCGGTTGCGGTACGCTTCCCGTCGGTGCCTCGCTCAGAAGGTCGTCGAGATACGCCTGCACTGCGTCTTGGTCGCGCGCCATTCAGTACCCACCAATACCCTTATTTGGAAAAACGCTCAGTTGCACAGGCTCGTCCTTTTGGGCGCGCCCGAAAAAATAAGAAAGGCATAAGCGTAGCCGACAAAATCCCCGGCCGCTTTTTTAAGGTTAGGCAAGAATGAATAAAAAGGGAGGCAAAACGGCAAGAGGTCATCCGCAAAAGCTCATGGAACACGCGAGCTTGTGCGGTTACATCTCCATGATCGTGGTCACGTGCTTACGCTCCAGCGCACTTACCACCAGCTTCGTGAGCTTTTGCGCGCCCAGCGCATCCAGATGCGACGCGTCGACGAAAAATTGGTCGTCGAGTTCCAGGCGGTCGTGGGCGTCGACATAGACAAAACCCGCACGGCGGGACAGTTGCTTAAGGTAATCTTTATGGCCGATAAAGAAGTTGCGAAACTCCGGGCTTTGCGCCAAAAGATTTTGCCGAAAGGGTGGAGTCACAACCACTAAGCGAATGCCCTTGTCCATAAGGAACTCTTGCATAGCGAGCAAGTGCTTGAAGTACTCATCGTTAAGCTGAGTGGAGGCAACGGGTGGTATTTCCTGCCATTTACGTTGATCGACTAAAAAGCCCTCGCGCTCAAAATTCACCCCACCGCTGTCGTCAAATCCCAGATATCTCTGGGTGCGACTGTCGCCGTACTCGTTCTCTAAATCGAGCAAGTCCCACACGCTTTGGGGTAGCCGGGAAATATTCTGAAAGTAGGTCTTTAACACCAACTCGCCGTTGAAATAGCGCTGCATCTCGCGCTCATCCAGTACTTTATCCGGGTCGCCGACATAGTCAAAATATTGCGCCGAGTGCACCACATACCTCACCCCGGTGAGATCCAACATCTGCAGTAACTGCAGGCATTCGGAAGTGGCCATTCCCCAAGAAGACAGATTGAGCACCCGACGCACCACTTCCGAATCCTCTAGCACCTCCGCATCGACGTTATTGAGCGCCATGGATGAGCCGACAACTAAGGTATCGAATTCCCTTTTCGCGAGCTGCTCTTTGGCGAACTTGATCTTGATGTCATAAGAAATGGATTTAGTAAAGCGCAGCGGCATGTCGGTATAGCGCACTAAAACGACGACCAACATAAACGCGATTCCGACGAACCCTGCTGTGTAGCTGAACCACGCCATCAACCAATGTTTATGCTTCATAGCCACCCCACCTCAGAAATTAAAATAGAGAAACTCAGTGACTTGGTACATGCCCAGCAGACTGACTGCAAAGCAGTTCGCCGCGAGCACCAAACGGCGCACACTGGGTTCAAAAGCGTCCATTTTTTCCATCGAGTTCTTAAACAACAACACTATGGCAAAGCCCATTAGCAACCAGACCGGTGTCATGAGTGAGCCGCGCACACCCGATATATAGTCGCCAAAGACGATGCCCCACGCGCTCAAATCTGGCAACACTCGCGCCAATGCCTGGGGCAAAACCACACCGTTTAACCCCACCATACCTCGCAGCACATTCACCGCGTCCTGCCACTGCTCTGCGCGAAAGAATACCCAGGCGATATTGACAAAATTGAAGGTCACTAACCACGCCATAACCGTGCCCAGACGAAATCCGAGCTGCGACCAAATGCGTTGCACCACCAGCGCAGCACCGTGTAAAAACCCCCAAAAAACAAAGGTCCAGCCGGCGCCGTGCCAGATACCGCCGATTAAAAATGTGAGCATTAAATTGGTGTAGGTGCGCGATGGGCCCTGGCGATTACCCCCGAGTGGAATATAAATATAATCTCGCAAAAATCGCGACAAGGTCATATGCCAGCGCCGCCAAAAGTCCTGAATGTCTAAGGCTTTGTAAGGAGAGTTGAAGTTGATAGGCAGGCGAATGTTAAACATCAAGCCAATGCCTATCGCCATATCGGCGTAGCCACTGAAGTCAAAATACAACTGAAAGGTATAGGATAGGGAAGTCGCCCAGGCGTCGATAAAGGCGAGATTTTCCGCGTTACTAAAACCCGTATTGGCCCACTGGGCGAAGGTATCCGCCAGTACCACCTTTTTAAATAAACCAATAGAAAAAACAAAAATACCGGTGGCGATGTTGCGGAAGTCGAGATATCGGGTACGGTCGTTAGAAAACTGCGGCATGATTTCTTTGTGATGCACAATGGGCCCAGCAATAAGCTGAGGGAAAAACGTCACAAACACCATGTAATTCAGAAAGCTATATTCGCGGGTTTCATTGCGATAGCTGTCCACGAGATAAGCGATTTGCTGAAAGGTAAAAAAGCTGATGGCAAGCGGTAAGGTTAGATGGAGTAAATCAAAGTCGGTGCCGAAAACCCAATTAACGTTGGCTAGGAAAAAGTCGCTGTATTTGAAATAGCCCAACAGGCCGACATTAAAGAGAACACCCGCCCAGAGAGTATTCTTTTTGCCCTCCCCCTTGCCCAAACGTTGCCCGATCAAATAGTTGACCGTCATGGAAGTTAGGATAAGGGGAATATAAATGGGGTTCCAGTAGCCGTAGAAAAACAAGCTGCTCAGTACTAAGAAGACTTTGCCCGCTTCAACTTTATGACTGCGATTGAGAAGAAAATAAACGCAAAAAGTCACTGGCAGAAATGCCAGGATGAACTCATAGCTGTTGTACAACATACAGATCCCTCTCCACAGATACCGAATATCCGCACAAAACGACGGCCAAACGGTGCGGCACACAAGCTAACGCTGGACTTTGAACTGCAAACTAAGATGTTTTTGAGGAAAGCAGCACCCTTTCGCACATGGGGTCCATGTGCGATGGTGTTATCGGTTACACCAAGCTCAGTCTATGAGAAGCCATCTCAAAAATGTCGGATCTTAACTTTTGAGATGACGTCTGGCCCGATACGAATGGCTTATGAGGGGCAGCAAGCGGTCAGCTTAAATCCCAAAGTGCATTGCCGCAGCTCACAAAATCCGGCGCATTATATCAGTGAATTTTTACCGAACAAGCAAAGCTTCGCTTAATTTCTCGACCAATTTGTTATTTTTTGAACAAAGCGACGGAGTGCCAAGAATCTTTATCCACAATAGTGATTTACGCGCCAGAGATCGCTTATTGGACAGACGATTGTTTATATGTCGTAAGAAATGGCGCTCAAGCAGCGCGAGAGGATGATAAATAATTTAATAAGCTTAAATAAGCTTCAACGCCGCGCGAGTTCGGCGCAAACAGGTGCGGCGGCACGCCCGCTCTGCTGGCATCGCGGAGTTTTGTATCGACCGGGATGGCGCCGGGCCAGACTTGCTCGCCATAGGTGTTACGCAGCGAGCGCAGGGAGGAAACGGACGCTTGGGTGCGGCGATCAAACAAGGTTGGAACTATGACGAATGGCAGCTCCCGACTTTGGGATCGCCGCATCATCTGCAAGGTATGAAGAATCCGCTCCAATCCTTTAAGGGCCAGGAACTCGGTCTGCACCGGAATAATCAGCTGCTGGCAGGCGGCCAGAGCATTTACCATTAGCACCCCAAGTTGCGGCGGGCAGTCCAACACGGCCAGATCAAAATCATCCCAGAGCTGCGCGAGCGCTTTGGCGATCACCAACCCCATACCGTCGTGGCCTATGGCTTGGCGCTCTAAAGTGGCCAGTGCAGTACTGGCCGGTAGCAAACTCAGCCGTTGATAGTCCGTTGGCACCACCAATTGGCCGACGAGACTCGTCGACAGTTTTTTGCGCTCCTGAAACAAAGTGAAGGTGCTGCTCGGCAGCGCATCCGGATTAAGGCGAAAATAGCTGGTGAGCGAGCCGTGTGGGTCGAGATCGACCAAGAGCACGCGTTTACCGCGACTGGCGGCCAGACCAGCGAGCGCAACGGCCGTGGTGGTTTTGCCCACGCCGCCCTTTTGATTTGCTACCGCCCAAACTTGCAAAGAATCGCCCTCTTGCCGGATTTATGACGCTTTTACGCTTTCCACCCTCTACGCAAGAAGCGTGCACTCTGGGCCAACTCAGTCAGGCTCTTGCTCCGGGTCGCGAGTGAAGAGCAAACCGCCATGTTTCAAGCGCACAGGTTCGATGAGGGATTTTGGCTGTGCAGTTGCCTCCTCCGCCGAGGCGTTGGTAGCAGTGGGCGCAAGGGGCGGCTGAGGAGACTGGGGCGCTGCAGGATCGACTTTATCGAGCGGCACCACTTGGCGCTCCACGGCGTGGCGAGCAACCATTAGAACAACGCGCCGATTCGCTGCCCGCCCTGCTTCAGTGGCGTTGTCCGCCACCGGGCGGTGCTCGCCGTAACCCACCGCAGCCAGCTGTTCGGCGGCGATGCCGCTTTCGGCGAGCAGGCGCACCACCGAGGCGGCGCGGGCAGACGACAACTCCCAATTGCTCTGAAAGCGGTCGGTCCGGATCGGCAGATTATCCGTGTGCCCAGACACTTCAATTTGGTTGTCGAAAGGGGCCAGCCTTATGGCAATCTGGCGGAACAGTTCACCGGCTTCCGGCTTTAGGTCGGCGCGGGCGGAGTCGAACAAGACGTTGGCATTAAGGTCAATTTGCACCCACTCCTCCGTCGCCGCGATCGTCACCTGCCCCGGCTGCACAAGATGGACCAGTGCCTCCTGCAAATCGCGGGCGAGAACTTCGGTGTCCACCAGGTTCACCTGCGGTGAAAGCCCACTGATGGTGCCGCGATTATCCAACGGGTTCGCATCACTGACCTCTTCTGCCACCCGCTGGGTGGTATTGCCTTGAAATACGTTGGACAAGGTTTCCGAAAGCACACGGTATTTCTGCTCGTTGACGTGAGAAACCGAATACATAACGACAAAAAAGCCAAACAGCAGCGTGATGAAATCGGCGTAAGACACCAGCCAGCGCTCGTGGCTGGTTTTGCTCTGGTGGTCTTCTTCGCGACGGCGACGGCGGTTCATGGACATATCCGTCAGCGCAAGTAGCCACTGAGTTTCATTTCAATCGCGCGGGGATTTTCGCCTTCGGCGATGGCGATAATGCCTTCGATCATCAGCTCGCGGAATTGCGAGTTCTCCCGTACGCACTGGCGCAACTTATTGGCCACCGGCAGCAGCAACAAGTTGGCAAAAGCAACGCCGTAAATGGTGGCGACAAAGGCAACGGCAATTCCGGGGCCGAGCATCGCCGGGTCGGTAAGGTGACGCATCACGTGGATCAACCCCATCACTGCACCTATGATGCCGATGGTCGGGGCATAGCCGCCCATGCTCTCGTAAAAATTCACCGCATCGAAATCGCGCTTCTCCGCCACGATCAAATCCGTTTCCAGCACGTGGCGAATCACTTCGGACTCACTGCCGTCGACCAACAGCTGCAAGCCCTTTCGCGAGAAGCCATCCTTCTCAAGCTCGGCGATATTTTCCAGCCCCAGCAAGCCATCTTTACGCGCCGTTTTCGCCCAGCGCACGACTTTATCGATGCCCTGCTGAAACTGCAGGCGCGGCGGATGGAAAATCCAGGCGGAGAGCTGCAGCGCCCGCTGCAGACTGGCTTTCGGCGTTTGCAAGATAGCCGCGCCCAGAGTGCCGCCGAACACGATTAATGCGGCCGGGCCGTTGATCAGCGACTCCCAGGAGCCGCCTTCGAGAAAATTGCCGCCGATCAAGGCGGCAAACCCTATGACGACACCGATAACCGCGAGCATATCCATGGTCAGAGTTCCTGTACTAAGCGCGGGCCAATTTGGTTCAGCGGCAAAATTTCATCCGCCAACTCCGCCACCGCTTTGGGCATGCCGTAGACGACGCAGCTCGCCTGGTCCTGGCTCCAGATCACCGCGCCTTTTTGTTTTAACAGCCGCGCACCCTCGCTGCCATCTGAACCCATGCCGGTGAGCACCACCCCGAGTACCGCAGCGCCAAAAATATTAGCGGCCGAGCCAAAGGCAATATCGAGGGAGGGGCGATAGCTGACACGCTCATCCCCCGGCAGAATTTTGACACCGCCGTAGCGATCAAACATCAACTGTTTGCCGCCGGGTGCGACCAACACTTTACCCGGTTGCAATTGCATGCCATCGGTCGCCTCGGCCACCTGCACAGCGCAAATCCGGTTAAGGCGCTCAGCAAACGCCCGGGTGAAGTGTTCCGGCATATGTTGAATGATTACCACGGGCAAAGGATACGACGCCGGTAGTTTTTGAATAACTTCCGACAGCGCCACCGGCCCACCGGTTGATGCGCCAATCACCAGTATTTTGAGCTTGCCTCGCAAAGTGCGGCGCGGTGCAGAATGGGGTATATCCGCCAGCGGGCGCTTATGGGGTTCTGCCGCGATTCTGTGCGGCTCACGCGCAAGGCGCGCAGACGGGGAAATGGCACGCGGCTGCGCTTGACGGGCAAACATCAGCAACGTTTCCTGCAGCTTTTTTTTCAGCGTGTCGGAGTTACGCGATACCTCAGCGAAGTTTTTGGGAATAAAATCGACCGCCCCTGCGTCTAGCGCATCTAGGGTGATGCGCGCGCCCTCGTAGGTTAAAGACGAGAACATCACAATCGGCACCGGGTGTTTCGCCATAATCGCGCGCACGGCTGAAACGCCATCCAGATAAGGCATTTCATAGTCCATGGAGATAATGTCCGGCCGCAGTTGCTCCGCCAGATCAATTGCCTCCTGGCCGTTGGTGGCAAGACCGACGACCTTGAGTTCCGGGTGCTCGTTGATGATGTCTTTCAGGCGCCCGCGAAAAAAACTGGAGTCGTCGACCACCAAAACTTTGTAAACCACGGCCACTCCTGCTTGAGAAAATTCGTTCTAGATCCCGCCCGCGTAGCGCTTCAATAGACTCGGAACGTCTAAAATCAGAGCGATGGTTCCGTCGCCGGTAATGGTGGCACCGGCCATTCCAGGAGTGCCCTGCAACATTTTGCCGAGCGGTTTAATCACCACTTCTTCCTGGCCAATTAACTGATCCACTACGAAGCCGACACGCTGGGTCCCCACTGTGACAATTACCACATGTGCGCCGGGTACTTTTTTGCTGTCGTGATAGCCGCGCACCAGCCATTTTTTTAAGTGAAAAATCGGAATTGCTTTATCGCGAATGGTCACGCACTCCTGCCCATCAATCACGTGCGACTTGGTGAGATCCATCTGAAAAATTTCGTTGACGTTGACCAGAGGCAGCGCAAACGCCTGGCGTTCGAGCATAATCATCAAGGTCGGCATAATCGCTAAGGTGAGCGGCACCTTGATGCTTAGGCGCGTGCCCTCTCCTTGTTTCGACTGGATTTCGACCGAGCCATTGAGTTGGGATATTTTGGTTTTGACGACGTCCATCCCGACACCGCGGCCGGAGACATCGGAAATCTCCGTTTTAGTCGAAAACCCCGGTGCAAAAATTAAGTTGAACGCTTCGGTATCCGATAAGCGCGCTGCGGCATCTGCCTCAAGAATGCCCTTTTCCACGGCTTTTTCTCGCAGCTTGACTGGGTCCATACCGGCGCCATCGTCGCTGATCGACAATAAAATATGGTCGCCCTCTTGCTCTGCCGACAACACCACCGTGCCCACCCGAGGTTTGCCGAGACTTTCCCGCACCGACGGCAATTCAATGCCGTGGTCCACCGAGTTGCGCACTAAGTGCACCAGCGGATCGGCCAGGGCCTCGACTAAGTTTTTATCCAAGTCAGTTTCTTCGCCCACCAACTCCAAATGGATTTCTTTTTTCAAATTGCGCGCCATATCGCGCACCACTCGCGGAAAGCGGCCGAAGACTTTCTTAATGGGCTGCATGCGGGTCTTCATCACCGCGGTCTGCAGATCGGCCGTCACCACATCGAGATTGGCAACCGCCTTGGAAAGCGATTCGTCGGTGGTGTCCGTTCCCAGACGCACCAGGCGATTGCGCACCAGAACCAGCTCGCCGACCATGTTCATAATGTCGTCGAGCCGCTGGGTGTCCACGCGTACTGTGGTCTCTGCTTGCCTGCCCGCAGCACTGCCGCTGGCGGCGGGGGCGCTATCGCGGTTGCGGGAGGGAGCATCGGCATCGCGCGGTTTGGGTGCCGCCAAAGCGACCTCGTCGCGGCGCGGTTCACTGACGGACTCGGTTAGCTCGACCTTGACCTTGCCCGGTCCAGCGGCGGGCCCTTTGCCACGGCCGTGCAATTGGTCGAGCAGATCTTCGAATTCATCATCGGTAATCAGGTCCGCCGCGGCGGGCGCCGGTTGACCGTGTTCGGAATCTTCTGCCGGCTCTGCAGCAGTGCCTTGTGGACCTCTGCCAGCCCCGTGAAGCTGGTCGAGCAACGCCTCAAATTCATCTTCGGTGATTTCACCATCGCCTGCCCTTGGCGCGGGGGGAGCCGATGCGGAAGCCTCTTTACCGGGAGCCTTGCCTGCACCGTGGAGATGGTCCAACAGGGCCTCAAACTCGTCTTCCGATATTTCATCGCTGGGCGGGGTCGCGGCAGAGGTTTCTGAAGGGGGTGTTTGGGTACTTTTCGCCGAGTCGCTAATAACCTCGAGAAATCCTTCAAACTCATCGTCGGTTAAATCCAGGCCTCTGGACGACTCCACTGCTGTACCCGCTGCTTGCGACGGGTCCGGCGATACTTGAGGCTCCTGGCCGTTCACCAGCGCTTGCAAATTCGCCATCAGCTGCGGCGATGCGCGCATGGGTTCTTGCCGTTGGGAGATCTTGCGATATTGCGCGTTGATGGTATCCAGTGCCTGCAGCACCACGTCCATCAACACCGGCGTCACCTCGCGCTCGCCGTTGCGCAATATATCGAACAGGTTTTCGGTGGCGTGGCAGCACTCCACCATGGTATCCAGCTGCAAAAAGCCGGCACCGCCTTTAACCGTGTGAAAACCGCGAAAAATCGCATTGAGCAGATTCCGATCGCCCGGCTTCTGTTCCAGCTCGACCAGCTGCTCGGACAAAAGGTCAAGAATCTCTCCGGCCTCCAGCAGGAAGTCTTGAAGAATCTCGTCATCTTCGCCGAACGACATTCCGCACCTCTCAGAAGCCCAAGCTTGATAGCAGGTCGTCCACCTCGTCCTGCCCCTTCACCACATCGGCACGGGCGTGGACTTGCGGGCCTTCCGCACTAATGGATGCACCGGATTTTGGCTCCTGTACTCGGGGTTCGGTCGCTATGCCGGTGACTTCTTCAACTTGTCCGGCAATGCGCACTAGATGAACCAGTTCTTTCTCAACATCCATGATCAAGCCGATGACTTTTTTCAGCAGTTGCCCGGTAATATCCTGAAACCCCTGCTCTAAAAGAATTGCCTGTAAATTTTGATGAAGCGTACCTGCGCCTTCGTCCATTTGCGCAAGGAAATTGCGGATGCGCTCGTAGAGACTGGCAAACTCTTCTTTGCTCAGTTCCCGGCGGCGCAGCCTTTCCCACTCGGCGCGCAGCGCGTGTGCCTCTTCGCCGAGATTGGCGGCAACGGGCACCGCCGCCTCCACTCGATCCATGGTTCGATTGGCGGCATCCTGGGTCATGCGAATGACATATTGCAGGCGCTCTGAGGCATCGCGAATTTCCGAGGCATTGGCCTCGGGGTACAGGTTCGCGTCTACATTAAAATTGATGATCGCATCGTGCAGCGCACGGGTGAGCCTGCCGACCGTCTGAAAAACATGTCGGTCACGCACCTGATATAAGTTATAAATCAGCTGCGAGGCATCCTCGAAATCGTCATTCTGCAGTTTTTCGATCAGCAGTTTGGCGCAGTCCTGTAACTCGGCGACAAACTTGACATCGTTCTCCGAGCGATTTGCTTTAACCATTACCGGACCCACCACTTAATATTCAATTAACCACCGAC
>CAYZVN010000073.1:0-2389 GCA_964482025.1 uncultured Saccharophagus sp. | reverse complement strand
CCGACGCGCTCAAAAATCTTGTCGATTTTTTCTTTGAGCACTTGCGCCGTAAATGGCTTAACCACATAGCCGTTCACGCCGGCCTGTGCCGCTTCGATAATTTGATCGCGTTTAGCCTCCGCCGTCACCATCAAGACCGGCAGCGAGGCCAGCCGTGGATCGGCGCGTACATGCTTGAGTAAATCAAAGCCGGTCATACCCGGCATGTTCCAATCGGTGACCAAAAAATCAAAGTCACCGTTGCGCAGCATAGGCAGCGCGGTGGTGCCATCATCTGCCTCCTGGGTGTTGGTAAAACCCAAATCCCGCAGCAGATTTTTGATGATCCTGCGCATGGTCGAGAAATCGTCGACAATGAGGATTTTCATGTTTTTGTCCAACGCAACCTCCGGTTTCCCACTTATTTCAAATTGTGTCAGCAGGGTTTGTTATGGCGTGCAACCTGCGCACGTGGCTGCAAGCTCGGCTCTTACAAGTCTAGTCCGTCAGCGCCGTGCGGCCAGAAAATATATTGTCGTTGCGTTCCGGGCAGCGAGCCTTATCTAGGCGCGGCAGTTGATGAGTGGCATTTTTGGGCTGGCTCACCAGTCGGTCATTTTTTTCTTCAGTTTTAGTGCCACTTGAGTGTGTATCTGGGATACGCGGGATTCGCTCACCCCCAATACCAAACCAATTTCTTTGAGGTTCATTTCCTCTTCGTAATACAGCGACAACACCATTTTCTCCCGCTCCGGCAAGTCGTCGATGGCCTGCGCCAAGGCTTTTTTCAGCGCTTGACGCTGTGCGACCTCAGCGGGACCGTGCAGCATTTCACTCA
This sequence comes from uncultured Saccharophagus sp., assembly GCA_964482025.1. Lineage (GTDB taxonomy): Bacteria > Pseudomonadota > Gammaproteobacteria > Pseudomonadales > Cellvibrionaceae > UBA5868. Next base: position 1,572 of record CAYZVN010000073.1, on the reverse strand, counting down.
CCGATATTTGGGTGGTGTTGATCTCGTCTTCGTGCAGCATTTCATCGAGGCTGAACAGTCGACCGCTCAGACTGTCGTTGGCCATGGTGTGGTACTCATCCAGGCTGACGTCCATTTCCTCGGCAATTTCGGTATCCTTCGCCTCGCGCCCTAGGCGCCCTTCCAGTTGCTTCATCGCTTCGGTAATGCGGCGGGCATTGCGATGCACCGAGCGCGGCACCCAATCGCCGCGCCGCATTTCGTCTACTATGGCGCCGCGGATGCGAATGCCGGCGTAGGTTTCAAAGGAAGCGCCTTTGCCGCCATCGAACTTCTGCGCGGCCTCCAACAAACCGAGCATGCCCGCCTGCAATAAATCGTCAAGCTGCACGCTCGCCGGCAGGCGGGCGATCATATGCAGGGCGATACGCTTAACAAGATAAGCATATTGCTCAACCTGGATACCTCCTCGCGGTTTTTGTTCGTATACCATTCGTCCCGCTATCACTGATTCACCTGATCATTCATCCAAGCCGCGAGGGTTTAAGCTCGCCCGCGACCACGGTAGTAAAGTATTGCAAAAGCGTTATTGAGACGATGCTCCGCCAATCGCACGGAGCTTGTAAGCTGGTTGCTGTCATGTCGATTTTCGCTGTGGAGCGCAGTTATCAGGTGCCCACGTCGGCGGACATCAAGAGGCGCTCGAGAAAAAATTCCAGATGGCCACGGGCGGTATGAGGCGCGGGCCATGCATCAATTTTTTGAGCCAGGGCGCGAATCGCCTGAGACGCTTTGCAGTGGGGTGCAAATTCCAGCAGCGCCTTGCGTTTTTGTACCGCCTTGCGGACGTTTTCGTCGAAGGGTACAGCCCCGAGATACTGCAGAGACACGTCGAGAAACCGCTCGCACACGCCGTTGAGTTTGTTGAACAAAAGCGTGCCTTCTTGCTGGGTACGGGTCATATTGGCAATCACGCGGAAGCGGAAGACCTCATGTTCGGTATTCAACAATTTAATCAATGCATAGGCATCGGTGATGGAGGAAGGCTCATCGCACACCACCACTATGACTTCTTGCGCGGCACGCACAAAGCTGACGACGGTGTCGGAAATGCCTGCCGCTGTGTCGATCATCAGTATGTCGAGTTGATCGCCGAGTTCGCTAAACGAATGAATAATGGCGGCATGTTCCTGATTGGACAGTTTCGCCATATTGGAAACCCCGGAAGATGCCGGCACTACCTTCACTCCCCCTGGGCCATTAAGCAGAACATCGCGAATCGTACACTCGCCGCTGAGCACATCCGCCAGCGTGAAGCGCGCCTGTAAACCCAGGAGTACATCCACATTCGCCAACCCTAGGTCGGCGTCCATCAGCGCGACACGGCGCTTCATTTCCGCCAGCGCGACGCTGAGATTGACCGAAAGATTCGTTTTGCCGACCCCACCCTTGCCTCCGGTGACCGCAATGACTTTGACTGGACGACTTGGATTCATGCGACGCTTTACCTTCTGGTGAATGCCCAAAGGTCGGATCTCTGACCTCCTAGGCAATGAATGTTTTTAGTATAGATGCTTATCCCAAAGCCACCGG
>CAYZVN010000072.1:0-14767 GCA_964482025.1 uncultured Saccharophagus sp. | reverse complement strand
AAACCCGGTGGCTGAGCGAAGTCGAAGCCCGGTGGCTGAGCGAAGTCGAAGCCTCGACTCCGCTCAGCGAGCTGCTCTAATCCCCCCGGCTAACGCGCACCAGTTGGCCTGGGTCATTGATGATCCAGAAGGCGCCATCCTCGGTCACTTCCACGTCGCGCACCCGGCCGAAGCTGCGCAGTAAACGCTCCTCGCCGACCACTCGATTACCGTTCAGCATAATGCGCACCACACCGCCGGGATTCAGTGAGCCGATCAGCATATTGTTTTGCCAGGGGAACATGTCGCCCTCGTAAAACGTCATGCCGGATGGGCCTATGACCGGATCCCAGTAGTAGACCGGCTGCTCCATACCTTCGCGCGCAGTAATGCCCTGACCTATGGGCGCACCGCTATAGTCGATGCCGTAGGTAATCACCGGCCAGCCGTAGTTTTTGCCCGGTTCGGGGCGATTGATTTCGTCACCGCCGCGAGGGCCGTGCTCGACGGTCCACAACTCTCCGGTCTCTGGATGCAGGGCGGCGCTTTGTACGTTGCGATGGCCGTAGGACCAGATTTCCGGGCTCGCGTTAGGCGTATTCACGAAGGGGTTGTCATTCGGCACCTCGCCATCTGGATAGATGCGCACCACCTTGCCGAGCAGCGAGTTCAGCTCCTGCGATTGCTGCCGAGGCTCCGGATTTGAACGCTCTCCGAGGGTGATATAGAGGTGTCCTTCACGATCAAAAACTAAGCGGGAGCCGAAGTGCAGCGTCGAATTCCAGGAGGGCATTTGGCGGAAAATAACCTCGAGGTCTTCCAAGCTGCGCTCATCTTCGGCGAGCTTGCCGCGCGCGACAGAGGTGCCGTTTTCACCATTACCGCGACTTTCGGCGTAGCTGAAATACACCCAGCGATTGCTCGCAAAATCGGGATCCACCGCGATATCCAGCAAACCGCCTTGACCTCTGGTGTCAACCGACGGCACCCCCCCGAGGCTATCCGAAACCTGCCCTTCCCGAGTCACAATGACGATAGCGCCGGGCGAGCGTTGAGAAACCAAAAAGCGCCCATCCGGCAGCTCCGCGAGCCCCCACGGATTCGTTAATTGGTTGGTAACCGTCTGTGTTACCAGCGAAAAATCCGATACTACCTCCGGCACCCGCGTTTGCCCGTCGAACGCCGGTGTTTGATCGCTCGCGTTCGGGGGACCGGTGGTTACCGGAGGCCCTGAAGGGTCGACAACGCCTGAAGAACTTGAGCTACTGGAACTGGACGAAGCACCACTGGAACTGGACGAACTAGAAGAACTGGAAGAACTAGAACTGCTAGAGCTTGACGAGCTGGCACTGCTTGCGCCGCCGTCGCCGCTGGAACTGTTGTTGCCACCACAGGCCGTCAAAGCGGCCAACAACACCAGCGAAGCACTGACTTTGGCCGCGCCGGCAAGGCGGACCGATGAAGATAAAAGGTTCATAAAACACATCCCCATGTTATGTGATGTACTCTTTGAAACGACGATTACCGTTAGCGAAATTCGCCGCAGAAAATTTCCTACAGCAAAATCCACTCCAGCCGTTCCGCAGATGCGCTGTTGTTATCCATGATTATTATGATATTTCGCCGTATAAGCGGGTTTTATCCCCAAAACCAACAGTAAGCTAACCCATGGGGCGCGCACTAGCGACGACGCCGTTCTCACTTGGATTTATTGGCTGATCATTTGGCAGAAAGAAACGAACAAGTAGGAAACGCACGCAGCCCGAGCAAATCGGGCTGCGTTACGTCTAATTGAGGGGTGTATTATTTCTTTTTCAGCGCTTGCTCAAACAGCGCCGCCATAGTGCCCTGCTTGACCTCTGCTTTAAACTCGCGATTTTGCGGCGTACGCGATCTTCTTCCCGGTTCACTATTGCTACCCGCCGCACGTGTTTGTCCCGGTTCGTCGCTCAAGCGCATGGACATAGCGATGCGCTTACGCGGCACATCCACTTCCATCACTTTGACTTTAACGATATCACCCGCTTTGACCACGGAGTGGGGATCTTTGACAAAGGTTTCCGACAGCGCCGAGATATGCACCAAACCATCCTGATGCACCCCCACATCGACAAATGCGCCAAAGTTGGTGACATTGGTGACGGTGCCTTCGAGCACCATACCCGGCACCAGATCTTTAAGAGTTTCGACCCCCTCTTTAAAGGTTGCCGTTTTAAATTCTGGGCGCGGGTCGCGGCCGGGTTTATCCAGCTCTTTAATAATGTCGGTCACCGTTGGCAGCCCAAAGGTTTCGTCCACATATTCTTGCGGTTTTAAGCCGCGTAAAAATCCCGCGTCGCCAATTAAGGCTTTAATTTCCCGGCCATTTTTCTTGGCAATTTTTTCCACTACCGAATAGGATTCCGGGTGCACCGCCGAGGCGTCCAACGGATTTTCGCCATTGGCAATACGCAAAAAGCCGGCGGCCTGCTCAAACGCTTTAGGACCCAAGCGGGAAACCTCCAGCAATTGTTTGCGATTTTTCATGGCGCCATTTTTATTGCGAAATTCCACTATATTGCCGGCGATGGTTTGATTTAAACCCGCAACCCGCGCCAGCAGAGGTACCGACGCTGTGTTGACCTCCACGCCCACCGCATTCACACAGTCTTCAATAACCGCATCCAACGCTTTGCCCAAGCGGGTTTGCGAAACATCGTGCTGATACTGGCCGACGCCGATGGATTTGGGCTCGATTTTTACTAATTCGGCGAGTGGATCTTGCAAGCGGCGCGCAATGGAAATCGCGCCGCGAATGGTCACGTCCAAATCCGGAAATTCCTTGGCGGCAAACTCTGACGCAGAATAAACCGATGCGCCGGATTCGTTCACCATCACTTTTTGGATTTTTAAATCTTTATACCGCTTCAAAAAATCGCCAACAAATTTATCCGTCTCGCGACTGGCCGTGCCGTTGCCTATAGCAATCAAACCGACATTATGTTTTTTGCATAATTGCAACAACACCGCTTCGGCTTCTTGTATACGATTTTGCGGCGGCGTCGGAAATATTGCGCCGTGATCCAGCACCTGACCGGTCGCGTCCACCACAGCCACTTTCACTCCGGTGCGCAAACCGGGATCAAGGCCGATAGTGGCAATTTGCCCCGCCGGTGCGGCGAGCAACAAATCTTTTAAATTGCGGGCAAACACGTCTATAGCATCGGCTTCGGCGCGCTCGCGCAGGTCGCCAAATAAATCCGTTTCCATATGGGTCAACAGCTTCACCCGCCAAGTCCAGCGCACCACTTCTGCCAGCCAACGGTCAGCGGGGCGGCCTTGATCCTTAATTTCCCAGTGCTCCGCCACGATTATTTCGCAGGGGTGCATTTGGCCGGGTTCCAGCGCTTCTTTTAATTCCAACGCCAAGCTCAAAATGCCCTCGTTGCGACCGCGAAACATGGCGAGCGCGCGGTGGGAAGGGGTTTTCACCAGCAGCTCTTTATGCTCGAAATAATCGCGAAATTTTTCCCCTTCCGCCTCTTTTCCGGGAACAACTTTCGCACTGAGATAGCCATCGGTGCGCAAAAACGACCGCACTTTCTCTAACAGCGCCGCATCTTCGCTAAAACGCTCCATCAAAATTTGCTTGGCGCCATCCAGTGCGTCTTTTGCGGTTTCAATTTTGTGTTCAGCATTGAGATAGCCTGTCGCAACGGCTTCGGGGTCTTGGGTGGGGTCTTGCAGCAAGGTGTCGGCCAGCGGCTCTAAGCCGGCCTCGCGGGCGATCTGCGCTTTGGTGCGACGCTTGGGTTTATAGGGCAGGTAGAGGTCTTCGAGCAGTGTCTTGGTTTCGGCGTTGTGGATCTGGCCCGCCAATTCCGGCGTGAGCTTGCCCTGCTCGTCGATGGATTTAAGGATGGCGGCGCGGCGATCTTCCAACTCGCGCAGATAGTTCAGCCGCTCCTCCAGGTTGCGCAGCTGGGTGTCGTCCAAGCCGCCGGTTACCTCTTTTCGGTAGCGAGAGATAAACGGCACAGTGGCGCCTTCGTCGAGTAGGCCGACCGCTGCCTGTACCTGTTGAATATTGACTTGGAGTTCTTGCGCAATGCGGGAGTGGATCGAGTTCATAAGCCCAATAGAGTCTGTAGCCAAAAAAGATCGCGCATTATGCGGAATCGAGCCAGTGTCAACAATGTTGACATGCTCGCTGCGCTCTGGCCGCGGCCGGGACGAAGACGCGCCTATTCGCGAAGTTGACGGAGGTAGTGATTAGTGACTTTGTAGAGGACAAAGCAGAGCGCGATATCCGCCATTATGCTGATCGGCTGGGGGAGGTGGGGGCGAAAGAAATCGCCGATAACGTAGGTTAAAGCTATGGCCAGGGCCAAAGCGGGAAAAGCGCTCACGCGGACAACCTTGTAATAGCTCAGGAGATAATGGAAACATAGCTCAAATTTCGCGCTTGTGCGCGCACCGCATGTGACATTTTTCGTCACAAAAATGCCAACTATTTCCGTAATTCGGCGACAAACCTGTCGATTTATTTGACCCGAGCAACGAAAGTTGCACCCCAGAAACCCCGGGGAAATCCTATCGTATTGAATCTATTGATCTTTTCTTTCTTGGCCGTCAAGTTGCTTGATGAACATTATCCGAACCTGAACTCCACCAAATCGGTGAGGTCAGGCAGCCCCAGGCCAGAGACCGAAACACGCGTTGCAGGGCAGTAGTGACAGCAGCGCTGGAAGCGATAGAGAGGTGATCGTTATGTCCAGGGAACTGAATCAACACAGTCTGATCGCAAGCGACTTGTTTGATCGCGACGGCACCGGGAGCGGCGCCAGCTGTGTACCGAGCGTTGCCGCCAACGAGGAGATAGCCAACGAGGAAATAGTGGATGCAGCCCAAGGTCAGCCAAAAGCGACTAAGGTCGGCCCTACCCGTCGAGCTAATATCTCGGAAGACTTATGGGAGGAGACTCGCCGCCGTCACTTGGAGGCCCGCCAGAACTGGCGCAATTTGCTAGACCGCTTCGTCAAGCCTCACTCCTAAGCACGTTTGACTTCATATTAAAGGGGCGCCAACACGCCCCACCCTCCCCGCAACACTCAAAGCGCGACCAACCGGGCCGCCATTTCTCAAGTGATACGCCACTCTAAAAGAGACACGCCGATCTAAGTGACACGCCACTAGCGACAGCCTCACTCACGTCAGCAGAAGTTGTTGATTTGGGAGTTTAAGAATTTGCTATGCGAGGAAGTCTCGCCTTCGTCCCCCCCTTTAAACAGAAGAAGGAGCGAAGAGGACGCCCGCCGGCGCGTGGTCGGCGGGCTTTTGAAACAGGTTAAACCTGCGGCTCCGCGTTCAGTGAAGCGACAAACTGCAGCAGATCCGTCAACTGTTTGGTTTTGCGAGTGCCAATTTTGTCAGCCAAGTCGCCGTAGTGGCGATCCAGTTGCGGCTGCACCTTATTGTGCAAGCGCTTGCCGGCGGCACTGAGCTTGATGGTCAGCTCGCGCAAGTCACCTTCCGCTGTGCGACGAGTCAGTATGCCGTCGCCCTCCAGGCGGTTGAGGATGCGCGACAGACTCGGTCCCAGAATGGCACTTCTGTGCGCCAGTTCTTGAGCGTTCATCTCGCCGTATTCAAAGGATGCGCGGATCACTCGCCACTGCTGCTCCGTCAGGCCAAAGCCTGCAAGCGTTTGACGCACCTGCGCAACAGAGGCTTCTTTTGCCTTTTGTAATAAGATGGGGAGTGTTTCCATAGGATGATTCATGTGCCTCGTATAACAATTAACTAGGAGTGTTAATAATAACCAACATGTTGATTGTCGCGCCACAAATTGTTCAAAAAAAACACAAAAAATCTAAGAACATAACTTGTTATATCTCTTTGAGCACTTGATTTTACTGGAAAATCCCGGAAATCAGGCCCTGCAACGCATTTTGTGAACCCGTTTGCGGGATATGTAACCTGTATCGGTTTCCCCGCAGCCAAGCTGCCGCCAAAGAGGATTTTAGCGACAGCTACACAATGGGCTGAAAGGCCGTTAGCGCGTCCAGAGCGGCCGCATTACCCAAGCCATGACTGAGGCCGTGACTGGTGAACAGCTGGGCAAAGTTGCCCTGTTCACCGTGGAGCGCCATGTAATTGAGAATGACGGTCTGCACCAGCTGGTTGACGTTGTTGGCAGCCGGGCTGGAGGCGGTTTCCACGTCCCCCGAGGGGCGCATATAGCCGATCTGCTGATGGCGCGCCGCGCGCGGGGTATTGTCCTCCAGCAACACCGGTTTAAATCCGGGGTTATAGACGAGGAAAAACGAGGCGGCGGTCTGCTGGCTGTCGCCGGTCCACACCCCCTTATCACGCCCTTCAACAGAAGTGTCGATCATGCCGTTACTGAACACCGAGCCGTCGCTGAACACATACATCATCAGCGGCTTGCCTTTGCGTGCGGCGTATTCCAGGCAGGCGCCCATGCAGCGGCCGGCGCGCAGGTCGCGCAGCTCACCTGTTGCCCGCTCGCCGGTGTGGTAGTCGAAGCCGCCCATAGTGATGGTGCCGGCACCGGCGTAGCCCTCGATCACCAGCTTCATTACCGAGGCGGTTTTGCGGAATTCGTTATCGTTGATTTCGTCAGACGAAAAAATGCCGCCTGGGCCGACTATGTCTGGGTCCAATAAGGGGTTCAGCGAAGCGGGGTTGGAGTAGCGCTCCGCAAGGCCGGCGCTTTCCAAGTATTTACAGGGCACCGCCTGGCGAATGGCCTCGGTGGTGGCCACCCGCTCCATCTTGTGTTTGGAAAGGTGGTACATGGATTCCATCACCGCCACCACTTCGTCCTGGCTGAGCAAGCCCACCAGATCGCCCACATCCACCAGACCGGTAACATCCGAAGGTCGGTCCACCTTGGTGGGGCGCACTTCGTTGTTGATGAGCATGGCGGGCGCGATAGAGTTGCCGCCGGATTCGCTGCTCTGCGAACCGCACAAGGCCAATAGCGAACCTCGCGCACCCGCCATATGGATGCCGTACATGGGGTTGTGGGGGTTGTTGCCGGTGTCATTTTCCGAGCGCGCCGCAATCACCGCTCCGTTAATCAACGCTTGGGTGGCTGGGCTGGTGCGCTCAAGAATGCCGCGCAGAAACCCGCTGTCGTTGTGGAAGGCGAGCCCCAGCGTGGTGTCTTGATTGTCGTTGGGCAACATGCTTGAGGGCAGCCCTTGTTTGGCGTAGCCGGCAGTATCGAGAAAATCCAACTGGCCACCGCGCCCACCCACCAATACGTTGGAACCGGCGATGCTCGCGCCGCCGGCCAAGTCAAAACAAATAAAGGGAATTTTGCCGGCACCGTCGAAGCTGATGCCGCAGGCATCGATCACATTTTGCGGCACTGAAAGCCCCCGGGCGGTGCCCGGCAGGCCGAGAATCGAGGTGCCCAACAGGGTCGCCATACCGGCTTGAAAGCCCTGTGCGATAAATTCCCGCCGGGTGCCCGGACGGCGATGGTCGCCGTGGCGCAAAGGCTCATCCAAACCCAAAAACGATCTGCGCTTAGCCATGGGGCATCACCTCTCGCATTAACGGCAAAAAAGTCAGGTTGTGCATCGTCATCCCCCTATTGCACCAGCATCATGGCACTGCCCAAAGCGGCGGCGCAGACGGCGGTAACGGTGTTGCTGGTCACGCCGGCACTGCACACGTTATTGCTGCAGGAGGCGGTCATAGTGTCGATCAGGTCATTGAGCCGTTCGCGGCTGTCCATCTCGTAGGGCTGATCGGCGAGCTGATCGTTGTGCGCCGGAATATGGTGGGCCAGCAGCGCCTTGAGCAATGGATCGATCAGTGCATCGCGACCGACGCTATCGAAGCGGCGGTCGGTGAAACCGGGAAAAAACGCCTGCATCCGCGCCGGTGACGTCGCCAAGACGTTGCAGTACTTCACCGCCAGCTGAGTGATGCCCATTTGATGGGCCACCAAAAAGCTTTTGATGTTTTCGGCTGGTGGCATTTGTTGCTTTACGGTTTCGTAAGTGCTCACGACTGCGGGGTCGGTGACCGGGATGCCCGTCATCAATGAGAAGGAAGCGTTGATCTCGGCAAAAGTGCGCACACCGACGCGCGGTTGCGGCTCCAAGTCGGCGAGCTCGGGCACTGGCGGCACGGGCTCCGGCTCACGCACGCGACTGTGGCTATCAACACGATCAAAGCTGAGAAAGAATTGGTCCTGCTCCGGGCCTTTTTCCGCCTGAATTACCGCACCCAGATTGCTCGTTAGCAGGGGCACGCCCTGCTCCGCGTTGTAACCGGCTGCAGCAATCGTCACGTCCAGATTGGCAAACACCTGGCCGATGGCCGCCTCCCGGCCGTTGACGCCAATGCGCAGCCCCTGAATGTGGATATCACGGCTAGGGGTTTCGGTAAAACTGAAGAAATAAGGTTCGGTGAACAGATAGCTGTAATCGTCGTATTGCTCCACCTGAAACACGATGTAGGCGTCTTCCATACCCTCGATCAGGTCGGCGATGGAGAACGCCAATAGAATCTTCTGCCCCACGCCGACGCTGTAGTTGGTGAGTACTTGATCGTCCGTCAGGGCGCGGTTGTGAATGGCGAGCAAACGGATGGTGCCGCGCCAGAGGTATTCGCCGGAGGTTTCATTGCCGAGTACCAACGCAAATGTTTGATCCCACTGATTGATACTGCCTGCGGTCACCGGGTCGGCGACCTCCACCAGGTTGCCGTTGACGTAAAGACGGCGGCCGCCGATCACGTCGTAACTGGCAACCACATGCTGCAGGGTCGCCTGCAGCACCCCGTCCGGTGTCGATAATGCCGGTGTGCCATTGGCATTGGTGGCGCTGGAGCGATTGAGAAAGTCGTAGCTGTCGACGGTCTGGCCCAGGGTGAAATTGCGCAGGCTGTTGCTGCCGGAATAGCTGACAATGCGCGCCGGCCCCTCTTGGGTGACGTTGGCCGGCACCACCCACGCCTCGATGCTGTATTCACCGGTTTGGGTGATATAGCGATGCAGCTTGCTGCTCGCCTGGACGGCGCCCTGCACCCGGCCATTGTTGATGCGCACCCCCCAGTTGCTCACCCACTCCACATCGCCGATCAGGTTGAGCGTCAACTCGGGCGGAAAGCCATCGGAGGAATCGTTGGCCTGGGTGCCCCTGCCTTCTTTAAAGTTATAGAGCGCTATTGCGTTGCTCTCCACTCGGCCGCCTTGACTCATAGCCGTGCCGTCGTCGATGCGCATGGCTTTGCTGGTCAGCAAAGAGGCATCCAGCGGGCGCATCTCCAGGGTTGCCGCAAACGCTTCCAGCGCCGCTTCCATGGCATTGCCGGCCGCTTGACAGTTGTTGTCCCAGCAGTTGTGGGCCTCTTCGCGGAGGCGGACCACCAAGCGCGAGCGCGAAGCGTCGGGCACCTGCCCCTCGCCTTGCGCATTAAGTAGCATTTTGGTCTGCGCCGCCGCATAGGCGGCCGCCACATCGGTGCTAGAAAAGTAGGGTTGTACCGGCGCCTGGGGAGCATCGGCCCGGTGACAATCGGCGCAGTACTGCGTCAGCAGCGGGTAGACGTGCTGAGCAAAGGCCGCCGTATCGGCGGGAAATGTCAGGCTGGCGCTGACCTCATGGATCTCCGGCTCACGCAGCGAAGCTTCGGTAAGCTCAATGCCCGATTCGGTTGCCCAGGTGGTGATCCAAGTGGTGAGCCGCTCTGCGCAGAAGTCCGCGCTCTGCACCCAGCAGTTGTGCCCCGCCAGAACTTTGGTGACCAACTGCGAGCTCGCCGGATCCTCCAAATTCACCGCGCCGTTGGCAATGGCATAGGCCAAGTTAATATCGTCGCTGCGGACAAATTGCGGCACTTGGCCATCGGTGCCGTGGCACCCGCCGCAGCGGGTGCTGTCGGCCAGGTTATCCCACACCTGGATTTTGAAGTTCTGCACATCCGCTGTGGATGGACCGGGGCCGTTGTATACCACCGAACCGGGGGTGGGACTGGGGTCTGGAATGGGTGGCGGGTTGTCTTTGCCGGTTTTACCGCTGCCGCTGGAGCAGCCCAGGGCCAACAACAGCGCCAGTACCACACCACCGCCGATGATGGTTTTACCCAAGGGTGAAAAATAGCTCTGACCACTCATACTTATTCTCCCTTGCAGTAGTCGGCAGCGGCGGCGAAAACGGTTTTCAGCCGGTAATTGTCGGTGGCAAATTGCGCCGTCATAGAGGCGACTGCTGCGCGGTCGGTGGCATCCTCCGGCTGGCGCAGACACACTGCGCGAAACACTTTGTCCACCTGACACTCGGCAAACGCCTGACTATAGGCCAGCTCTTGCCCCATGCTCTTGGCGCCATGCCCACCGCCGGGCAGATTGGAATCCCAGCCCAATTGCGCGTTCATGCCGGTGCGCCAATAGTTGTCCCAGCGGTCATCCGGGGTAACGTAACCATAGGGAAAGGTGGTGCTATTGATGTGGTACTTCTTGTTTACTCGCGTCCCTGTATCGGCATCGAGCTGGCCTTCACTGTTGTAGACGATGCGACCCGCTTCGCCGGTGAGATCGGTCGCGGAGTTGTATTCGAAGTCGTAGTAGGCAAACGCTTGCGCCAGCGGATCCATACCGTTGTGACAGCCGATGCAGCCATTGAGAAACGCCCGCGCGTCACCGCCGGGTGAGCGGGACACATCCTGGCGGATACGGTCGGGAATCAGGGTGATGTCCTGCAGCTGTTCCAGGTCTCGGCAGAGGTGATTCATCAGGGTAAAGCGCAGTTGGGCGCGGTTGGTACCGGCGATAAAAAAGGCTTTTGCCGCCGCCCGGGTGGTGATCACCCCGGCGGTGGCGTCCGCCGGCAAGCCGGTGACACTGGACTGCAACTGGCGCTGCAAACGGTCTTGATAGCGGTAGGGCTCACCACCGGCGCTGCCGTTTTCCAGCGCTTCGTAATGGGCATTGCTGGAGGTGCTGTAGGCCGGCGATACGCCGCTGGCGGTGTAGATCACATCGTCGAACAACACCTCGCGGAAATCCCGCTCATCGCGCACCAACCCCATCACCGTGGCAATGTAATCGTTGAGCGACACGAACTGGGTTTGATCGCGGTTGGTCCAGGGCGCCGCCCAGTTTTTTAGCGTGACCCGGTAAAAGGCGTCGTTATCCATCGCCATCTCCGCCGCCGCTATGCCGTTGCCGGTGGCTTCGATACTGTCTTTCATCACCAAGAGAGTTGCCTCTGTCGGCGGAATACCGGTCAGGCGATCGTGAATGCGTTTGGCCTGCTCTAGCGGGCCGGCCCAGGTATTGGGCGCCAGCAGCAAGCTGATCGCAAGCGCGTGGACAAAGCCCAAGCGCGCCCTGCGTGGCGCGGGCAATGACAGTTGTAAATTCATGTTCAGGTCTCATCCTCGACATGGAGAGGGCGACAAGCCGCGAAAATAACGCGCGGAGGAAGCGTCGCCGATACAGCATCAGTCCAGGTCGCGCTCTTTCCTCCGTGAGCGCCCACTGCCCAACGCTACAGCGTAATGCGTTAGGGAGCAGGTTTTGTTCCAGCTTCGGTTGAATACCGTTCTGCGTGCCACTTTCCCGAAAAGTTTTGCGCCAGTGCTAATGATCGAAGCGGATGACCTAGGTACCTATTTCGGCTGGTGCGTTTTCTGCAAAGAACAAAAAAAGTGCAGTGAAGAGCAAACAACCGACAGCATTCAAGGAAAGATTAGCTGCCAGGGTCTACTTTTGAGGGGTGCAGAATGCAGTTTTGTGTGACCACTATCGCAAAAATCACCTGATGATTCGCGCGTCGTGCGGCGGCACCCTCTATAACTTAAGCACAGCGGCTCCTTACTAAGACCGAATCGCCAGTCTAATAGCGGAACGAAATAAGGACGCGCAAAAATTAACCGCCGAATATTGAGTTCAAGCGCGCCTGGATGAACCGGTCGATGGCGCCGATTGCAGGTGATTGCGGCGAAGTTTGGTCGCTACAAGTCACTAATCAACGCTTTTGGGCAACAACAGCTATGCAGTGAGACTTATTTGTGACAAGCGTAGATTTCCCGCTCCCGCCTCTTTTGCACATCATCGGGCCAGCCTTAATCGCGGTTCTTATAACGGCTTGTGATGTGAGCGATCGCAAAACCCAGGGCTTTCAGGCGAGCGATCCGGTGGTGGTGGATTACCCCATTGCCTATGTCGAGCGCCCGCTGCCGCTGGGTGACAATGCCAATTTGGAAGAACGGGAGATCCTCGACCCCGCCGCTTTTCATCCCGGCGCGCGTTTGGTCATCAAAGAGCGCGCGTCGGCCTCGGCGATTGAACGCGTGATTACCGACGATGTGTTCCCCCGCAACCCCGACGACTCCCCCGCACTCTATGACGTGAAAGATCTGGCACCCTCGCCAGATGGCCGCAAGTTGTTGTTTGCGATGCGGGCACCGGAAATCCCCAACGCCGACGAGGACCCTACTTGGAACATCTGGGAATACGATCTGGACAATGACATTCTGCGCCAGGTGATCAGCGACACCATCTATGGTGATGGCACCCCCTACCAGCCCGACCTCTATGCCGAGGAAGGCCACGATGTCGCACCGCAGTACCTGCCAGACGGTCGCATCATTTTCTCCTCCAACCGCCAGGAGCGCGGACGCGCGATTCTGCTGGACGAGAACAAACCCCAATACCACGGCCTGGACGATAAGCGACAGGAAGAATCCTACGCGCTGCACGTGATGGACGCCGACGGCAGAAACCGCCAGCAGATCACCTTCAACGCCAGCCAAGACCTACAACCCGCCGTGCTGGATGACGGCGATATAGTGTTTCTGCGCCGCGACGGTATCGGCAATCACGACCGCCTCAGCCTCTACCGAGTCAAACCAGACGGCAGCGATGTGCAGCTCTACTACGGCTATCACACCCAAAACACCGGCACCAACGACAGCGAAGGGGTGTTTGCCCGCCCTTTGGAATTAGAAGACGGGCGCCTGCTGGTGAACTTGGTGCCGCGCACGACTGCCCGCTGGGGCGGCGATGTGGTGGGCATAGACGCAATGAACTATATTGCCGCCGATCAGCCCACCTACGCCAATGCCGGCGCCAGCGGGCCCGGCCAAATCAGCCTGATCAATCTCCCGGTGGATACCGAAGGTGTCTTGCCGTCCATCGGCGGTTACTTCAATTCCGCCTACCCCCTTTACGACGGCACCGAACGCCTGCTGGTGAGCTGGAGCCAATGCCGGCTGGTAGACCCGGAAACCGCGCTGCTCGCGCCCTGCACCGAAGCCCTGATCAACGCCGGCGCCGAGCAACTACCGCCGGCCTATGGCCTGTGGATGTACGACCCTCGCGAGGGCACTCAGCTGCCAGTAAAACTGCCGCAAGACGGTTTGCTGTACACCGACGCCGTGGTACTGGCGCCGCGCCCGGTACCAGCGACATGGCGACCGCAGGAAGTCGACCCGGCTGAAACCGTCGGGGTGCTGCATATTCGCAGCATTTATGACGTCGGCAGTGACGCCGACGGCCAGGTCATCGCCGCTCAGGCAGATCCCCTGCGCACCGCACCCGATAGCCGTCAGCGGCGCTTTCTGCGCATCGTCAAAAACGTCCCTATCCCCGATGACGATGATCGCGACTTCGACCCGAGCGCTTACGGCGTCAGTCGCGCTCAGGGCATGCGCGATATTCTCGGCTACGTGCCCATCGAACCCGACGGCTCAGCAAAATTCAAAGTGCCGGCGGACATGCCATTTATGCTGGATATAGTGGATGTGCGCGGCAAGCGCATTGGCGGACGCCACCAAAACTGGCTGCACCTGCGCCCCGGTGAAGAGCGCGAATGCACCGGCTGCCACACCCCCCAAAGCGAGTTACCCCACGGTCGGCGTGATGCCGAGGCGGACAGCGCGAACCCCGGAGCGATGGGCGGCGCGCCCTTCGCTAACACCTTATTGCGCGACGAGTTTGGCACCCCTCAAGCGAATCCCGAGTTTGGTGAATCCATGGCCGAGTACTATGCGCGCATCTACGGTCCGCGTACCCCTGCCATGGATATCGTGTTCACCGATGAATGGACCAATCCCGCTCGTCTCACACCGGGTGCCGACCTCAGTCTGCGCTACGTGGATATCGAAATCCTGATCAACGCTAACCCCCGCGACCCCAATTGCCCGCCCCTCGACCCCGCGCCGCCGACTTGGGTGCCGCCCACCAGCTGTGCCACTGCCGATAGCTGGAAAAGCCGCTGTCGCATCACCCTTCACTATGAGCAGCATATCCACCCGCTATGGGAGGCGGACCGGCGCAGCTGCGATGAGATGGGCAATGTGGTTGCCGATCAGACCTGCACCTCCTGCCATAGTGGCCGCGACCAAGATGGCATGGCGATGCTCCCAGCCGGTCAACTGGAGCTGACCGGTGAAGCCTCAGCGGACCGCAACGCTTTTCTCACCTCCTATGCTGAACTGATGTTTCAAGATAATGCTCTGGAGCTGGTGGAGGGTTCACTGACCGATTTGCTCATCGAGCGCCCCACCGGGGAATACGAAACGGACGAAGACGGCAATTTGGTGCTCGATGAAAATGATGAACCCATTCCCATTATTGATTTGGTGAACGTTACGGTGCCCGCTTCCATGTCGATCTCCGGCGCCCGCAGCAGCAATCGATTTTTCCAGCGCTTTGAGCAAGCCAGTGCTAATGACACTGTTCAACATGTCGGCTTCCTCTCACCTGCAGAATTAAAACTGATCGCAGAGTGGCTGGATATCGGCGGCCAGTATTACAATG
>CAYZVN010000071.1:3351-15146 GCA_964482025.1 uncultured Saccharophagus sp. | reverse complement strand
TCCAATCACGGCAATATCCAAGCCCGTTTTTATTTGCGACGCCCAGCGGTGCGCACGGGGCAGCCGTTTGTTTTGGATGTGGATCTATCACTTCCTGGGCGCGGTATTACCGCGATCTTTGGTCATTCCGGCTCGGGCAAATCGACTTTTTTGCGTTGCCTCGCTGGGCTGGAGCGGCCGCAGCCGGGGTGTTTGCAGGTGCTCGGTGAGTGTTGGCAAAACGCGCGGATGTTTTTGCCGGCCCATAAGCGTCCTTTGGGATATGTTTTTCAGGAGGCGAGTCTATTTCCGCATCTAAGCGCGCAAGGCAATTTAGATTACGCGCGCAAGCGCGCCGATGCCGATGCGGGGATGGGGTTCACCGAGCGGTGGGTGGTGGAGCTGTTGGGAATCGGCCACCGCTTGCAGCAGATGCCCCACGAATTATCCGGCGGCGAGCGTCAGCGCGTGGCGATTGCGCGAGCGCTGTTGATTCAGCCGCGACTGCTGTTGATGGATGAGCCCATGGCGTCTTTAGATGAGCAGCGCAAAGCCGAAATCCTCCCCTACCTCGAGCGTCTGCGCGATGAATTGGCTTTGCCAATCCTCTATGTCAGCCATTCGGTGGCGGAGGTGGCGCGCCTCGCTCACCATTTAGTGGTGCTTGAAGAGGGAAAAATGAAAGCCCAGGGGCCTTTAGCCCAGGTGTTGGCGGGAGTGAACCCGCCATTGCCACTGGGTGAGGAGGCGGGTGTTGTGCTGGAAGCACAGGTGATGGAGCGGGATCTGCGCTGGCATCTGGCGCGGGTGAGGTTTGCCGGCGGTGAGCTTTGGGTGCGCGACGAGGGGGATGCGCCGGGCCAAGTGGTGCGGGTACGCATTCTCGCCCGGGATATCAGTTTGGCTTTGCACGAGCAGCAGGATTCGAGTATCGCCAATCGGCTGCGCGGCGAGGTAGTGGCGGTAGCGGAGGACAGCCATCCCGCGACCAGCTTGGTGCAGCTTCAGGTTGGTTCTTCTACCTTGATCGCCCGGGTGACCCGGCGTTCCGGCGAGCAATTGGGCATAGCGCCGGGGCGTCAAGTGTGGTTGCAGATCAAAAGCGTCGCCCTGGTGCGGTGAGCCGCTTTCAATCGCGATTTGCTCTGAGCTTTTACGGATGCAGCGATCAAATTCCGCGAGATTGCGCAATGGGTTTTTGCGCCGGCCGCGCTATACTCGCGCCACTCTTACCTCAAATGAAGGAGCTGCATAAGAAGCTCCAGCTCGAGGTTTTAGACGAGGGGTAACCCATGGATTGTCCGCGATTGTGAGGAACCTCACGGGGCCGGACCTTTGACAGGTTTGCGCAGGCAGTGCAGCCGGCCCAATCACTAGGATAAGCTCTGGCGCGCTAGATCCACTACACTTGGCCGCACTCCGGGCCCGCAGCCCAATTCTTCATCAAATGGGTAGAACGGCTCGCCGGCCTTGCTGCCTTTAACGCTTTTGATCAGCAGGAAAGATGTTTTGCACGCGAAAATCTGCATAGTCGATTACGACCTGGTATGTGCTGCAGGCGTTGGCCTGGCGGCCGTGCGAGCGGCCCTCGCGCAGCAGCAGACCGGGCTCAAACCCAACGACTTCCCCGAATGCGCACTGGAGACTTATATAGGTCGTGTGGCGGCTGTCGATGATTACATTTGGCCTGCGGCGGATATGGACTGGGAGAGCCGCAATAACGCGCTGATCGAGTTGACCCTGCAGCAGGGGAGCCTGCTTGCGTCTCTGGCGCAGATTCGTGATCGGGTCGGTTCTGGACGGATCGGTTTAGTGATGGGCTCGAGTACCTCTAGCATTGATCGCGCCGAGGCCGCCTATCGGATCCAGCGGGACCAGGGTTCGGTAACCGACGAGTCTCTGCGCCTCAAAGTGCTCAACCCCCATGCCCCCACTTTTTATACCGCGCACCGCACCGGCATTACTGGGCCTTGCGTCACTCTAAGCACCGCTTGCTCTTCCTCCGCCAAAGTCTTCGCCACCGCCGCCCGTTGGTTAACTACCGGGGTAGTGGACGCGGTGTTGGTGGGTGGCGCGGACTCTTTGTGCTTGACGGTGCTCTACGGATTTCACTCCCTGCAATTGGTATCGAGTAAACCCTGCAGTCCATTTGACGCTGCGCGCGACGGCATTAACTTGGGTGAGGGGGCAGGCTTTGCTCTGCTGACGCGAGAGGATATGGCGTCGGGCGAGGGCGGAGTTGTGTTCAGTGGTTACGGCGAAAGCTCCGATGCTCACCATATGTCCCACCCCCATCCCGAAGGCGGGGGCGCCCGTCTTGCCATGCAGCAGGCGCTGGCCATGGCGCAACTGCAGCCGGAGCAGATCGGCTACGTTAATTTGCACGGCACTTCCAGCCGGGTGAACGACTTGGTGGAGGGCAATCTGATGGCACAGGTATTCCCCGCCAACACGCCCATGAGTTCGACCAAAGGCTGGACCGGCCACACCCTCGGCGCCGCCGGCATTGTCGAAGCCGTTATCGCCATGGATACCTTTCACACCGGCCTCTTGCCAGGCAATTTGCATTGGCAAAATGCGGATCCGGAAATCGCACTGCAGCTTACGCAGAGTAATCGCACCGCGTCGCCGCAGCACGTCATGAGCAATTCATTTGGCTTTGGCGGCAATAACGCAAGCTTGATTTTTAGCCGGGCGCCTTGAGCGATACATCTCTATGCATCTCGATCTTATTTGTTATGTCTACGGTATTGGCGCCTGGGGCCCGGGTTTTGCGGGCTGGGGCGATTTGCAGGCGCAGTTGCGCGACCCGGCGGCGATTCCTGCGGACCTCACAGTTCCACCCGCCAAGGCGGAGGTCATTCCCGGCAACGAAAGACGGCGTGCGCCGCCGGTGGTGAAAGCGGCGGTAGAGGTGTCGACCCAGGCGACCCAAGCGGCTGCAATCGACCCGGGCGAGCTGGCCTGCGTGTTTGGCTCTGGACTTGGCGACACCGAAATCACGGACTATATGTGCGCGCAACTGGCGCTGCCGGAAAAGCAGCTGTCGCCCACCCGCTTCCACAATTCGGTACACAATGCACCCGCCGGCTACTGGACCATCGCCACCCGCTGCACGCGCTCGGCGAACTCCATAGCGGCACACAACCAGACCGCCGGCATCAGTTTGCTGGAAGCGGCCACACAGGCAACAGAAGAGCAAATACCGGTATTGATGACGCTGTACGACCTCCGCGCACGCGGCCTTTACAGTCGCGTCTACCCAGTGACGCAAGATTTTGCCGCCGCGTTGGTGATCAGTCCGGTGCCGCGCGAGCGTCCGCCTCTTGCGACTTTGCGGTTGACCACCACTTCGGCCGCTTGCGCGCCACCGGCGTGGGCGCCGTTCTTTGCCAATTTGTGCGACGACAATCCCGCTGCTCGCATACTGCCACTGCTCCACGCCTTGGCTTTGCCGGCATCTCGGGCAGAGACCTGCTTGGAGTTGGCCGCTGGCACGACTTACCTGAACATTCAGATCGAAAAATAAAGAGGACGCTGTGAGCGATAAACGCGATCTCATTATTCTTGGCGGCGGTTTAGCCGGTATGGGGCTTGCCTTGCAGGCAAAAAAGCAGCAGCCAGATCTGCATATTTCCGTGATCGAAAAAAATGCCTTTCCCCGGCCCGCCGCGATTGCCAAAGTGGGGGAGTCGACCGTGGAAATCGGCTCATTTTATTTGAGCCATCAATTGGGGCTCGACGCACATATGGAGCAATTCCATTTGCGCAAATTCGGTTTGCGTTTATTTGCGGGTCGACCCGAGCGAGATTTTTCCGAGTGCGATGAATTGGGGCCGAGCAAAACCTTCGGCATTCCCACCTATCAGCTGGATCGCGGGGTGTTGGAAAACCACTTGGCGGCACAATTGCGGGCGAGCCAGATTGAGCTGATCGACCAAGCCGATGTGAGCGGCATTCAGGTAGAAGATGATAAAGCTGTGGCCTTCACCACACCTGCGGGTGCGCGTAATTTGCAGTCGCGCTGGCTGGTGGATACCTCTGGCCGCGCGGGGCTGCTGAAAAAAAATCTCGCCCTGCAAGCGCCCAGCGAGCACCGCTCCAATGCGGTTTGGTTTCGCGTAGATCGCCGGATTGTGGTGGATGACTGGACGGCAAACGACGCTTGGCAGGTGCGCAGCCGCATGCTGCATGAGCGCTGGAAAAGCACTATCCATTTAACCGGGCCAGGCTATTGGGTGTGGTTGATTCCGCTGGAATCCGGGGTGACCAGTGTCGGCATTGTGATGGACGACAGGGCTTACAACGCGGCGAAGATTCGCGACCCCCAAAGTGCGCTGCGTTGGTTGGCGAAAAACCAGCCGCTGTGTGCCGAGGCCATCGCCGGTGCGCGCTTTCTCGATTTTGTCACCCTGCCGGATTATGCCTACGACTGCAAAAAAGTGTTCTCTGCTGAGCGCTGGGGCATTTCCGGTGAGGCGGGTTTTTTTGCTGATCCTTTTTATTCTCCCGGCACCGATTTTATCGCCATCGCCAATGGCTTTATTACTTCCCTGATGGCCGATGATCGCATGGGCAAAGATATTCAGGTCAATGCGTTGGTTTACGAAAAGATTTTTCGGTCGATTTATCACAATACGCTCAGCCTCTATGTCGATCAGTACGGCGGTTTTGGCGACCGTTTAATGATGGGCCTGAAAGTCCTGTGGGATATCGCGTATTACTGGGGCGTGCTCTCTCTGCTGTATTTTCGCGATGCATTGTGCAACTACCAAAAAATACGACCGTTGATTAACGATCTGCTCGCCACTCAGGAGCTCAATCAGCACATCCAAGGACTGTTTCGCGAGCGCGCTAAACAGCGGTTGGTATTGCCGGCGCGCGGCGTATTTCTGGATCAGTACAACGTGCCCTGTCTGAGACATTTCAACGATGTGTTGCAGCGCCCGCTGGATGCCGACGTGCAGAGCGATCTGCAGGGGAACATCGAAATTCTACGCAGCGTGGCAAAAGGGGTGACGGAATTGCTACAGGGTGTGGATTTGCACAATCTATCCCCTGAGGCGCGGGAGTGGTTCGGCGACGATTACTGCTACGGCTTGCTGGCCTGAGCCAAAGTCTCGCGATAGAGTGCGAGCACTTTGGCGCGATGCAGTTTGCCGGTCGCCTCGCGCGGCAAGTGCTCGACAAACAGCAGTGGGCGCGGCAGAAAAACCGCGTCCAGGTGTTGCACAAAATGCTGTTGAATAGCGGCGTTAGCGAGTTTTTCGCTGGTCACCACTAAAGCGGCGGGGCGGTTCGACGCCTCGTCCGGCATAAAGACGACCGCATCGGCAACACCGGGGGTGCCGAGCAGCACTTGGGTGATCTGCATCAAGGAGCCGCGCTTGCCGCCCACATTCACCATATCTTCATTGCGTCCCAGCAGCCTAAAACCGTCTGCCAAAATCTCCACGCGATCCTGTAGAACCTGAACATCCGTCAAGTGCTGGCCGCCAATGCAAGGGGCTGCGTCGGTGTCAGTGGGCTGGAAGGATAGGCCGGGGATTAAGTGCCACAGAGCTTCGCGGGCGGTGCGGCGGTAGGCGGTGGAGCCGATTTCGCTGCAACCGTAAATTTCCTGAAGATCGCCGCCAGTGGCGGCTTCGCAGGCTGCCGCCAAGTCGGCCGCCAGGGGTGCCGTGGCGCAGAGTGTGCGGGCGCATTGGGGAATCGACAGATTGCTACCCAGCAGCGCGCGCAGATGTACCGGAGTGCTGACCAAGAGGCGTGGCGCGGGCAGCTCCGCCAGGGCTTTTATCAAGTCAGCGGGAAACAAGGGGCGACGGTCGGCGACGCACACTGGCCAAAACAGCGGAATCAGCACGCCCGTTTCCAGGCCCCACATATGTTGCGGCGGCACAGTGGCCAGTTGATACGCCAGCTCATGGGGAGAGGGCAGCATACAGGCGCCGTTCATCAGTGAGCTGGTCACCAGGGTGTGCCAGGGTTTGGCGATGGGTTTGGGCTGGCCAGTAGAGCCGGAGGTAAAGGCGATAGCGGCAGGAAAATCCCGCTCAATGGCGGGGATCTCGCCGGGTGTTGAGGTGCTCAGGCGCCATTGGTTGAGATTCACCTGCGGCAAATCCGCAAGATCGTCCAGACCATTGTGCAGCAGATAACTGGCGGGGTATTCCACCGCGAGACGGCGCAGGGTTTCCGGCGAACGGTTCTGCGGCAGCAAGTTTGTTTGGCCGCGAATCAGTGCGGCGCAAAAGGCGACGGTGAAGAGATAGGGGTGGTCACACAGGTTCAGAACAAACCGCTGTTCCGGCAGTCGCTCCGCCACCTGAAGGCAGTGGCCGACAAATTCCGCAGTGGTGACCTCGCCCGTGTGGCCGCCGAAAACGGGCAGCGGGCTGGTGATGCGGGCTAGGGCGCCGGCGCCGTCCCGCCAAACCAGCGGGAGTGTCGGTGAGATGCGGCTGTGCGCCAGACGGGTGTGCGTGTCGGCCACCGGAGCACTCGTTACTTTTTGTGGGTTTCGACGAACTCCGTCAGCGACGCCAAGGTCGCGAAGGCTTGGCGGGTCTGATCGTCATCGGCCTGCATTTGTACGCCGAATTTTTGCGAGATTGCCAAGGCGATTTCCAGTGCGTCTATAGAGTCCAGACCGAGTCCGTCGCCAAACAGAGGCGCCTCGGGTTCAATATCGGCCGCGTTGACGCCTTCTAAATTCAGAGCCTCAACCAGTAGTTGCGCTATGGTGTGTTGAGCTGCGGTCTGCATAGTCCGTCCATCCATAATTAAGCGTAAATAATCAGTGTATATCGGCGTTCGTGCGGGTTTATGTCAGGCTCCGCGCGGATATGCGCCTTAACACAAGGGCGTGGATTGTATACAATCCACGCCCTTTAATCAGCGGTATTTGGCCCTGAGTGCAGATTCACAACATCGGGGCGTCGGCTCGACAGTTATGTCCATATTTACCCAGGAATACCTCGCAAGTGACCCAACCCAGAATGTCACTGAATTGCTCGATCAGGATGATGTCCTCGCGGTTATCGGTTATACCAGCGACTGCCTAGAACCCTCTACACCCGGTTATATTCCCACCGGTCTTGGTCCGCTCGGTGCGCTCGACCAAGAAGTGATTCGCTACCCCTTTGGACGCGCCGAGCGCGGCGTGACAGATCGCTGTCACTGGAATGTGATCGGCGATCTGATTTGTGTCGCCACTTGGATTAGCCCGGCGGAGTGCCGGGCGATCGAGACGTCGACTGAGCAGGCGTACGACCGCATTCTCAAAGTGGCCGAACAGCTTGGCTTTGCCTTTCCCTTCCGCATCTGGAACCTGATCCCGCAAATCAATAATGGCGTTGGCGACCAAGAAGTTTACAAACGTTTCTGTAGCGGCCGGATGCGCGCGTTTACTCGACACGGTATGGAAGCGGCGCAATATCCGGCCGCTTCCGCCGTCGGCCACCACACCGATGGTGCGCTGATTTATCTGCTGGCTGCCGCCAAGCCGAGCCGCAATCTGGAAAACCCCCGGCAGATGCCCGCTTACACCTATCCGCGCGAATACGGCCCATGCAGCCCGTCGTTTGCCCGCGCGACGCGAATTGAACTCGGCGGCACCGACTTTATGTTTATCTCCGGCACTGCCAGTATCCTCGGTCACAGCACTCATGCCCCCGACGATATTGCCAGCCAGTTGGAGGTGACCCAGGCCAATATCGCACAGCTGGTGGCGCAGGCGGGTGGTTCGCCCGACCAGCTCAGCGCGCTGCGCGTCTATTTGCGCCACCCGGAGCACAGCGAAACTGCCCGGTCGCTGCTCGAGCAAACTTACCCCGCTAAGCATCTGAATGTTGTCCATGCGGATATCTGCCGCCAGTCGCTTTTGGTGGAAATCGAAGCACTCGCCAAACTTTAAACCCGCCGGGGCGTCCCCTATGTGTGACCTCATCCCAAGATCGGTGGAGCTCCGCCCGTGAAGCGGCTTAATAAAATGTGGCGGGTGGCGGCGACGGGTTTCGCTTTTGTGCTGTTCGGTCTGGGGGGCCTAAGCCTGGGGCTGTTTCTCGGCGCAGATCTTCTCCTGGTGCGCGCGCGACCCGCGACCAAGATTCGCGTGGTGCGCCGCGTTATCAGTCTGCTCTGCGCGTGGTATATCCGAACTCTGCGATGTCTGGGGCTGCTGACCTATCACTGTGAGGGATTTGCCGGCCTCGACTGGCGCGGCAAGTTGATCGTCGCCAATCATCCCACCTTACTGGATGCGGTATTTTTAATGGCGCTGGTTCCCAACGCCACCTTTGTCGCCAAGGCGTCCATGACGCGCCATGCGATGGTGGGTGCTGCCGCTCGCTTGGCCGGCTATATCGCCAACGACCAGGAAGGTGTGCAGTTGTTAGAGCGGGCGAAAGAAGCGCTCCAGCAAGGTCAGGCGCTGGTCATTTTCCCAGAGGGAACTCGTACAGGTGATGCGGCGCCAAAATTTAAGCGCGGCGCGGCCAATATTGCGATTGCCACCGGCTGTACGATTATTCCCATTCACATCAGCTGCGACCCGCCCACCTTGCGCAAAAATCAGAAATGGTATGATGTGCCGCCGCGCAAGCCCCATTTTGTTATCTCGGTTTTGCCGGAAATTCGTCTGCACCAAGTGATCGATACGGGGCGACCCATCGGCGTCCAGGCGCGGCATCTCAACACTTACTTGCAGCGCTGCCTGCTCCAGGTTGAACCTGCCGATAGCTTGTCAGCCAACCCACCTTTAGGAGCTTGACCCGTGCCCTCCAAACCTACTCAAGAATACGTTTATCAATACATCATCCGCATACTGCAAGAGCAGTTTGACCTCGACCCCGCCGCTATGACGCGGGAGACGGATTTACGCGCGGACTTGGATATCGACAGCATAGATGCGGTGAATATTTTGATTGAGCTGAAATCGCTCACCGCGAAAAAAGTTGCCATCGAAAACTTTCACCAAATTAAAACCATCGGTGACTTAGTCGATGCAGTATGGGATTTCATCAATAGCGAGGACGCCCCGTGACCACACGGGTTCGTTCCGCGACTGCACGGATTAGCGCGGACGTCCAGATGGAAGTGCCGTTTTTTGATGTGGACTCCCTGAACATCGTCTGGCACGGCCATTACTGTAAATATTTCGAAATTGCCCGCTGTGAGCTGCTGCATAAAATCGGCTATGACTACACCGATATGCGCAATACCGGATTTGCCTTTCCGATTGTCGAGCTAAACGCAAAATATATCTTGCCGCTGGTATTCCAGCAGCGTATCCGCATTCGCGCTGAGTTGCTGGAGTGGGAACACCGCCTGAAATGCGCCTATGAAATTTGCGACGCGCAATCCAGCGTGGTGCATACGCGCGGTACCAGTGTGCAAGCGGCAGTAGCGGTGGGGGAACAGCATTTACAGCTGGTGTGTCCAAAAGTGTTCACCGAGCGCGTCGAGCGCTATCTCGCCACTTTGAATTCCCACCCTTGAGCGCCATCACATGAAGATCCCATTCCTTTTCTTGCGTTTATTTTTTTTGTGCAACTTGTCATTGGCGACATTGTTTACGGTAAATGCACAGGCAGAGGTGGAGAGCGATCTGCTTAAGGCTCCGCAATCCTGTTTGCAGTACGCGGAATTTCGCCAGGAGCGAATATTGAGCGGTCTGCCCAAACCTTTGGTTTCTCGCGGTCGCATTGTGCTCGACTGCAATCGCGGCACCCTGTGGAGCACGCACACACCCATCAGCGAAACGCTAATCTATACCTTTAGTGGCAAGCACTGGTTGGTCAATGCACAGGGTGATGTGGAGCCGATTAAGAGTGCGCCGCAAAAGCGCATCGGCGATATTCTCGCGCGTATCGTGCGCGGTGATACGCAGTTTCTGGAAAAATATTTTCGCCGCGAAGTGAAGGATCAAACTACGCTCCTGCTGCCGGCGCAGAAACGCCTGAAAAAATACATCGAAGCGATCACCTTGGAGGAAACCCCGGGTGGCATAACGGTGCGGGTGGCGCGCACGGATCAGCAAAATATGCGCATTGATATTTCGGCAATACGCGCCTTAGCAAACCTCGATGTTGACTCCTGCCAAGCATTGCTGGAGACGCCCGCCGGTTGCGCGCAGTTATTAACCGGAACCGGCGGCTGATGTCCCTCGCGCCCGGAGATCGCGCGCGGCGGCGTGTCATTATCGCCGCCTTTCTTGCGGCGACGTTGATTCTGCTCGTCGCTATGGCGCAAATGTGGCGCAACGGACTTGTGATCGACACCAGCTTGCGCAGCCTTGCGCCGCAAATTTCGCAAGACTCGCTCAGCGAAACTCTGATCGATCAGCTATCGGCAACGGCCTCGCGCAAGGCGACGGTGGTGCTTGCCGCAGACGCGAGGGATCCGGTGGAAGCGGCATCCGACCAGCTGCGCGCACGACTCGCAGAGCTGGAGGGTGCGGGGTACACAGTAAAGCTGGCGGACCCGGCAGAAACCGCCGCGCACTATGTGCGGGTGCTGGAGGAATATCCGTATAATTTTCTGCGCCCGTCCCTTGCGACTTTGCTCGCCGACGCCGATGGCGCACAGCTTTCCCGCTGGGTGCTGGAGCAGTTGTACGGCAGCGCTGGGCAGTTGCGCCTGACCCGTTTTGAGACCGATCCCTTCGGCACCTTAAATGATTACGCCGTCGATGTGCAGGCGCGCTTGAGCGGCGAGCAAACCGAGGAAATCCAAACCGTGATGGAGGACGGCAGAAGCCGTTATTTCTCGGTCTGGCAATTTGAATTACCGGCAGATGGTCTCGCCCTAAATACCCAGGCGGAATGGCTCGCCGAGCTGCAGTCGATTCGCGCCGAAATGCAAACGCAATTTCCCTCAATCGAATGGTTGCAGTCCGGAGTCATTTTTTTTGCCGCCGATTCTGCCAGTGCGGCGCAGAGCAATATCAACCTTATCTCCAGTATTGGTATCACCGGTATTGTGGTGATTATGCTGTTGATTTTCCGCGGCCTGCGACCGCTGGCCGCATCGGTATTTTCCGTGGCCAGTGGGGTGCTGTTTGCTTTTTTCCTCTGCCACAGTCTGTGGGGCTCGGTCCATATTCTGACGCTGCTGTTTGGCGCGAGTCTGATTGGCGTCGCGGTGGATTATTCGCTCCATTTGTATTATTTCCGCGCCTCCTATCCGGTGGGTGGCGCCGACAGCAAAACCCATTTTTATCCGGCGCTGCTGCTCAGCTTGCTCACCAGTATGGTCGGTTACAGTGCGCTGGCCATGTCGGGACTGGAAACTCTGCAGCAGGTGGCGGTGTTCTCCATCGCCGGTTTGAGTTACGCCTGTTTGTCGGTGCTGCTGGTTGAGCCTTTGGCAGTAAAAAACCTCTCGGTAAAAGATCGCTGGCTCACGCATTGGGTGCACGCCTGCGTGCGCCTGCTCAAGCCGGTGGTCAAGGCGCGTTATATGGTTGCGGCCTGTGCGCTCCTCTGGGTATTAATCGGCATTTTTGCTGCGCGTTTTATATTTGAAGACAGTCCCAAAGCCTTCGTTACGCAAAATCCGGTATTGCTGGAAAACGAGCAACGGCTTTCCCAGTGGTTGGGTGAATACGAGCCGGCGACCTTTATTCTGATCCACGGAATGGATGCAGCGGATGTGTTCAGCAAAATCCATCAGCTCCAAGAGTCGATCAATGCCGATGCGGATATCCTGCGCGCGGCAAAAAAGAATCTTCTGGGCATTCATACGCTGCTGCCGTCGCCGCAGGACCAGCTGAAACATTACGCGCTCAACGGTGTTTTTTACGAAAATCGCCC
>CAYZVN010000071.1:2096-3251 GCA_964482025.1 uncultured Saccharophagus sp. | reverse complement strand
TTATTATCTCGTCTTCGCTCTGCTGCTGATCTGCGGCATTTTCAGCTGGCGCTACGGCCCACGGCGCGGTCTGGTATTGGGGGTGATCTCCGCCACTGTCATAGGCTCCATCAGCCTGGTTTTTTTGCTGGCGCAGGTGCCGGTGACTTTATTTCATGTCATGGCGGGATTTTTGGTAGTGGGACTGGGGGTGGACTACTTGGTTTTTGTGGCGGAAATGTTAGAGGAAGAGCCCTCGCTGCATTTTGCCAACGCCCTGGTATTGTCCGCCGCTACTAGCAGCTTGTCCTTCGGCTTGCTGAGCCTCAGTGTCCTGCCCGCTGTATCCGCTTTTGGCACCACCGCCTTGCTGGGTATTCTCGGCAATCTGCTTGGCGGATTTTGTTTGATGTCGATCTGGCCAACATTTCGGGAGAAAAATAATGACCGATAAACGTGTCCTCGTGACCGGTGCCACTGGCGGCATAGGTCAGGCCTGTGCGTTGGCGCTGGCGGCCGACGGTTTTCACGTGACCTTGCATTACCGCTCCAACGCGTCGCGCGCCCAGGCGTTGCTCCAGGAAATTGAAGCTGCGGGCGGTAAAGCGAGCACAGTGTGTTTTGATGTGGCCGACCGCGAAGCCACGGGGGCGGCCTTAACGGCGGAGCTGGATGCGCACGGCGCTTATTACGGCGTCGTCTGCAATGCGGGCATCACTGCCGACAATGCATTTCCCGCGTTGACGGGCGACGATTGGGACCGCGTGATTCACACCAATTTAGATGCGTTTTACAACGTGCTGAACCCGTTAATTATGCCGATGATCCGCCTGCGCCAAGGTGGCCGCATCGTCACTCTGTCATCCGTCTCCGGCATTATGGGAAATCGCGGCCAAGTGAATTACAGCGCGGCAAAAGCCGGCATTATCGGCGCGACCAAAGCCCTCTCGCTGGAGCTCGCCAAACGCAATATCACCGTCAACTGCGTCGCCCCCGGTTTTATTCAAACGGATATGACGGAGGGTTTGATTGCCCAGGAAGCCTTAAAAATGATCCCCATGCAAAGGGTTGGCACTCCCACCGATGTGGCCGGCGTGGTGCGCTTTTTGATGGGCGACTCCGCCGCCTATATCACGCGACAAGTGATTCAGGTGAATGGGGGGATGATTTAAATAT
>CAYZVN010000071.1:0-1996 GCA_964482025.1 uncultured Saccharophagus sp. | reverse complement strand
GGCTTCGACAGGCTCAGCCACCGGCAGACCAGTCCGAGCTTGTGAGGTCGGTCCCTGAGCTTGTCGAAGGGGAAGGTGGTTGGCGGGACTAATGTTATACCCGCCGAAAAATCAACGACGTATTCACCCCGCCAAACGCAAAGTTATTACTCATCAGATATTCCGTATCGACTTCCCGCACGTCACCGCGAATGTAATCGAGCCGGCCGCAGTTGGGGTCGAGTTCGTCCAGGTTGAGGTTGGGGGCAAACCACTTCTCCCGCATCATCTGAATACTCGTCCAGGCTTCCAGAGAACCGCAGGCGCCGAGGCTGTGGCCTATGTAGCCCTTGAGTGCGCTAAAGGGGATCTGCGAGCCCATTACCGCCTGGGTGGCGACGCTTTCGGCGAGGTCGCCTTGTAGCGTGGCGGTGCCGTGACCGGAGATATAGCCGATGTCGCTGGCGTTCAGCTCGGCGCTGGCCAGGGCATCCCGCATCACCTGCTGCATGGTCTGCGGATTGGGCCGCACCAAGTGGACGCCATCGCAATTGGTCGCAAAGCCCACCACTTCCGCCAAAATAGTCGCGCCGCGGCGGCTGGCGTGTTCGTATTCTTCGAGAATCAGCGTGCAGGCGCCTTCACCTAGCACCAAGCCGTCCCGCTGGGTATCGAAGGGGCGCGGGGCAGTTTCCGGGCGACCGTTGCGCAGGCTGGCGGAGTAAACCGTGTCGAACACCGCCGCCTGGGTGGGGCAGAGTTCTTCCGCACCGCCGGCGATCATGATGGTTTGCTGGCCGGCGCGAATCGCCTCAAAGGCAAAGCCGATGCCCTGACTGCCCGCCGTACAGGCGCTGGAGGTGGTGTACATGCGCCCGCAGGTGCCGAACAGGACGCTGATGTTGACCGCGGCGGTGTGGCTCATCATGCGCAGATAGGTGGTGCCGTTGATCTTGGCCATGGAGTTGTGCTCCAGCAGGCCGAAGAACTCCATCGCGGCATCGCTGTTGCCGGTAGCCGAACCGTAGGCGACGCCAGTGGCACCACTGTTGATGATGGGGTCTTGCCAAAGCCCTGCATCGCGCAGGGCGTTTTCCGTTGCCACCACCGCCAACTGCGCGACCCGGCCCATGGCGCGGCGCTTTTTCGCGGTGTAGTGAGCTGGCAGGACGAAATCGTCCACCGGCGAAGCCAGGCGGGTTTGCAGCTCGGCAAAGCGATCCCACTCGTGCATATAGCGCACGCGATTGGTCTTCGCCTGAAGTGCGTTGCGGACGCTGGGCCAATCGTGGCCGAGGGCTGAAATGGCGCCGGCGCCGGTAATCACGACCCGTTTCATGCGGTGGTCTCCTGCTCCAGCGGCTTGCGGTAGACGCTGAGCTTGGCGCTGGCGAGCGTGTCGCCGGCGCGGCTAATGGTGCATTGGAATTGTGCCAGGTGCTCGCCGGTCACTACTGCTTGTTGGCACTCCACCAGCAAGCGGTCGCCGTCGCGAAACCAAGTGGTGTGCATGGCGTACTGCCGTGTGCCCAGCAGAAAGCCCAGGTGAGGGCGCGTCAGTCCCTGTTGCAGCTGGTAGCCGGCAATGAGCGCGGCGGTTTGTCCCATATATTCCAGACCAATCCAGGCGGGTACGCCAAGGCCGGGCTGGAAAAACGATGCCTGTGGGTGGATGAGAACCTCTGCCGTCGCGGCATCCGCCGCCACCTGCACCACGCGATCGATCAACAACATGGGCTCCCGATGGGGGATCAAGTCGTAGAGCAGCGGATCTTTCATTGGCGTGTCCAGTAGGAATAGAAGTTGAACCATTGCAGCGGCGCTTTGGCGGTCTGGCGCTCTAATTCAGTGGCATAGCGCTGCACGTAGGTCTGCAACGCCTCGGTGTCGCCGCGGGGCAGCACCACCTTGTCGGCAAAGGGTACGACCTCGAAATTCACCCCCTGTTTGACGCGGTAGGAAAACATCAAAGTCACCTGGCATTGCAGCGTTTTCGCCAGGATGTAAGGGCCTATGG
>CAYZVN010000070.1:0-15293 GCA_964482025.1 uncultured Saccharophagus sp. | reverse complement strand
TCGTATCGACAGGCTGGGTGGATAACGACACATTTCTCGCCGGCTACGGCGCCGCCCAAGCCGTGCCCGGCCCGCTATTTACCTTCGCCGCTTTTTTGGGCGCTTCAGTAAATGGTGGGCCAGGGGGATGGCTGGGCGGATTTTTATGCCTGCTGGCGATCTTTATACCGTCTTTTCTTTTGGTTGCAGGAGCGCTGCCGTACTGGGAATCAGTTCGCCATAACCGTCGCATTCAGGCGGCGTTACGCGGTGTCAATGCGGCCGTTGTGGGCTTGTTGCTAGCCGCGCTCTATCAGCCCGTATGGCGCAGTGCCATTTACCAACCGCAAGATTTTGCTTTGGCATTAATGGCGTTTATCGCGCTGATGTTTTGGCGATTACCCCCATGGCTGGTGGTGATCGCCAGCGCTGTGATGGGTTGGCTGCTCAGCTTGATTGGATAAATGATCTGCAGCAATAACTGGGCGGTTTTTGTAAGTCGTTACCGCTCAAGCTCAATCCAAACCGGCGCGTGATCGCTGGATTTTTCCCAGCCTCTCACATGCTTATCGACGCCGCCCGCCAATAATTGAGGCTGTATGGCTGGGCTGAGGAGGAAGTGGTCGATGCGCAGACCCGCGTTGCGGCCGTAGGCGTTGCGGAAATAATCCCAGAAGGTGTACAGGCGCTCATCCGGATGTAGGGTGCGCAGGGCGTCCATCCAGCCCTGATCGAGAATGGCTTGAAAGGCCGCTCGCGTCTCCGGTAGAAACAGTGCGTCTTTCTGCCAGGACTCCGGCTTGTACACGTCGAACTCGGTAGGAATGACATTGAAATCTCCAGCCAGCACTGCCGGACAACCAGATGCAATCAATTCCGCTGCATGGAGCTGGAGTCGTGCAAACCATGCGAGCTTGTAATCGAATTTGGGGCCGGGTGTGGGGTTTCCGTTGGGCAGATACAAACAGGCGATCAGCACGCCATTGACTGCCGCTTCGATATAGCGACTGTGGACGTCCTCCGGGTCGCCGGGTAGTGCCCGCCGTATTTCCAGCGGCTGACCAATTCTTGAAAGAATGGCGACGCCGTTCCAGCTTTTTTGCCCGTGCCAAATCGCCTCATAACCGGCATCCGCAATTGCGGCTTGGGGAAGCTTTTCCTGCGGTGCCTTCAATTCCTGCAGGCACACGACGTCCGGTTGCGATTCACTGAGCCAGCGCAGCAACACCGGCAGGCGAGCGTTTACCCCGTTAACGTTATAGCTTGCGATTTTCATAAGGACTCCCGCAAATGATTGTCGATTCCCCCGCTCGCCTTGTTACGATTCCCCGCGAGCCCGACTCAGTACCAAAGATTCTTTAAGCTCGGGCGAGCACATTTCATAAATCGATAAGCATAGCGACGCAACAAATGACCCTTGCGCACTGTAAGCTTGGTCTCGTTTTCCAAAAATAAATGACTGCTGCCCAACCGTTTCAGCAACGAGTCTCGCTCCGGTGAAAAAGCCACTGATGCGATGATACCAATGCTCAGCTCCAACTCAACATAGGATTTAATGACATCCGCATTGAGGGAGAGTGACTGCAAGGCTTTATCGCTTTGAAACTTATGAAAGCAAGCAGGCTTGCCATCGTGCGATTGGCAAGCCTGCGTTGCTGACGCTTGCAAAACCAACGGTTATATTTCTGTTTCCAAAATGATCTCGCCAGTTCGTGTATCTTTTATGGTGATTGAAAAAGATCAAACTGCTTCTAATAGATTATGAGTTAAGTGAACGGAGGCTTTGCTATGTTTGATAAGAACCAGTGAATTTTCATTCAAATACCTGCGTATCGAGATTCTGAACTAGAAGCCACCATCGATAACCTTTTCGCCAATGCCAAGAACAAGCACTTGCTGGACCTCTGGGTTTGCTGGCAGCATGATAAGTGCGATGTCCTCCCATCTTCCGTCAGCTCCAACGAGCGAGTTAACATTATCGACTTTGATTATCGTCCCCAGCGCAAACGGCGTACCTACGCGCACAAAATTGCCGAAGCTGTATTTACCGGGGCCAACCTCCAGGACATTAATTGATGAAGACACCGGAGTCATAAATGAGGTGGATGCGGCTAAGGCGACGGTCATGGCAAAAGGATAAGGCGATGCGCCCGGCGCTTCGGCGAAGGCCAGGGCGAGAGGTGCCATGTCGATTCCCCGTTTGTCTGTCCTTCACTGCCGTATGGATGGGTATGGTTTCATGATGTTTTGATCTCAAGCCGGTGCCGACAAATTTTAAACAGGAGTATAAAAGCAAGCGGGCGGAGACAGCAGCGTGTAGCGTATAGTGGATGCCGCCCTCCCTGGCCAAAAAAGGCCCCAGCTTTTGGGTGCACTTAAAGTCGCTTCTTATTGCTCACGGACCCGCTGCAGATACCGATGCGATTGCGCGTCATTAGGGGGAACTGGACTCTGCCCGTCATTACACAAGTCCATGGCCGATGAGCATAATGCGGCCCAGGAGGAGTTGAAGGCCTCTCGGTAGCAATTACTTTTCAGTAATGAGAAACTCAGCATACTAATGAAGAGGTGGAAACTGCCAAAGAAGAGTTGCAATCGTCCAACGAGGAATTGATTGCAACGAATAATGAAACCGATGGATCTCAACCAACTCACGGCGTTAAGAGTGCGGAGGAACAATGTTTCCTTAGCGCTTGATCGGGTTCGTTGAGCCGTCATAACAACCAACCGACTCCCTGAGGCTTTAGCACGCTGGTAGCCCATGACACACTCTCTGCACAAAAAAACCATTGCCATACTCTTTCATGAAAAAGACACGTCTAGCAGCATTCAGCAATATTTGATCACCTATTACGCGCATTTTTGGCGTGAGAAGGGTTCGCGTGTGGTGGCGTTATTTGGTACAGACGTATATGTGCCAGCGGATTTGGTTGTGGTGCACGTGGATCTTTCTGTGGTACCCGAGAAATACTTCGCGTTTGCCGCGCGCTATCCGATTGTGGTCAACGGCAAGGTTCGGGATATTCGTAAGTCTTCGGTCAGTCGGAATCTCGTGGATAGAAATTCTGGTTATCAGGGCCAGGTGATTGTTAAGTCGGATTGTAATTATGCGGGTATGCCGGAGCGCCGCTATATAAATTCCGAAAACCATCAAGCATGCCTGTTTCAGAATCCTTTGGACTATCAAATATACTCGAGCTTTAGGGATATACCATCGAATGTATTGCAGATGAAAGATCTTGTTGTGGAAAAGTTTCTGCCGGAGTACGAGGACGGGCTCTATCACATTCGTTTTTATAATTTTCTTGGTGATCGTGGAAACTGTATGCGGGTGGCGTCACGGTCGCCGGTGGTGCACATTAGCCACGCGGTTAAGGTAGAGCAAATACCTTTCGATCCACGGGTGGAGCAACTGCGCCAGGATTTGGGTTTTGACTACGGAAAATTCGACTATGTGGTGCGGGATAATGAGGTGGTGTTATTTGATACAAATAAAACGACCGGGTTTGTTGGCAAGGTGGATGATCCGCTTATGCGCGAGGCTAGGCAGCACCGGGCTATGGGCATTTATGATTACTTCCAATCATAGCGCAGGCCTGCCCTCCGCCCCCACTGGTAAAGTTTTGTCCTAGCCGCGAGCTAATGGTTCGCGGTAATTTAGGTTTCGCCGCTCACCCGGCTCAGCACCAAAGATTCCGTTAATTCCGGCGAGCACATTTCAATAAACTTATAACCGTAGCGGCGCAGCAAATGACCTTTGCGCACCGCAAGTTTGGTCTCGTTTTCCAAAAATAGATGACTGCTGTCCAGCAGTTTCAGCGACGAGTCGCGCTCGGGTGAAAAAGCCACAGAGGCGATAATACCAATACCCAACTCCAATTCCACATAGGATTTGATGACGTCCGCATCCAGGGCGGACATGATAATGTCCGGCGACAGGCCCGCCTCGTGGAACACCTGTTCCACCCGGGCCCGGCCGGTAAAACCCTCGTGGTAGGTAATAATTGGATACTCCGCGATAGCCGCTAAGGTGAGATTGTCGAGCGATGCGAGAGGATGGCCCTGGGGAACCACCACCGCGTGGCGCCAGGAATAAAAGGGAAACGCCACCAAATCATCGATTTCCCCAAGTGACTCGGTCGCAAGACCAATGTCCGCTTCACCCTCTAATAAAAGCTGGGCAATTTCTTTGGGGCTGCCTTGGTGCAGGCGCAAGTGTACCTTGGGGTATTGCTTTTTAAATGCGGTGATCACCTTGGGCAAAATATAGCGCGCCTGAGTGTGAGTGGCGGCTACCGTTAGTACACCGGCATCCTGCTGACTGTATTGATCCGCCAAGTTTTTTATATTGCTGGCATCCAACAGCATGCGCTCTACCAGCTTCAACATCTCCCTACCGGGCTCGGTCAAACCTAAAAGACGCTTGCCCTTGCGTACGTAAAGCTCCACACCCAGCTCATCTTCAAGGTCTTTAATATGTTTGGACACGCCCGACTGAGAGGTGTGAAGGACGTTAGCAACTTCGGTGAGATTAAAACTCTGCCGAACCGTTTCTCGAACAATTCTTAACTGCTGAAAGTTCACCAATAACCCGCCTGATTAAAGTGTTGCGGCGCGCAGATTAGCAGACCTCCTATTAGAGGCGCTCATAATATGTTGCGCTAAGCATATACCCGTGGCTTCGGTCTTTTATTGCGGCAAGCTTCTACATCGCGTTCATACGAAAGAACGAATTCTGCTCGGAAAGCGAACGATCGTTTAAAGCTTTTCACGAATGACTAAGGCAGGTCTAGATCTATAGCCTGGCCAATAGTGAAATTGACCATTATTGGTATTGACCCCAGATAGTTAACATGATTTTATGTCGCGCTTTTACCGTTTGGCGCCGAAGAGCGCCGTACAAACAGTTGTGCCATAAGAGGAATTTAAATGAAAATAAAACCATCGGCATTAAATGTGCGCCGCTTATCATTTTTTATTGGATTGACCCTGGGTGCCTTAAGCGCATCTACCAAGGCGGCAAATGGGCATCACCATGAACGAGTTATTGAAGAAATTCTCGTGACTGCTACTAAGCGAGCCACTTCGATAGAAACGACACCTGTTGCGGTTTCCGCGTACGATCAGTCCGCACTAGACAGTAACAACGTGGTGAGCCTCACCGATATGCAAGGTTTGGTGCCCAACCTGCACATCGCTCAAAACGGCACCCAGAATACGCCTCTGGTGTATATCAGAGGCATAGGCTCAGCGGATCAAACGGAAAGCGGAGACCCTGCCGTAGCCTTCCATGTGGACGGTATTTATTCGGCGCGCTCTCAGGGCGCCACCATGATTATGTACGATTTGGAATCTGCCGAAGTTCTGCGCGGACCGCAAGGAACACTTTTTGGACGCAACTCCACCGGCGGCGTTATAAACCTGCATACGGCAAAACCCATAAATGAGTTTGATGCAAATCTGGAATTTTTAGTCGGCAGCTATAACCGCCAGGCCAGCCGGGCAATGGTGAATATTCCTGTCTCAAGTGATTGGGCACTTCGATTTGCCGGCGCGAAAGATGAGTCGGACGGTGTGGTGGATCCGGCACCCGGCTCGACCCCAGGGCGAAAATACGGTGCGGTTGATTTAACTTCATTTAGGCTCAGCTCCCTTTGGCAGCCGTCCGATGCCGTGCAATGGTTTATTTCCTACGAGTCTTTTCAGGACCGTGGTACTGGGCACGCGCCGACGCTTACCGGGGGCAGCGATCGCAGCGCGTTTATTCAGGTTCCGGGATACGTCGATCTTAAAGTGGACAGTTTGCGATCTCGATTGGATTACCATTTTGCGGATGGTTTGACCTTCAGCTACCTTGCCGGACGTACGGACTCCAAGCGCTACTCCATGTGGGACCGAAGCTGGCGGGAAGATTTTTTTGAGTGGGGTGGCTGTCTCGACTGCGACCACGATTCTACCCAGCATGAAATTCAATTAAAAAACGATGATGCATCCCGTTTGCGGTGGATTGCCGGTGCGTTTTGGTTTAAGGAAAACAATTCGGTAATTTTTGATATTACTCATCCAGTTCAAGACTCTGCCGCCGCACGCTGGCAGACCTTCAGACAACCGGATCGCGGATTGGAATCCCAAAGCCTTTATGGTCAAGCCACCTTTGATTTCACCGATGATTGGCGTTTAACCCTCGGAGCCCGTCACACCAAAGATGAGCGCTGGGATAAAGGTGGACGAAATATCGAATGTCCGCCGACGGTCAATAATCTCACTGAATTGGCCCTGGCCACACAGAATCTGGCCGCCAACGCAGCACTCGCCACAGAGGATCAGTGTTGGATTACCCGATATAACGACACCAACCCAGAATGGGAAAAAACAACGGGCCTCGCTCGGGTTGAGTGGGATTTGCATGATGACCTGATGGGCTACCTCTCCTACTCCACGGGTTTTAAATCCGGCACCATCGAAGATGGCGGTCAATATACCGGCACTACTCCAATGACCGAGGCCGATCTTGCTGCCATTATTGCGGCCAATAATGATGAGGTGGCAGGTACAGCTGCCTATGTTGCACCCGAAGAAAATGCCAACCTGGAATTGGGCATCAAAGGACGGTTTTTTAACAACACATTGCAATTGTTCGGCGCACTATTTCAGACGAACTATGAGGACCTCCAAGTTACCAGCCTGGTTTTTCTGCCAGAGAACCTTGAAAGACTGCGCAAAACCAACGCAGGTGAGGCGACCATTCGCGGCTTGGAGCTGGAAGCGAAATGGCTTGTGGGCAATAGCGGCACATTGGATGGCGCCTTCACCTATCTCGATGCGACCTACGACGAGTTTTATACCACCGACAGTTCATTTGGTGCCGATGGTGTCGCGTTCAACCCCAGTGCGGGCACCGCGCAAACACCTAACCTGCTGAACTTTAGCGGTAACACCATGGTGCAAGCGCCAGAGTGGACTCTGACGCTTGCGTATCAGCACGACTTTGCCATTGCCAATGGCAGTGTGTTGACTCCGCGCTTGCGCATGAGCTACTCGGACGACATCTGGTTTGACCCCGCTAATCGAGGGGACCGCCCAGAAGGATTTTTGGGATTGCCTTATGCGGAAGACCTGGATCGGCAGGATGCATATGTAAAATGGGACGCGGGAATCAAATTCGTTCCGGCAAGCGATCAATGGTCTGTCGAATTATTCGTCGATAACCTGACGGATGAAGAAATTAAAACGGATCAAGGCCGCTGGAACAGCATGCCGCAGCCCAACTTTATGTGGGCACCGGGCCGCACCTGGGGCGTTCGTTTGAAAGCGGGTTTGTAATACCGTCGACTTTTGCAAGATCGCACCTACCGAAACGGAGAGCAAGGGTGCGCATGATAAATGGATGTTGTTTAGGCCAAGGCAAAACACAGGGCGGTATTTTGCCTTGGCCTTCAGGACTATCGCGAATACCGCTTCACCCACGCGACATAAGCGTCGACCCACTGCTGTAAAAATGCTTTGCTATCCGGGCCGATATTGCCTGAGCTATCGAAAAGTCCTTCCTTTGCATGAATAAAAGCTTCGGGCTGACCGAGTGTCGGCATGTCGAGGTACGCGAGCATATTGCGCAGGTGTTGTTGCGCCAAGGAAGTGCCGATAGCGCCGATGGATACACCAATAACGCCGGCAGGTTTACCACCCCATGCACTCTCGCCGTAGGGACGGGATGCGTGGTCAATGGCGTTTTTGAGGACTCCGGGAACGGAGCGGTTGTATTCCGGGGTAACAAATAAAACGCCGTTGGCAGCGGATATTTCGGCCTTTAAGCGTTTGGCCGCCTCCGGTGGGTTGGCGTCGTCGTCTTGGTTGTAAAGAGGGAGATCACCGATTTCCAACTGTTTAAACGAAAATTCCGAAGGTGCAAGTTTGGGGAGTGCATTGGCGAGCTTGCGATTAAAAGAGTCTTTGCGAAGGCTGCCGACAATCACGGCAATTTGGTATTGGCTCATGTGGATCACCTCAAAAGTTTAACAGGATAATTGCTCGGTAGACCCGTGTGTTGCTAACGGATCTGGCCATGCTATCAGCCTGCGGCACCCTCCATATAGAGACGTCGGCTCTTTTCTCTAAACGATCGTATGAACGCGAAGCCTATCTGAGGTATGGCCCTGGTCATTAAGCTCGGGCTCGGGAATGGCCAGTAATTTGCCGACCGACGCAATCATTGCGACGTGACAAGTCCACTAAAGCGGTCACTCCCCTTCCCTCACAAGCCACGCTTGAATAGCGCGAAACCAATGTTGATGATGAATTAGCCACCCCCCTAAATAACCAATCCAGCTGCCAAATACGATATCCATCATGCGCGCGCCGATCAGTACATGCACATCCCCCGCGACCTGGTTGGCTTCCGCATAAATTACGGTGAGAGGCGTCATAAAAATTACCGCCAATCCATAATTGCGCGTCACTAAGGCTTCAATCAAAAAGCTCAATATCATGATTAGCCACGCCAGTACCCAAGGGCTTAGCGAAAAGGAAAAAATCAGCCAGGCCAAACCCATACCAATCATGGTGCCTACAATTCGATGCACATTGCGATGCCACACGGTTTGAAAAGTGGCGCCTTGCATAATCGCTGCGGTGGAGATTGGCACCCAGTAGGGATTTTCCAAGCCAATGATCAGGGCCAGTAGATAGCCTCCTCCTATAAATAGAGCGATGAGGCCTGCTTCTAACATAAGCGCCACTTTATCCAGCGGGCGCTGCTGCGTTACCGGTGGTGTCACCAGCTCCCGCTTGGCTTGAAAAAGGGTATAGAGCAGCCCAAGCAAAAGTGCACCCAGACAGCCCGCGAGTAAAATGATGGTGCGCTCGCCGATTAAAGTAACCTCATAAGGCAATGCTCTGGAGACGCAGGCCACCATAATAAAGAAAAAGCTACCCGGTGGCGGCAACCGGTAAAAGCGGCAAATCACCGTCGCCAAAAATGCCGTTAGCGCCAGCGTAAATGCGGACAAGACAGGATTAAAGCTGGTAAAAGTGCCGAATAAAAAGCACAAAAGAAAACCGGCAGAACAGGCTACCAGTGTTGCAAGGCGGTGAGAGAGCTTGGTCTGGCCCATATAAAGAATGACCAGTCCTCCCATACTCGCCAATACCGACGACGAAAATGCATCCATGCTGGCACCAATCAGCACGGGCAAACTAATGGCGAGCGTCGCGATCACCAAAAAGCCCAGCGGGCGCTTGTGATCGCTTATTTCAATTAAGGGTTTTAGCTTCGCCCACAAGCCTTTTGCCACTGCTGAGTCTTGTTCGTTATTCATGTTGTCCAGGAGATGAAGGTATTGCTCAAGGAAAGCCTGAGACCGCGCCGCACTAAAACGGCAAAACGAAAGGCACCAATATCACCGTCACAATCATTGTTACCAGCGCAAAGGGGGTACCTATACGCACAAAATCGCCAAAGTGGTACTTGCCAGGGCCTACAACCAGAATGTTAACAGGTGAGGAAACTGGGGTGATAAAAGAGGTTGAGGCGGCGAGCGCGACGGTCATCGCGAAGGGGTAAGGTGAGGCCCCAAGGGCGCTGGCGATGGCTATGGAAACCGGTGCCATAAGAATGGCGGTGGCGGTGTTGGAGATAAAAAGGCCCAAGACGGTCGTCAATATAAACAAGGCGGCGAGCATTAAGCGCGGCTCGGCTAAGCCAACCGCTTGCAAAAGCAGGTCTGCCGCGAGATCCACCCCTCCGGTCCTCTGCAGGGCGAGGGAAAACGGCATCATTCCGACGATCAGAATCAGGCTTTGCCAATGTATGGATTTGTAGGCGCTATTCATATCGATGCAACCAAACAGTCCTAACAACAGGCAGCCGATCAGTACCGCCTGAACGTTGGGAATGACGCCGGACACCATCAGCGCTACTACGAGTGCAAGAATGATCAACGCATGAGGCGCTCGGCTCGGTGCAGGGACGAGGTCATCCAGCTCTGCGGGAAGGTTGAGAACAATCAAGTCCCGATTGTTAGATTGAAACTTGCGAATGGCGCGCCAGGGGCCGGTTACCAATAAAGTATCCCCCAGCTTTAAAGGCTCTTCCGGAATTGCGCCGTCAAAGGCGCCTTGGCCGCGCTTAATACCAATGACCGTGAGGTCGTAAACGGTGCGAAAGCGCGCCTCCACGGCAGATTTTCCAATCAAGCTGGAACCGGTGGGCACCATTAATTCCGCCATGCCAATTTCACGGAGATTTTCGACGAAGTAATGACCGGAGAGATATAAAGGCATCAGCGAAAACGTGTCGCAAACGTCCTTGATATCGATTTCGGGATTGGCAATATCTAAAAATATCACATCACCGCTTTCCAATCGGGTGTCGGCAAGCGGGCGAATCATCTCGCGGGAGAAGCGGGTGCGACGTTCGATAGCGACTATATTCACACCGGAAGTAGAGCGCAGATTCAACTGCTCTAAGGTCTGGCCCGCCAAGGGAGAGTCGGGAGTGATACGCAGCCGATGCGCCCTACCCGCCAAGGCATATTCTTCTACCCACTGATTCCAGTGAGGCCGATAGCGTGTCGCCGCGTCGGTGGCTTCGCTTTTGGCGAGCCAGCGCCGGGCGAACAGCATGTAGCCCACCGCTAGCACAAGGATCGGGATACCAAACGGGGCAAACGCAAAGAAGCTGAAGCCTTCGTAGCCGTGTCGCACCAATTCGCCGTGTACTACCAGATTCGGCGGCGTCGCCACTAACGTCATCATGCCGCTGATTAACGCGCCCACACTCAGGGGCATCATCAGTCGCCCTGGAGCAATACCCGAGCCGTGGGCGATGCGCAGAACGATAGGAATAAAAATCGCCACCACACCGGTGGAACTCATCACCGAACCAATACTGGCGACGGCTACCATCAGCACCGCAATCAAGCGCGCTTCATTGTGGCCCGCATAGCGGATAACCAAGTCACCAAGCCGCTGGGCTACCCCGGTGCGCACTAAACCTTCGCCGAGTACAAAAAGTGTTGCAATAAGAACAATGGTTGGGTCACTCAACCCGGCAATCGATTCATTGATGGTAATAATGCCGGTCAGCGGTAGCACGGTCATCATAATCAGCGCAGTCGCGTCCATACGCGGGCGGTTGAGTGCGAACATTACGACGGTGGCGACGAGCAGAACCAGAACAATCGCAAGATCGGTGGAGCTATTGCGGAGCGCATCGGTATCGCCGTTACAGCCAACCAACAGTAGCGCTGCACATAAGGTAAAAATGGTACGAACGGTATTTTTGAGGTTCATGTGACTCTGCGCTTTTACACGGGGAGAGCTCCCCGCTTCAACAGTATCTCGATAAGCGGTGTATTCTGGCACTTATTGCTAGCGGTGAGTACTGCTGGGGCTGATGCCACTAAAGAAACGCTTACGCGAAATCCGTGCTGATGCTGTGCAGAGCTTTATGTTTGCAGAAAGACCTTGGAATTGGTCGGCCTGGCATACACTTCAGAACCTGGATATAAGTTGAGCAATCGCTCCTGTGAACGCGGCAACTCTACCTGAAGAATGTTGTCGTCCAACGCATAGCGAAGCTCAAGCCGCAACACCGCACCTGCGGTGCTGACTTTGTCGATAATCGCGGGAATAAATCCATCGCTAGGTTGTGCCTGCAGTTCGATATCGTAAGGCCGCACATAGGTTATCGCTTCTTGGTCGCGCACCTGATGATGCTCGGGGGCGGGTAACGTAATATTGCCAATGTGGGCCCAACCTTCGTGAACGCGGCTGCGAAACAGATTCACCTGACCAATAAAGTCATAGACGAACGGCGTTGCCGGATTGTTGTAAACCTCCTCCGGTGTGCCGATCTGTTCAATCTTGCCTTTGTTCAACACCACGATTCGGTCGGCGACCTCCATGGCCTCTTCCTGATCATGGGTAACGAAAATCGAGGTGATATGCAGCTCATCGTGCAAGCGGCGCAACCAGCGGCGCAGGTCTTTGCGCACTTTTGCGTCGAGGGCACCGAAAGGCTCATCCAACAGCAAAACTTTGGGTTCCACCGCCAGCGCACGGGCCAGAGCAATACGTTGACGCTGACCGCCGGATAATTGATCGGGATAACGATCCGCCAGCCAATCCAACTGCACCAAACGCAATAATTCGTAAACGC
The DNA here is from genome assembly GCA_964482025.1 of uncultured Saccharophagus sp. Taxonomy (GTDB): domain Bacteria; phylum Pseudomonadota; class Gammaproteobacteria; order Pseudomonadales; family Cellvibrionaceae; genus UBA5868. The sequence goes on along the minus strand of CAYZVN010000070.1, from coordinate 3,157 downwards.
GTTCGGCAATTTCTTTTTTGCTCGGACGTTTGTCGCGGGGGCGCACAGTAAGCCCGAATGCAACATTGTCAAATACGGTCATATGGCGGAACAGTGCGTAATGCTGGAACACAAAACCCACTTGACGCTGACGCACATGCACATGGGTAGCGTCTTCACCGTGAAAATGCACCACACCACCGTCCGGATTTTCCAAACCGGCGATAATGCGCAATAGTGTGGTTTTGCCGCAACCGGAAGGGCCGAGCAGCGCCACCAGTTCACCGGTGGGAAAGCTCAGGGAGACATTGTCCAGGGCCTTGAACTGGCCAAATTGTTTTTCAATGTTTTTAACTTCGATGCTCATAATCTCTCTCGATAAACTCCGTTGCCTGCGTGCAAAACGGAACGCCGGAATATTGATTCTGGTTACTAGGTCGTCGACATATTCATACAGCATTCCCATGATCTATCGCCTGCATTTTTTTATTCAGTAGCTTAGGTTTCTTGTGCGGCAGCACGCTTGGCCTTTTCGCGGTCACGGGTGTGCTGCCACTCTAAAAGAGATTTCACCACCAACGTTACCAGAGCCAAGCCTGCCAGTATGGAGGCGGCAGCAAAGGACGCAGCAAATTGATATTCGTTGTAAAGAATTTCAATGTGCAGCGGCAGCGTGTTGGTTTGACCGCGAATATGTCCGGACACCACGGACACAGCACCAAACTCACCCATAGCGCGCGCATTACACAAAATAATGCCGTACAACAAACCCCATTTGATCGAGGGTATGGTCACGCGCCAGAACGTTTGCCAGCCCGTGGCTCCCAGCGTCAGCGACGCTTCCTCGTAAGACGTACCCTGCTCTTCCATCAGCGGAATCAATTCCCGCGCAACAAATGGAAATGTCACGAATACCGTGGCCAATACGATGCCCGGCACAGCAAAAATGATTTTCAGATCGTTCTCCGCCAGCCACGGCCCGAGCCAGCCTTGCGCACCGAACAACAACACATAAATGAGACCTGCGACCACCGGCGATACCGCAAATGGCAAGTCGATCAAGGTGATCAATGCCTGTTTGCCGCGAAAGCGGAATTTGGTAATGGCCCACGCCGCTGACACACCGAAAACCACATTGAGCGGCACGCTGATACCGGCGGCGAGCAGTGTCAATTTAATCGCATGCCAGGCGTCCGGTTCGGTGAGTGACGCAAAATACACGTCTGCACCTTTGGAGAAGGCCTCTTTGAATACCGCAACCAACGGCACGATCAAAAATAACGCCAGAAAAATCAGCGCAACAGAGATAAGGGTCAGTTGAACCCAGAATGGTTCACTTACCGCTTGATTAATACGCGTCTGGCGACGCCCCAAACTAGAAACAGCACCTGCCATATCAGCCTCCCGCCCGCTTGGTGCTCCAATACTGCAGCAAGTTAATCAGCAGCAACAGAACAAATGAAAATACCAGTAGCACCACCGCCAATGCGGCAGCGCCCGCATAGTTATATTGTTCGAGTTTGGTGACGATCAACAGCGGGGTAATTTCGGTTTTGAATGGCATGTTGCCGCTGATAAAAACCACCGAGCCGTACTCACCCACCGCGCGGGCAAATGACAGAGCAAATCCGGTTAGTAACGCGGGCAATAGTGCCGGCAGCAGAATTCTGCGGAACGTGTGCCAGCGGCTGGCGCCGAGACTGGCAGCGGCCTCTTCAATTTCTTTTTCCAGTTCTTCGAGCACAGGTTGTACCGTGCGCACAACAAAAGGCAAACCGATAAATGTCAGAGCCACTACGACGCCAAGAGGAGTGTAGGCCACCCTAATATCAAACGGGGTCAGCCATTGGCCGATCCAACCCTGTGGTGCGTAAAGGGTAGTAAGGGCGATGCCCGCTACTGCGGTAGGTAATGCAAAAGGCAGATCCACCAGGGCATCTACAATTTTTTTGCCGAAGAAGTGATAACGCACCAATACCCAGGCGACGATAAAGCCAAATACAAGATTGATAGAGGCGCCGATAAACGCTGCCCCCAGACTTAAGCGATAACTCGCCACGGCTTGGGGATGCAGCACGGTATCCCAGAATTGGGACCAGGTTAAAGTGAATGCTTTGGCAAATAATGCCGCCAGCGGGATAAATACAATTAAGCTTGCGTAGAACGCGGCAAAGCCCAACGATAATCCGAAGCCAGGTATAACGGAGGGTTTCTTTAACGAGCGCATGAAAAATATCTATTTCTTTTTCTGGAAGAAACCGCACCGGCTCGGCCAGTGCGGGTGAACATCAATATCAGTTACCGGGCTTGTAGATTTGGTCGAAAATACCACCGTCGCTGAAGTGTTCGGTCTGCGCTTTGCGCCAGCCGCCAAATTCTTCGTCAATAGTCACCAGCTTAACATCCGGGAAAACGCTGGCGAATTTCGCTGCGACTTCTGCGTCACGCGGACGGTAGAAGTTTTTACCCGCAATTTCCTGGCCTTCTTTTGAATAGAGGAATTTCAGGTAGGCTTCAGCCGCTTTTCGGGTGCCGTTTTTATCGACATTTTTGTCAACCACAGTTACCGGTGGTTCGGCCAGAATAGACAGAGAAGGAACGATAACTTCGAATTTTCCCGCACCAAATTCTTTCTCGATCAGGAAGGCTTCGTTTTCCCATGACAGGAATACGTCACCCAGTTGTCGTTGTGCGAAAGTAGTGGTGCTGCCGCGGGCGCCGGAATCCAGAACCGGAACATTTTTGTAAAGCTGGCCAACGAACTCACGCGCTTTGTCGTCTGAGCCGTAGGCCTTTTTCGCGTAGGCCCAGGCAGCCAGGTAATTCCAACGAGCGCCACCAGAGGTTTTCGGGTTGGGAGTAATCACTTGGATACCCGGTTTTACCAGATCATCCCAGTCTTTGATATTTTTTGGGTTGCCTTTGCGCACCACAAACACAATGGTGGATGTGTAAGGTGCGCTGTTATTCGGCAAACGGGATTGCCAGTTTTCCGGAATTAGTTTTGCTTCATCGTGCAGCGCATCGATATCGTATGCCAGAGCCAAAGTCACCACATCAGCAGTCAAACCATCGATAACAGAGCGAGCTTGTTTACCGGAACCGCCGTGGGATTGGCTGATGGTGACTTTCTGATTTTCAGTCTTTAGCCAATGTGCAGCGAACGCTTTATTAAACT
>CAYZVN010000069.1:0-15846 GCA_964482025.1 uncultured Saccharophagus sp. | reverse complement strand
CGCAATTTGCGGGCTTTTTTATTGATACTTGCCAAGCTTCTTATCGGCTCTTAATCTGTCAGGTGACGCGCAAGACGACTCACCACGGAGCTGAATTCATGCATCATAAACTCTCCCCGTTACCGGCAAAAAAGCGCATGGCGTTGATCGCCCATGACAACAAAAAAGATGAGCTTCGAGAGTGGGTCAGCCAGAATATCGACACCCTCAAAGGTCACGAGCTTTTCGCCACCGGCACTACCGGTTATTTATTAGAAAAACACCTGGGCCTGCAAGTACATAAATTCATCAGCGGCCCGCTGGGTGGAGACCAGCAGGTAGGCGCACAAATTGCGGAAGGGGTTATTGATATTTTATTTTTCTTCTGGGATCCCTTCGAGCCCATGCCCCACGACCCGGACGTCAAGGCGCTTTTGCGATTAGCGGCGGCGTGGAATATTCCGGTCGCCTGCAACCCGTCTTCGGCAGACTTTATTTTGCGCTCCTATTGGATTGATAAATCCTATAGCCGGCGCATCCCCGATTACGACAGTTATATTGCCGAACGCAGCCAAAATCTCGGGTAAGCCGCTCAACACCTCGCTGCGCTGCGCACGGGAAAGCACTCTTTCGCGTCACGAATTATGGCCGCTCACTTTTGCGCAAAAATTGTCGAGCGACGATTTGTAGCTGCTGCGCCGCAGTAGCGTCTTCTGCATAAACGCTGGTGGAATATAACCTCGCCAACTGATTTAATTCATGACCAAGCGGGGGGTTTACAGCAAAAACCCGCGCGGCAAATTGCTCCAAAGTTTCCTGTGGTTTTCTGGCGTACCCTCGCCTATCGACTCGCTTCAATATCCTGTGAATTAAACGATCTTCTTCGCGCAGGTAGCGACGCTGCCGTTGCAGGGCAAAAAAAAGTGCGTAAACGAAAAAAATGGCGGCGGACGTGCCGGCAAAGGCTGCGGCCACTCTCCAGTATCCAGCGCCTCCTAATAAGTCGCTGAGAAGATTGCGCTGGCTGTCTTTGTCGTAATTTAAAACCCAACGGTTCCAACTGTAACCAACCGAATCCCAGTACTGATACAACGAATGCAATGCGGCACTGGACCAGCGAACTCTCCCGACTAGGTCTCGTTCATCAAATGCCAGCGCTTCCTCGACGCCCTGTTCGATACGCGACGGCGCCACGGCTGCAGTGGGATCAATTCGCCGCCAACCCTCCCCCTCTAACCACACCTCTACCCAGGCGTGGGCATCGCTTTGGCGGATAACAAAATAGGCATCTATCGGATTGAACTCTCCCCCTTGATAACCTACGACTATCCGCGCTGGAACGCCGCCGCGACGCATGAGATACACAAATGCGCTGGCAAAGTGTTCGCAGAAGCCGCGTTGGGTTTCAAACAAAAAGTCGTCAACGGCGTCTGCCCCCAAACGCGGTGGGCGCATTGTGTACACAAACTGGTCGTGAAATATATTCAAAGCGCGGTCGATCAATTGCTGCGGGCTCAAACCTGCGGCAATCCACTCTTCAACCATTTGAGTTGCCCGTGGGTTGCCATCCGCCGGCAAGTGCGTGAGGCGCTTCTCTTCCCATTTCGACAGGCTTTGCTCAGACGGCAAGGGGCTCTTAGAAGACACAGCGGAGTATTGCACTTTATTCACTACCGGGCGGCGTGACGATAAAAGTCCGCGCTCGTCATACTCCAGGCGAAGTTGAGCTGACCTGGCGGCAAGCACCGGGTCGAGGACGAACAGCCAGCGGTAGTGATGCGGCTCCATAATGACGGAGTAGCCTATAGTTTCGGCGCCGGCCAGTGCGTCGCTGACAGCGTCACCGATGGCTCGCGCTGGCTGCGCATTGGCTTGCCACCTCTGTCCATCAAACTCGTCCAGAATCAGCCCGCGCCAATACATCTGCTGAGGCGGCGGCACAGAGCCTGCAAAGCTTACGCGGAAAGCCACTTCCGACGACTGCACCAAGCTTCCTAGGTCGCCCATTTCAAGAGTGTCGCTGAATCCGGTTCTGCCCTGCCCTTGGGGTAAGGGTACCGCCCAAAGCGGCCCTAGGCGGGGCATGACAATGAAAAGAATGACCATAAAAGGCGCGGCTTGCAGAATCAAAGTCCCGCCAATGCGAAAATACTGACGCGCCGCAATACGGCGGGAATAAAAAGCGGCTTGCCAAGCGGTCAATAAAATAAAAAGCGAAAAAATGCCGTAAAGTCCGGCAATGACATCCTGCGCAAATAAAAATTGTGCAGCGACAGCTACAAAGCCGATAAATAAAACAATCAGCGCATCTTTTTTGGTGCGCATCTCCACAATTTTAAGAATGAACGAACATACCAAAAAGCCGACCATGGGCTCTACGCCGCTCACACCCGAGTAAGAAAGATAAATGCCACCTGCACAGCCGACACCTAAAACCAGCTTGGCGGGAGTGGCAGGAAAACGCCAATACCCCAGGTGGGTGCGAATACGCCACACCAAGGCGAAGACCCAGATGATCCAAATCCAAAAAGGCAGCTTTATCAGCAATGGGAAAATGCAGATAGCCTGGGCACTCAACAGCCAAATCAGGTTGTCGCGAAAGATCAGGTCTTTTTCTAACGACGATAATTTCACGACGCAACTCCGAAAGTAGCGAGTGCTCGAAGAGCACGCCGGCGATGCTCTTCACCTGCGTCGAAGGGGAGTTCCACGCCCGGTAGGCGCATGCCGAAAGCCGCTTGTTGCTGTGTTAACTTCTCGACCCAATAACACATTTGCGAAAGCGCGAGCTCTACATCGCCACGAAAGAAATCCGACCACTGTAACCAGGTGCGGGATGTGGCAGGCGTGCCGTACTCCTTGCTCCATAAGCCTCTGCCGCGAGCGTACTGTTTCCAGGCGATATGCCGTGGAGAGTCTCCTGGTCTGTAGGTGCGCAAGCCAACGAACTCATCGCCGCCGCTCATCGACATCACCTGGCCGTCTTCCTCATTTCCCGAAACGCTACCCGGCACATGGCCACCGCTTAGAGGCGTGGGATAAACCAGAGTCGCAGCGTCAAAATTGAGCCAAGTCCAGCAGCGCAGCAAGCCCATTGGAAAGGTGCTCTTTAATAAAAGTCGCTGCGGGCGGAGCCACCCTCTTTGCTGCGCAACCGCATAGACCTTTTCCACATGCTCTTGCGCCGGCTCAAAGTCCAGAATCACAGGCGGGTTATTAATCCATTGCGCGGTGATGTAGTGAGCGCCCCGGCGATTGCTGGAGGAAAACACCATGCGAAACCCCAGTTTGTCGCCGACGAAACCTTCTTCAGCGCCGACAAACTCCACTTTGAGGCCGGCCATGTTGTTATAGGTGTTGAGAATCGTCAGAACAAAAATGCTGATTTGCATATACGCAAGTGCCAGTATCAGGTTGTTTTGATAGTTGGTTCCCAACAACCAAATGATGAGCACTAAAAACAAATAGGCAAAGCCTGTAAGAGACGGGAAGATATACAGATTGCGGCGATGCAGGACGTGGCGTTTACCGGGTGGTTGGCGTCGATCAATCCAATTGAATAAACGTTGCCGAAAGAACCGAGCCGCAGCGGATAAATAATTGCGCATTGCGGCTAGGCCATTACGTCGACGCTCGTGAGAAGGTGGTCCAGTAAGTCTTCAACCTTGTCCCGTCCATGAACGCGGTGCCCTACTACCGGCCCCATCACCGTTTGCAGATCTTCTGGCACTAGATACTCGCGACCATGAATAAGCGCCCAAGCTTTAGCGGCTCTCAGCCAGGCCATGGCGCCACGGGGCGATAACCCATAAGAGAAATGGCTGTCCCGACGGGTTCGCTCGACCAGACGTTGAAGATAATCAATAACGGGATCACTCACCTTAACGGCGTTGACCTGCTGCTGTAACTCCAATAATTGCGGGATGGTGATTAAAGGTTGGATTTTTTTTAGATTAGCCCTTGGGTCCTCGCCTTTTAACAGCAAGCGCTCTGACGCTGAGCTGGGATAGCCTAAAGTGATGCGCATTAAAAATCGATCCAGCTGCGACTCCGGGAGTGGAAAAGTGCCGGATTGATGGATCGGATTTTGGGTGGCTATAACAAAAAATGGCTTGGGCAACTCCCGCGTTTCGCCATCGATCGTCACCTGCCCTTCTTCCATGGCTTCCAACAGCGAACTCTGTGTCTTGGGTGTAGTGCGATTGATTTCATCTGCCAGTAACACTTGGGTAAAGACCGGTCCCGAGTGAAACGTAAAGGCGTTAAGGCCTTTGTCAAAGATGGACACGCCGAGGATATCGGAAGGTAGCAGGTCACTGGTGAATTGCACGCGCTCATACTTTAGCCCGAGCACTCCCGCCAGGCATTGCGCCAGCGTTGTTTTTCCCATGCCGGGCAGGTCTTCAATCAACAAGTGGCCTTTTGCTAAGAGGCATGCGAGAGCCAAGCGCACTTGACGGTCTTTGCCAAGAAGCACTTGGCCGACCGCTTCGATAAGGCGAGAAGTAATTAAATTCATGAGTTTCCCGAAGTCTGCTGAAATTCCCGCGCTTGCGAATATTGCGCTCTAGACGCGGTAGGCCATTATTCGTTGCCGGCGTTCCGTTTTGGTTCAACCTAAAGTCAACGCTTCAAGAATAGTCCAACAAACCTCGTTGCGGGCTGAGCATCAGTCCGACGCGGCGAACCCTCGCTGCAGATCTTTGATGAGATCTTCCGGATCTTCGAGCCCGACCGCCAGGCGAATCAAGTTTTCGGTAATCCCGCAGGCTTCTTTTTCCTCCGCCGATAAGCGGCCGTGGGTTGTTGTGGCAGGATGCACTATCGTGCTTTTCGTGTCGCCGAGGTTGGCCGTCAGCGACATAATTCTCACCGCATCAATAAATCGCCAAGCTGCCGCCTTGTCGCCCTTGATACGAAATGACAACACTCCGCCGAATGCGCGCTGTTGTTTTTTCGCAAGTTCGTGGCCGGGGTGGTCCGGAAGGCCCGCATAAAATACCTTCTCAACTTCCGGGCGCTGCGCCAAGTACTGCGCTAGCGTCAAAGCATTTGCGGAGTGAGCATCCATCCGCAGACGCAGTGTTTCCAAGCCTTTGGTGAACACCCAGGCGTTAAATGGGCTCATGCTTGGCCCGCAGGTACGGACGAATCCTTGGATCGGGTCAACGAGATCGAAGCGTCCCACCACAGCGCCACCCAAGCAGCGGCCCTGGCCATCGAGATACTTAGTTGCCGAGTGAATGACCAAATCTGCACCCAGAGCTAACGGCCGTTGCAGCGCCGGCGTACAGAAGCAGTTATCCACAACCAAAAGGCAGCTGGATTCGCGGGCGATTTTGGCAAGCCCGGCGATGTCGGCGATATCGCACAAGGGGTTGGAGGGTGTTTCCAGAAAGAGCAGTTTGGTCTCGGGTCGGATGGCTGCGCGCCAGGCCGCTAAATCGGTTTGCGGTACCAAGCTCACCATCACACCGAATTTTTCCATATAACGGGTGAACAAAACGGTTGTAGTACCAAATACGCTGCGCGAGCAAACAAGGTGATCACCGGCCTGCAAGTGCGCCATGCATGTACTGAGAATTGCCGCCATCCCCGAGGCGGTTGCCACTGCAGCCTCCCCTCCCTCTAAAGCGGCAATGCGCTCCTGAAAGACTCTGAGATTGGGGTTGGTGTAACGGGAATAAACGTTGCCAGGGCTGTTGCCAGCGAAGCGCGCCGCCGCTTCCGCCGCAGAGCCGAAAACATAACTTGAGGTCGCGAATATCGGCTCGGAGTGCTCACCTTCGTGAGTGCGATGAACCCCTGTGCGGATCGCCAGCGTGTCGAGGCCGGCGTCTTCTAGAAAATCGTCGTTCATTTCCATCTCTTTCTATGAGTTATGAATGCCCACCATCGCATTTTGACTGGACGGCATAGAGCCGTCTTCCCCCGAGGACTTGGCTAAGTCATTGCGCGCCGCCTCCAGCTTGCGCAGATACTCATCGTCGACATCACCCGTTACATAATCGCCGTCAAAAACCGCGCAGTCGAAACGGGGGATTTCCGGATTACCTTCGCCGGAGGCGGCGATTAAATCCTCGATGTCCTGATAGACCAGCCAGTCAGCGCCTATGGCATCTGCCACTTGCTCTACCGTTCGCCCATGGGCAATCAATTCGCTGGCCGATGGCATATCGATGCCGTACACATTCGGGTATTTAACTGCGGGTGCGGCGGAAGCAAAAAACACTTTTTTCGCGCCGGCGTCGCGCGCCATCTGGATAATTTGCTGGCAAGTGGTGCCGCGCACTATGGAGTCGTCGACGAGCATGACGTTCTTGCCGCGAAACTCCAGATCTATGGCGTTGAGTTTCTGGCGTACCGATTTTTTCCGTTGCTGTTGCCCCGGCATGATGAAGGTGCGGCCGATGTAGCGGTTCTTCACCAGCCCCTCACGGAACTTGACCCCCAGTTTTTGCGCCAGCGCCTGCCCTGCGACTCGGCTACTATCGGGAATTGGTATCACCACATCGATTTCGTGATTGGGGCGCAGCCCCAGAATCTTGTCGGCCAGCCGCTCGCCCTGGCGCAAACGCGCCTTATAGACCGAAACGCCATCCATAATAGAGTCCGGGCGGGCGAAGTAAACATGTTCAAAAATACAGGGGCTCAGCTGCGTGCGCTCGGCACACTGGCGGGTGAACAGTTCGCCATCGACATTAATATAAAGCGCCTCGCCCGGCGCTACGTCGCGCAGCAGTTTAAAACCGAGCACGTCCAGCGCCACGCTCTCGGAGGCGATCATATATTCTTTGCCGTGCTCGGTTGTGCGCTCACCAAATACCAGGGGACGAATGCCATGGGGGTCGCGGAATGCCAGGACGCCGTAATTAGCAATCATGGCAACAACCGAATAGCCGCCTTTGACCCGCTTATGTACGCCTTCGACGGCTTTGAAGATGTCTTCATGGGTTGGGCGCAGCTTACCCTGCAGTTGCAACTCGTGCGCGAACACGTTTAGAAGAACTTCGGAGTCGGAGTCGGTATTCACGTGGCGCAAGTCGGCAAGGAAGAGATCTTTGCGCAAGCTTTCGGTGTTGGTGAGATTGCCGTTATGGGCCAGGGCAATACCATAGGGCGAGTTTACATAGAACGGTTGCGCCAGAGCAGGCCCCGAACTGCCCGCGGTAGGATAACGCACGTGGCCAATGCCCATGTTGCCGAGCAGTCGCTGCATATGGCGCGTGCGAAATACATCGCGAACCAAACCTACCGCTTTTTGCTGGGCCATTTTGCCGTTGTGGCAAGTCATAATTCCGGCAGCATCCTGTCCGCGATGTTGGAGCATTGTCAGGGCGTCATAGAGCGCCACACTTACATTGCTTTTACCAACCATACCTACAATGCCGCACATAAACTCTTTCCTCTCGGACTAACCCGCACTTAATAATTGACGCAACCAGGAAGTAAACTGTCCGGCAGATGTTCTAGTCCAGTCCTCGAACGCGAGGAAGCCTGGAATCAGTGCCGATTCGGTCCACCAGTTATCCTGGTCAATAGAAACAATGGGCGGAATCAGTAGTAATACCGCCATCACCACCACGAACCCACGCAATAAGCCAAATACCATGCCTAAGATACGATCCGTGGCGGAAAGACCGGTAATTTTTACCAATTCACCGATGAGGTAGTTGACCAGCGCACCTACCATCAAGGTGGCAACAAATAAAGAACTGAATGCAACGATTTGTCGCAGCGAAGGAGTTTCAATTTGATTAACTAATAGGGATGCCAGTGGGTCGCGAAATGTTACGGCAATCAGTACGGCAATGATCCAGTTCACTACCGAGAGGGCCTCTTTGATCAGTCCCCGCATCAAACCAAACAAACAAGACGCTATTACTATGCCAAAGATGGCCCAGTCAGCCCAATTAAAAGACACGAGAGAAATCCGGTGATTTGGAGAGCCGCAATTCTAGCAGAGGCATGAACAAAGGCGAACCCATCAGTAATAAGCGAATCGCTACTCTGCTTTGAATGGCAGCATTAAAGTTTCCACACCAAAACCCTTTTCGACTTCGGTTTTCACCTTCAACAAGGCCTGTTTATCGAGCTTAGGTCCCACATACACTCGAATCAGTTTCCCATTGGGAGCTGAAATTTCGCGGACGTAAGACGGAAAGTCTTGCTCATTGAGCTTCTGACTCAAGGCATCCGCCAGGTCCCGCTGGCGAAAGCTGGCGACCTGAAGTACCCAGGCGTTTGGGGTGCCGTCGGCGCGGAGCCCAGGAGGCTCGGGCTGTTCGTCAACGGCATCCACCTCGTGAGGTACGTACATAAGCTCCGGCTCCGGGGCTGCCGCTATGTCGTCCAGTGGCTCTGGTGCGTCTATGTGCACGTGAACGACCTGAGGGGCAACAGGGATCTGGGATTCGCGATCTACCGGCACCATCGGATCGCGATCAAACAGTACCGGTAAAAAAATGACCGCCAGAGCGAGCAGCACTAAAGCACCTACCACTCGTTGCTTCAGACCGTCATCCAAGGGCTTCAACGCTGCCCTCCTGCCTCTGTAAAAATCGCATTGCCTCGGCAACCGTGTAAAAAGACCCTGTTACCAGCACAGGGGATGAGCCATCTTGCAAAGTATGTTTTAACGCCTCCGCGACCGAGACAAAGTCTCGATGTTCGACATGATCGTCCGGTAAAGCACGTCGCAGATCGTGAATGGAGGCCGCGCGACTAAAGCTCGCAATTGTGGTCAGGTTCCACGTTTTCACCAAGTCGCCGAAAGCGGTGAGAGACTCGCGCAGATTTTTATCCGCCATCATTGCCACGACTAATTCGAACTTCTGGCCCGGGTGCCGCTGGCGCAGTTGATTTGCCACATAGAGGCAAGCGGCGGGGTTGTGGGCAACATCGAGAATCACCGTTCTTGAACCAAAATCGACATACTGGAGGCGGCCCGCCAGGGTTATGCGGTTAAAGTTATCCGCCGGTAGATCGTTGAACAGCTTTAAGAGGTGTGCAACCTGCAGAGCAGCGGCCAGACTCGGTTTCGGCAACGTCACTGCAACCGGCGTGGACTCAAGAGTCTTTATCTGGAAAACAGTTCCCTCTTCGGTGTCATGAAAACCAAAATCCCGATGGATCAAGTGCAAGTGGCAGCCTAATGTTCGCGCTACATCAAGGATGGATGACGGAGGTGCTGGATCGGCACAAACAACGGGAATGCCCGCCCGGCAGATCCCTGCCTTCTCCCGGCCGATACTTTCTCGATCGGTGCCCAGCCACTCGGTGTGATCAACGGCGATGGAGGTAATGACGGCAATATCGGGATCGACAATATTGGTGGCGTCCAGGCGACCGCCCAAGCCGACTTCCAGTACCCAGTATTCAAGTGCCGCTTCGTTGAACAAATAAAGCGCGGCGAGAGTACCGAACTCAAAATAGGTCAACGAGATATCCCCCCGCGCCGCATCTATGGCGGCGAAGGCACGGCAGATGGCCGCGTCATCCGCATAGGCTCCATCGATACGGATTCGTTCGCGATAATGGAGGAGATGAGGAGAAGAGTAGACGCCGCAAGCCGCTCCTGAGGCAGTCAGCAGCTGCTCCAAGGCGGCGACACAGGTGCCTTTACCATTGGTGCCGGCTACGGTAATCACCTTGGCGCGGACGGGCAAAAGGTCGAGCTTGCGCGCAACCTGCTGCACTCGTTCGAGCCCGAGATCAATCGCCGAGGGATGACAGCTCTCCTGCCACCGCAGCCAGTCATCAAGACGCTCGAAGCGCACCGGATTAACCCGCGTCGGAGGTAGGTAGCTTGAGGAGCTTGGAGAGCAGTGAAGCGAGGCGATCGCGCATCTCGCTGCGATGGATAATCGTGTCAATCGCGCCGTGCTCCAGCAAAAACTCGGAGCGTTGAAAGCCTTTGGGTAGCTTCTGCCGGATGGTTTGCTCAATGATGGCGGGGCCGGCGAACCCGGCACGGGCGCCCGGTTCCGCAGCGTTGATATCCCCTAGTAAGGCCAAACTCGCAGAAACCCCGCCGTACACCGGGTCCGTCATCACGGAAATGTAGGGAACGCCATGCTGTTTAAGTCGCTCGATCACAGCGCTGGTCTTGGCCATCTGCATAAGAGAGATCAAGGCCTCCTGCATGCGCGCTCCGCCGGTGGCGGAAAAGCAGATCAGCGGGCGCTTCTCTTGCAGCGCGATTTGCGCGGCACGCGTGAAGCGTTCGCCGACCACGTAACCCATGGAGCCGCCGTGAAAGGCGAACTCGAACGCGGTAACCACCACCGGAATGCCTTTCAGCGTTCCTTTCATCGCAATCAGTGCATCTTTTTCACCGGTGGTTTTCTGCGCTGCGCTCAGTCGATCTTTATAGCGTTTCACGTCTTTGAACTTGAGACGGTCGATCGGCACCACATCGGCGGCGATCTCTTCGCGGTCGTGCTCGTCCAGAAAAATGTCCAACCGCCGCCGCGCGCCTATGCGCATGTGGTGGTCACACTTAGGACACACGTCCAGGCTTTTCTCCAGCTCAGGGCGATAAAGAACCGCCTCGCATTTGCTGCATTTTTTCCACAGTCCTTCTGGAACTTTGCTCTCGCCGCGCCGCTCGGAACGCACGACGCTGGGAACGATTTTCTCTAACCAACTCATAGCACTGAACTCAACAACGGCCCGTCACATTAGGCCAGGATTATTTGGAACTCTGATCCAAGGCGGCACGGATAGAGGCCACCTTGTTGCTTAAGCCTTCAAGTATTTGCGTTTGACTATGTCCGGAGCCCATGATTTCCACCAGCGCGCTGCCCACGACAACGCCGTCGGCATGGGCGCTAACAGCGCGGGCGGAGAATCCGTCTTTGATTCCGAAGCCAACCATGACCGGCAGTTGACTGTAGCGCGCGATAGTGGAGAGCTTTTCCTGGACAGAGCTGATGTCCAAATGGCTGGCTCCGGTCACGCCCTTGAGAGACACGTAGTAAATAAACCCGCCTGCAAGTTCGGTAACCCGTTTTACTCGCTCTTCCGACGACGTTGGCGCCAGCAAAAAGATACTCTCCAGCCCCTTCTCTCGCAGGCAACGGTGGAGGTCCTCGGCCTCTTCTGGCGGCAGGTCCACGGTTAGCAGTCCGTCTACTCCCGCCTCCGCCGCTGCGCCAGCAAACTCGGCGTAACCCATGCGCTCGACCGGATTGGCATAGCCCATCAATACAACCGGAGTATCGCGATCGTTTTCGCGAAAGGTCTTAACCAGAGCGAGAGTGTCTCGCAGGCTTGTGCCGTGCGCCAAGGCGCGCTCGTGTGCGCGCTGAATAACGGGGCCTTCTGCCATTGGGTCTGAAAACGGAACGCCGATTTCGAGAATGTCGACGCCCGCCTCCACCAATGTATGCATGGCGGCCAGAGTAACTTCTGGGGTTGGGTCGCCATTGACGATGTAGCTGACCAACGCCTTGCGCTGCTGCTGCTTAAGCGTCTGAATCTTCTGGGTAATCCTACTCATCTTACACCTCTATTCCGTCGAGCTTCGCTACTGTCAATATGTCCTTATCGCCGCGACCCGAAAGATTGACGATCACAATGTCGTCACTGCTCAGTTGCACTGCCAGTTTTTCCGCATACGCGAGGGCGTGGGCGGACTCAAGAGCAGGCATAATGCCTTCCACTCTGGTCAGATTGCGAAATGCCGCCATCGCCTCATCATCGGTAATCGGAACATAATTGACCCGGCCCAGTTCCTTAAGCCACGCGTGTTCGGGGCCGACGCCCGGATAGTCAAGACCTGCGGAAATGGAATGCGTGTCGGTAATCTGACCGTTTTCGTCTTCCATCAGGTAGGTGCGATTGCCGTGCAATACGCCTGGAATGCCCGCGCTAAGGGATGCCGCGTGTTGACCCGTTTCGAGACCAAGGCCACCTGCCTCGACTCCGTACATAGCCACCGAGTCGTCTGCCAGGAACGGGTGGAACAGGCCGATAGCATTAGAGCCTCCGCCAACGCAAGCGACCAGTGCGTCTGGCAGGCGACCTGTCTGCTCCAGGCATTGGCTGCGCGCTTCGCGGCCAATAATGCACTGGAAATCCCGTACTAACTGAGGGTAAGGATGGGGGCCGGCTGCGGTTCCGATAATATAAAAGGTGTCGTCAACGTTGGTTACCCAGTCGCGCATAGCCTCGTTCATGGCGTCTTTAAGCGTCTTAGAGCCCGATTCCACCGGCACTACGGTGGCGCCCAGCAGTTTCATTCGGTAGACGTTGAGAGATTGGCGTTTGACGTCTTCGGCGCCCATGTACACCACACATTCCAGGCCGAGGCGAGCCGCGACTGTCGCCGTCGCGACACCGTGCTGCCCGGCACCGGTTTCGGCAATAACGCGGGTCTTGCCGGAGTATTTTGCCAGCAGCGCTTGGCCAATGGTGTTATTAACCTTGTGGGCACCCGTGTGATTGAGATCTTCACGCTTGAGGAAAAGCCGCGCACCACCTGTTTTCTCGGTCCAGCGCTCGGCAAAGTACAAGGGAGACGGGCGACCAACATAGTGGGTCAGGTCGCGATCAATTTCGGCCTGAAAACTGGGGTCGTCTTTCAGCCGGTTATACATGCTTTGAAGCTCATCCAAAGCATAGAACAGTGTCTCGGAAACAAAGCGCCCGCCGAACTGGCCGAAGTGGCCCCGATCGTCCGGCATATTGGCGAAATCAACTTTTGTATCGTTCACAGTACCCACTCACTGGTTATTCGAAATTTCGATTGCCCGTGTACGCGCGATAAACTCGCGGATCAATTCCGGGTCTTTAATGCCGGGGCTGGCTTCAACTCCCCCGCTCACATCCACTGCCCAAGGGCGTGCAGCCTCAATCGCCTGGGCGATGTTATCAGGGCGAAGCCCCCCCGCCAGGATTAATGGCCGCGGCAAACGGGTCGGGATTTGCCGCCAGTCGAAGACTTCCCCTGTGCCACCAGGCATGGCTGGATGATAGGCGTCGAGCAACAAGCCCGCCGCATTTGGATAAAGTGCGGCTTGCGCAGCCACATCTACGCCTGGCTTCATTCGCAGGGCTTTCAGGTATGGGCGAGCGAAACTGAGACAAAAGGGTTCACTTTCCTCGCCGTGAAACTGCAAAACAGTCAGGGGCACTCGTGCCAACACCGTCTCGACCTCTTGCGGCTGAGGATTGACGAAGAGCCCCACCACATTAATCAGGGGACCGGCGGCGAGGGCGATTTCGCGGGCCAGCTCAAGATCCGCCAGATGTCGTGGACTGGACGGGTAAAACACTAAACCTATAGCATCCGCGCCAGCGGCTTCGGCCGCTGCCGAGGCATCCGCGGAAGTCAGGCCACAAATTTTTACGCGTACCCGGCGTGAATCGGTCACAGAGAGAAGCCCCGTATTTTGCAGTAGCAGAAAGGACGCGGATGGTATCAGAAAAACCCGCCAGAATAACAGCTTAGCCCCAGCTGACGCGGTTGTAGGAGCGCCTAACCGCAAAACAGATCATTGCCATCGGAAAAACCCTTGTGGCACGACTCGCCGCCTGACGCCTAATTACTGTATGCTTGCCGCCCGCCAGCCGCTAACTGGATGCTTTTCAGTCACTTACACTCGTTTGCGGCCTGGGCGTAGATCCACATAGCTTATATTTTGGTAGCCAGGGGAAACGAACTTTCCATGTACGTTTACGACGAGTACGACCACAAAATCATCGCTGAGCGCGTCGCTCAGTTCCGCCGCCAGACGGAGCGCTATTTAGCCGGTGAGATAACACCCGAACAGTTTCTGCCGCTGCGTCTGCAGAACGGTCTTTACGTTCAACGACTGGCACCGATGCTGCGCATCGCTGTTCCCTACGGCATGTTGAACAGCCGACAGCTGCGCAAGCTAGCGCATATTACGCGCTACTACGATAAAGGGTACTGCCATGTGACCACTCGGCAGAATATCCAACTCAATTGGCCGCAACTGGAAGAAGTGCCCGACATTCTGGCAGAACTGGCAGAAGTCGAGATGCACTCCGTGCAAACCAGCGGCAATTGCATCCGCAACGTGACGACAGATCAATTCGCAGGCGTTGCGCCGGACGAGCTTGTCGACCCCCGCCCCTATTGCGAAATCATTCGCCAGTGGTCGACCTTCCACCCTGAGTTCGCCTTCCTGCCGCGCAAGTTCAAAATCGCGGTCGCCGGCACGCAATCCGATCGCGCCGCCATCTACTTTCATGACATAGGCCTGCAGCTGATTAAAAACCCTGCGGGCGAGATCGGCTTTAAAGTGATCGTTGGCGGCGGGCTGGGACGGACGCCGGTCGTCGGCAGCGTTATTCGCGAGTTCCTGCCGGAACAAGACATACTGCCCTACCTCGAAGCAATTGTGCGTATCTACAACCTGCACGGGCGCCGCGACAACAAGTTCAAAGCGCGAATCAAGATTTTAGTGCGTGCGGTGGGCCCAGAAGTTTTTGCCGATATGGTGGAGCAGGAATGGCTCAAGCTGCGCGACAGTGCGAGTCGTCTTCCGAGTGAGGAAATCGAGCGTGCGCGCAGCTTCTTTAGTGAACCTGAGTATCAGCGTGGACTGGACGATCTCGACGCAATGGCGGAGATCAACAGCCTGCGTAGCACGGATCAAGAGTTCGCTAAGTGGCTCAGTCACAACGTCCACAATCACAAGGTTCCGGGCTATAGAGCGGTGACCTTGTCACTGAAGTTCACCGGGGTGCCACCCGGTGATTTGTCGGATCGACAGCTGGAGGTCATTGCCGATCTCGCCGACCGCTATTCGTTCGGCGAGGTGCGCACCACCCACAATCAGAACATGGTGCTCGCCGATGTTCCGGCCGGCCAACTGTTTGAGTTGTGGCAGGAATTGAAAAAAGCGCGATTTGCCACCGCTAATATCGGTACGCTGACCGATATCATTTGCTGCCCCGGTGGCGATTTCTGCTCGCTGGCAAACGCCAAATCAATTCCTATCGCCGAAGCCATTCAGCGCGAGTTCGACGATTTGGATTATGTTCACGATCTCGGACCGATGGAATTGAATATCTCGGGCTGCATGAACGCCTGTGGCCACCACCATGTCGGCAATATTGGTATTCTCGGTGTCGATAAAAAGGGCGAGGAGTTCTATCAAGTACAACTGGGCGGTAGGTCGGGCTACGATGCGGCCTTGGGTGCGGTGTTAGGCCCCTCCTTTAGCCGAGAGGACATGCCTCAGGTCATTCGCAAAATCATCGATGTCTACATTAAAAACCGTGAGGGTGAAGAAGCGTTTATCGATACCTTTACCCGTATCGGCATAGCACCTTTCAAGGAGAGCGTTTATGCCAAAGCTCACTAAAGATGGCGAGCTGTTAACCGACAGCTGGCAGATACTCGAAAAAGATTCGCCTCTTACGGCTGCCGAGCTTCCAGAGGGCCAATGGCTGGTGCACATAGCATGGTATTTGGCGAACCAGGACGAATTCGCGAGCCGAGATAATATTGGAGTCTGGCTGGATTCCGACGACGAGGCGGAGAGCGCCGCACCTTTGGTGAGTACACTCAGCATCATTGCCGTCAATTTTCCCGTGTTCACCGATGGTCGTGGATTTTCCATCGGACGCACCATCCGCGAGCGCTACCAGTTTGCCGGTGAGCTGCGGGCAATTGGAAATTTTATTCAGGATCAGCTGTTTTATCTGAAGCGATGCGGCTTTGATGCTTTTGTGGTAGAGGATAATGCCGACGCAAAATCTATGGCTGTGAGCCTCAAAGACTTCAGCAATTTTTATCAGGCTGCAGTGGATCAACCGATCCCTTTATTTCGGCGCAGGCAGGCTTAATTAGCGCACTGATAAAAGCAAACAAAAACCCCGGCAAATGCC
>CAYZVN010000068.1:0-16590 GCA_964482025.1 uncultured Saccharophagus sp. | reverse complement strand
CTCGCTCTCAAAGAGGCGCAAAAAACACGCAACAGTGTCGTCTGCGCAGGCGCCGGAAAGCAGCCATGAGCGATTCAACATATCGCACTTACGCTAAATGGCGCGCCCTGGGGTTGATCGCCAGCTGTTTTGTGTTTTTCGCTCATTATTGGTTGCCCGACAAAACAATGCCCCTGCAGATTGCCGCCGACAATGCCGAGCTTTACGGCTATTCGGATCGCGCGCGCGGCAAATCGGCCCAGTGGCTCGGCGACGATTGGCGCAGCTGGACTTGCGACTTTCAGCCCAGCGATGCCTACGGCTGCGGTTGGAGTGTTTTCACCAGCCCCGCAGCCGGCCAGGGGTTGGACTTACGCCCCTATAAGGCCCTGGAGATTGAGCTGCGTTACCGGGGTCCGGCGACGCGTTTGCGCGTGTTCCTGCGCAACCACAATCCGGCCTACGCCCGCGCAGACGACCCCGCGAGCAGCATGCCCATGGAAACGTCTTTCACGGTGGCAGAAGCCCAGAGCCCGGTGTTGCTGCCGCTTGGCGAATTTCGCGTCGCGGGTTGGTGGTTAGCAGAGCGCAAATCGCGCCGCGCTTGGCAAATGGCGGAATTCGATAACATCATCTCGGTGGGCGTCGATTTCGCCGAGCGCGGATTCCATGAAGTGGAGATTCAGCGGCTAACCTTAATCGGTCGCTGGATATCGACGGAACGACTGTTGATCGGCCTGCTCTCTTTTTGGATGGCGATCTTCCTCGGCGAGGGCCTGGTGCGTTTTTACCGCCTCTACCGAAGTGCCCAGCGGGACCGGCAAGCGATTTACGAACTGGAAGAGAAGCAGCGCCGGCTCGGCGAAGAGAATCTGCACTTGGAGAACCTGGCGCACACGGATCCGCTCACCGGGGTCTACAATCACGCCGGCCTGCAGCGTCGTTTAGCATCCATGGCCGCGCGCGATAAAGGGCTGGCGGGCGGCGGGGTACTCAGCATAGATCTGGATCATTTCAAGTTGCTGAACGATCGGTACGGACATGACATGGGCGATAAAATATTGAAAACTTTCGCAGCTCTGCTGACCCTGAATCTGCGCAACGAGGATATTATCGCGCGCACTGGCGGCGAAAAATTCGTGGTGGTCTGCCGCCGTCAGCCGACCGACGGGATCCACGCTTTCGCCGAGAAAATTCGCCAGCTGGCGGGCCAATACATCTTCAATGGCGACGAGGGTCCGGGCATTAGCATCAGCATCGGCGTCGCGGTATTGGCGGAGGAGGACGACATAGAAGATGCTCTGCAGCGGGCCGGCGAGGCGCTGTCACTCGCCAAACGTCGCGGTGGTAATCGCGTGGAGTTTAACGCGCCATGATAAGACGACTGCTGCTCTGCTTATTGCCACTGCTTGCCGCAGCCGAGTCACTGGCCGATAGCAGCGCCCGGGCGCATCCACTGCACTTGGAAAAAAACTATCGCCAGGATTACGACTCCTCGGTGATCCGCACACCGGACGGCTATTTGTGGATCACCTCCCACTCAGGGTTGAAACGCTACGATGGCTATAGCCTGCGACTGTTTAACCACGAGCCCGGAGATCCTACGACCCTCGGCTCCTCCATCGTTATGAGAGCGCTGCTGCACTCGGATGGCAGCCTCTGGACTCTGGGCAGCGCCTTGAACCTCTATCATCCCGAGACCGAAACCTTCACCCGCTATCTCACGGACGGTCAGCAGTTGATGCTCGCCATAGAAGAAGCGGACAACGGTGACATCTGGATCGGTGGCGATGACCTGGGGCTGATGCGCTTCGACCCAAACTTGGGAGAGATCACCCAGCGCTTTCTGCACCAGGGCGAGGAACCGCTGTCGGTGTTTCGCATCATTCGCGAGCCCGATACTCACCAGCTTTGGCTTGCCACCAGCGCTGGGGTGCTCAAGTTCGACCCCGCCAGCGGGAAGTCGACATCTTACTTCACGCTCCCCGATAGCATCAGTCACCGTACCTCCTTCGGCCTAGCGCGAGACCTAAACGGCCAGCTCTGGATCACCACCCGCGGCGGTTTGTTTCAGCTCGACCCAGCCACCGGCGAGACTGCCCACTACAGCGCCCAACCCGGCGTGCCTGGGGCGCTGGGCACCAATGATCTGACCAATATTGCCAGCGACAGCCGCAATAACATCTGGATCGGCACCGATAAGCAGGGCGCTTACCGCCGCGACCCCGACACCGGTCGCTTTGTCCATTACCCAGCCTCGGCCTACGACGACTACCGCTTGCCGCCCGCCAGCATCACTTATATCTACGAGGACGACCAAGGTTCGATCTGGTTCGTTTGTGGGCAGCACGGGGTGTACCGCGTCAGTGAGCAGCTGCAGAAATTTCACTCGTTTCGCCACAGCTTCGACAGCGACAACTCCCTCAGCTTCAATCATATCGCCGGCATGTTCGAAGACAGCCAGGGTTATATCTGGATCGGTACCGACGGCAATGGCGTCGACCGCTTCGACCCCCGCACGCATCGCTTTGAACACTTCCGTCACCACCCGCGCAATCCACAGACCTTGGGTGCTAATGCGGTTCTCGCCATCGCCGAGGATCGCGAGGGCTATATCTGGTTGGGCACTTGGGCCGGCGGCCTGAATCGGCTGGAGCCCAAAACCGGCAAGGTCAAACGCTATATGCACAACCCGCGGGTGAAGAACGGCCAAACCTTGGCCGAAAACAATATCTTCCGCATTCATATCGATGACCAGGGGCGGCTTCTCCTGGCGGTCGGGGCATCGGGATTACAGATTTTCGATCCCCACCACAATCGCTTTCACAAACCAGTGTCGCGCTCGCCCCAAAACCCCAACGGACTGCGCAGCCAGCATATCTACGACATAGTGCCGACCCCAGAAGGCGATTATTGGCTCGGCGGCACTCGGGGGCTCGAACGTTTCTCCCCCGCCACCGGCCAATCTTGGGTGCCGGATATCCAGCTGCCCTACCAGATTCTCGACCTGCATCTAAACCGCGAGGGTTTGCTGTGGATCGCGACGGAACGCGGCTTGTTTCACTTCAACCCCGCCACTCTGGAGCTGGCGCACTACACCGCTAAAGATGGTCTGACCGAGGAATATATTGTCGGTATCGAAGAAGACTCTCTGGGCTTTCTCTGGCTGGGTACACGCAATGGGTTGATCCGCTTCGACCCCCTCAGCAAAGAGATGGAATCCTTCGATCAACACGACGGTTTGGCGGGGGTGCACTTCAATCGCTTTGCTCACCTGCGCACGCGCGAAGGGTTGCTGTATTTCGGTACCGATCAAGGCTTTAGTTATTTCGACCCGCGCCACCTGCCGCGCAACGAATACGCGCCGCAGGTACATTTCACTGAACTGCAGATCAATCACCAAGTGCAAAAACCGGGGGAATCCGCCTGGCTGCAGCGCGCGCTGGACCGCACCACCCACCTAGTGCTACCCAGTAGCGCCGAGGATATCCAGCTGTCGTTCGCCGCGACCAATTTGATTGCGCCGAGCAAAAACCGCTATCGCTATCGCCTGCTCGGGCGCAGCGACGAATGGTTTGAAACCCGCGAACAGCGCAGTGCCCACTATAGCAATCTGGCCCCCGGCCACTACCGCTTCCAATTGATTGCCAGCAATAACGACGGTGTCTGGACCGGTACGGCTCGGGAGCTATCGATCACCCTGCTGCCCGCTTGGTGGCAAACCTGGTGGGCTAACTTGCTCTACTTTGTCCTGTTCCTCGGCTCCCTTTACGGCTTCAGCATGTGGCGGCTGCACCTGACGATGAAACGGCGACAGGAGCTGGAGCATCAAGTGGGTGTACAGACGGCCCAGCTCAAGGAAGCCAACCGGGTGGTTAACCAACTCAACTCGGAGCTGGAGCAACGGGTCGCCCAGCGCACCCGAGATCTGCAAGCCGAAGTGGAGGAGCGTCGCGAATCAGAGGCTCGGGTCAGCTATATCGCTTATCACGACACTTTAACGGGGCTCCATAATCGCGCCTGGCTGCTGCAGTACCTGGAAAAGCGGATGCGAAAGGATGGTGACCTTGCGGAAGACGGCGAGCGCCATACCAAAACGCCATTCGCCGTCCTCTTTATCGGCGGCGATCGCTTCCGCGCCATCAACGAAAACTACGGCCATCAGACCGGCGACAAGCTGCTGGTGAGCGCGGCCGCGAAGCTCCGCCAGCTTTGCCCAGAGTCCGCGCAGGTTGCCCGCCAGGGCAGTGATGAATTCGTGGTGGTGCTCGAGCAGATACACGATCGAGCACAGGTGGCGGCGCTGGCGGAAACCATCGTCCAGGCGTTCAAAGAGCCCTTTGCCATAGACCGCTTCCGTCTGGCGTTCAGCGTCAGCATCGGCTATGTGATTACCGACAACTCCTACACCGACCCCGCGCAGGTTTTGCGGGATGCCAATATTGCAATGCAAAGGGCAAAAGATCTCGGCCGCGGCGTCAGTCAGGAGTTCGATGCGGAGCTGTTGCAACAAAAACTCGACACCGCCGCGCTGGAAGCTGCGCTTAAACTCGCCTTACCGCGCGGGGAGTTCAGCGTGGTATATCAGCCGATTATCCGCCTCGATAACATCACCACTACCGGCTTCGAAATCTTGATCCGCTGGCATCACCCGCAGCGCGGCATGGTGCCGCCGGACAAGTTCATCGCCATGGCCGAAGCCTCGGGGTTGATTTTCGATATTGGGCTGTGGGTACTGGAACAGGCTTGTCAGCAACTGCAGTCCTGGCGGGAGCTCTTCGGCGCTTGCGCCTTACCCAATATCGCCGTGAATCTATCGCCCGTACAGCTGGAGCGCGAGGATTTTCTCTCGCGGCTGGATGAGATTTTCCGGCGCACAGGGGTCAGTCCCGCCAATGTCGAATTTGAGATTACCGAATCGGCGCTGCTGCGCCATACCGACACAGTGGACGAAACTCTGGAGGCGCTGCGCCGGCGCGGCATACGGCTGGCAATCGACGACTTTGGCACGGGCTACTCATCCCTCAGTTATCTGGACACCTTGCCGGTGCAGGTACTGAAAATTGATCGCTCCTTCGTCAACGCCCTGATCGAAAAAGACCAAACCAACAGCAGCACCAGCGAAATTGTGCGCGCCACTATTGCGCTGGCCCACAACCTGGGCATGGCGGTGGTCGCCGAAGGTATAGAGACCGAGCAGCAGCTCGCGCTGCTGCAGTCCTACGGTTGCGACTTCGGCCAGGGCTACTTTTTTGCTCGCCCCATGCCCGCCGAGAGCGCGACGGCACTTCTACAACAAGCTCGGCAGTCCTAACCGGATCTAGGCGCCGCGCGCGGCGCTTTTTTACCTCACTCCACGCAGCCTGTCTCACCTTCGCCAAGGCGCTCTAGGCGAATATTCGCCACGGATAATTCCAGTGCGCCTTCGGTACTCATCAGGAACACACCGTTGATTTTGCTAAGGTCGAACTTGTCACCACGCACACAGTTAAGCGGCAAGGAAAAATAACGCCATTCGCCTATGGGAAACTTGCGCAGCGTCTTGGTGGCATTGAAGCTGCCGCGACAGGGCCACTCGCAATCCATCGCGATGGTGACATCGCGGTTGGGCTTGCGCATGAGCTTCACATCGAAGACCAAAGTTACTTGGTCGCGCACCGCCGCCAGATTGATCGGCGTCCCGTAAAGGCCAATCTGCCCATTCATTTTGGCTTTCGACCAGACAATGTGCAGGGCGTCGTTTTTCCCTTGGTAATCCTCTGGCTCTACTTTCACTTTTTTGTTGGCCGTGTGTCCGCGCAGGTCGATCAATGGGATGCTCCAATTGGCCGGATCACCCAGGACAAAACCGCGCTCACCTACGACTTGGCCGCTGATGAAATAGTGAAAGTTCGGGTTGAAAGCCGGGTTGTCCGCATGTGCCCCAACAGCGGTCAGACAACAGGCGGCAAAGACACAAACACCGTGCAAAAATAGAGAAAAGCGATTCATAAAAGGACCTCAAAACAAGTTTTCTCAGCATTTAAACTTGGTAGATCTACCACCAATGTCAAGCCGACACCAAGCCCCAAGCGCACATCGATAGCGCTCGGCATCAATCATGCAGCGCCACCCTCCTCGCCACCTGAGGATACCGCCATGCCGAAACACAGCACAGCTCCCCTAGCCACCACCACCTTGCTCCATGATGCCCTCAACAACTATCTCTACTGGCTCCGCTGGTGGGAAATGATGGTTGCCTCCGGTCTAACCATCGGATTGCGGTTAAGCGGCATCAGCTATCGCTTACAAAAAAACCGACTGCCCGATATGCAGGAGCTGTGGCGTATGACAGAGGAAAAGCATACCGCCGCACAGCAAAGTCTGGCCGCACTGCCCATGGCCGCCCCCGGGCTTTCACTCTGGCAACAGCATCAACATATACAACAAAGTCTATTTCAGCTGTGGAGCCCTTTCTACCGCGCAAGTACCGCCAATGCATTTCGTTTAAGCGGCACCCGCAAACCTTCCCGCCGCCGTTGACACACAAAGTTCGTCGGCAAGGACGCCGAAAACAGCCTACACTTATTAAAGGGTTCAGCAACCTTGCAGGAAGCTACAAAAAATACAGGTAATCTACGCTGTTATGACATACGACGAGCAATTGGCAGAGCGTATTCGCCACTATTTTTCTAAACACAAGGACATAATCGAAAAACCCATGTTTGGCGGTTTAGCGTTTTTGCTGGATGGCCATATGTGTGTGGGTACCAACGATCATCGTCTGATGGCCCGCGTTGGCCCACGGCACTATGAACGCGCTCTAAAAGAAATGTATACCACCATCATGGATTTTACCGGCAAGCCGCTAAAAGGTTTTGTCTACGTAGAGCCGGAAGCCATTACTACCGATACCGCGCTATTTAAATGGATACGTCACTGCGAAGCCTTTGTCCGCAGTCTGCCGCCCAAATAGCAAGCGCATTCCTCCTTTATTACGTAACTCTAAAGCCAACCTATTCAGCCACCGCTTAGCGTCATCGGCTTAAAAGAATCCGCTAGTGGTCCGACCGGACCACTAGCACATCACCAGGGTCGGAAGGCACAACCGCTTTCCTTACCCTCTCCTTTTAACGCCAGCTCTCTCCTTTAACTCTAATGCTCACCTACCTAAAGCGATACCAACGCTTTTTCAGCGGTGACGTTTGCGCTCTGCCAACCACTGATGCAGGTCGTTGCGAGCCATGGGCTTGGCGTAGAAAAATCCCTGCACCTCATGGCAGCCCATCTGCTTTAGCAAGGCACCTTGGATTTCCTCTTCAACCCCTTCAGCAATCACATTAAGGCCGAGAGTTTTGCCAAGTTGCACGATCATCTCCACAATTTCGCGGCCACTTTTGGTGTTGGACTTATTGACAAAAGAGCGGTCGATTTTGAGACAGTTAATCGGCATTTTCTGTAAATAGGTGAAGGACGAAAAGCCGGTACCAAAATCATCCATCGAAAGTTTAAAGCCCATATCGCGAATTTGTTCCAAGCGCTTTAAGTTCGCTTCTATATCACCCATCGCGATCGACTCGGTGATTTCCAGTTCGATAAAACTGGGGGCTATATTGCTTTCGCCCATCACCCGCTGCAGCATCTCCAGCACATCGGTGTGCTCCAGCTGTGCAACCGAAAGATTCACCGCCATGCTGGCGTTCATATAGCCCTTGGCGCGCAACAGGGCAAGCTCGGCAATGGCATTGCGCAAAATCCATTCGCCCATCCGAATAATAAGTCCCGACTGCTCTGCCAGGGGAATAAACTCGCCGGGAGAAACAAAGCGTCCGCTGCTGTCGCGCCAGCGGATTAAAGCTTCAAAACCGGTCACACTGAGATCGCTCAATTTCAACTTCGGTTGAAAAACCAGAAATAGCTGGTTGAGCTCGAACGCAGAGCGCAGATTTTTCAGCAACTCCAGACGCGAGCGCGCGTCTTCCACCATTTTGTTGTGGAACATGACGACTTGGCCGCGGTTTTGTGTCTTCGCCAGTTTCAGCACTATGGACGCATCCTTAATCGCTTCCGAGCCGCGCCCTTGAATTTCAGTAATCGGCACTATGCCGGCGGTAATGGATAAGAGTTGTAGCTCACCGCCAATTTGAAACGGATTGACGAATGGCTGCAGCAGTGATTTTTCTTGTATATGCGAGCTGGGGCCGAACACCGCAAAGGTATCGCCGCCAACACGTGCCACTGTATTGGGATGATAAAAACGAGCTTTTATACGATCTGCCGCCGCGCGCAGCAGTTGATCGCCGTACTCCTGTCCGAGCACGGCATTGATTTCGGCAAAATTATCAATGTCGATCAGCGCCAGGGAGTAAGGCACATCCGAGCCTTGATCAATAAAGCGATTGATCACCTCTTCCAGCGCATTGCGATTTGGCAGGCCGACCAGGGTGTCGGTAAACGCATAGTTTTTCAAACGGTCAAGGAAGCTGATGTTATCGGCGCACAGCGCAATATTGCCGCAAAAGATTTCCAGCAGCCCCTGATCCACCTCCGACACTGACGCATGGCTGGCAATATAACAACTCATGTCGCCGCGCGAGTGGCTGCCCAGATACAGCGCCACGCCATTTTTATGAAAGACATTGCAGCGATTATCAAGACTTTCGCGCAACAAGTGCGAGGTGATGCTCTCGTGCATTGCCGACAGGGGCTGGTCTACCAACGAGCAAAAATCACCTGCGGCAGCGATAATCAACAAGTCGTCTTCCGCTGCTTGATCGCGGCGGCGCACGCAAATAAGACCTTCCGGCGGCACACCGAGCAGCGCCGCTATGTGAATAATCACCCCCTGAGAAAAATTATTCAGGCCTTCCTGGGTGAGCAACTCGGAGCTGGCTCGCAGGATCATATCCAGGCCTTTTTTACTGTTTTCAATGGTGCGCAACTGTTTATAGGAGCGCACTGACGCCGTTAGCGAGGCGTAGAGTTTCTTTTTGGTGAGATCGGACTTTAATTTGTAATCATTAATATCGTAATCGCGGATAACATCAATTTCGGGGGCCTGATTGGGTTCGCCGGTGCGGAGAATAATGCGCAGGTCGCGCAATTTTAGCTGCTCGCGAATCATGGGTACTAAATCCAGGCCCGCGTTGGCGGTCTCCATCACCACATCCAACAGCACTACCGCAATATCGGGCACCCGTTGCAGGATTTCCACTACCTGCTCACTGTTGTATGCATCGTAAAACTCTAACGATCGACCGAGTATTTTGGTATCGCGCAGAGCAAAGCGAGTCGCGTCGTGAACATCCTGCTCATCATCGGCAATCAGAACCCGCCATACATGGCGCTCATCGTCGCGTCCCACTCCTGACCCAGGTGAACCTGTATCGGTGACGAAAATTAACTGCTCTTCCTCCTTAAAAACAAAAAGATCCTTATCCTGCGAAAAATCACTGCTCATGAGGGATACCTACTTAACTGCCGTTTTCACCCTGCCGCCACTAAGTTGACAGCACGATCCGCGACGGAATCGTCGTCTTCCTGTGGAGCAGATAGCGGCAGCGTTAACATAAAGCGCGTGCCTTTACCCACCTGTGACCAAAGGCGTATCTCTCCCCCCAAAATGCCTGTCACTATGTTGTGCACTATGTGCATACCCAAACCACTGCCCCCGGCGCCGAGTTTGGTGGTAAAAAATGGATCGAAAATTCGCTTCTGGTGCTCTTCCAGAATACCCACTCCATCGTCCTCAACCGTCAGCTCCACTCGATCGTGTTTTTTTTCCGCGCGCATAATCACTGTGCCAGCGCGCTTACCGTCAAATGCGTGCACCAAAGCGTTATTTAATAAGTTCGTCACCACCTGCCCAAGGGGGCCGGGGTAGCTATCTAAGGTCACATCTTCCACCACTTGAATTTCAACGAGATAAGGTGTGCGCTTAAAAGCCGGGGATAACGTGAGGCGGGTTTCGGCCAAAATAGCCGAGAGCGAAAACTGCCGTCGCTGCGCGCTGGTGCGATCCATCGCCACTTGTTTAAAGCTGCGGACCAGCTCGGAGGCTTTTTCCAAATTGCGGTTCACTAACTGTGAGCCTTCATCCATATCGCGCAAGAAGCGCTCGAGTGCTCCACGGGTCAGCCCATCGGTCATCTCTCGCTTTATATTTTCGCAACTGTCGCACATGCTGGTGGTCACGGTGAGGCCGTTACCGATGGGTGTATTGAGTTCGTGGGCAACGCCGGCAACCAGCGAACCGAGCGCGGCCAACTTTTCCGATTGCACTAAATCGTGTTGAGTCTGCTGCAAGCGATCGAGTGTACCCTGGAGAGTTTCGTTGACGACCCGCAACTCCAAAGTGCGCCGATCGACACGCTCCTCCAGCTGGGAAACCTGAGTGTCGAGTTCGCTGCGCATGATTTCTAACTGTTGTGACAGCTCGCCGAATTCATCATTGGCCAAGGTCGGTATGGTGGTCTTTAAATCCCCTTTAGCAATACCGACGGCCGCCGCACTGAGCTTTTGCAAAGGCGATAATATTTTGCGATGCAATACCCAGGAGAGCGTCAGCAACGACACCACCAGTTGCACGGCGATGGTAATGGCCAGCAACCGCGTTTCCGCCGCGGCGCGCGCCTGCGCCGCGGCTAAGCTGTACGCCATTTCAACCCGGCCTACGGTCTCCTGGTGGTACAGGACCTTGCGCTGCAACACTATGTTATCGGACGTGAGGGCACTGTCACTCTCGCGCTGATAGTGCAAAAACGGCTCGCCGGTTTCTGTCAGCACCCGTATCGATACCACCGCAACATCCACCCCCACGCTCTCCAATAAAGGCTGGCCAAGCTCGGGCGATACGTTCCATAAAGGAATCGACATTCCCGCTTGCAGCAGATCCATATAGTTATTGGCCGCTTGTACACTGTCCTGTTCTAGTGTGCGCTGATAGTTTTGCCAAATAAGAAAGCCGCCACTGACGGCAGCGGGAAGCGCGATCGATAGAAATACCACTACAGCGAGATAACGCTGCAATCGGTGTTTGCGCCAGCGGCGCAATGTGTTGGTCATGCCTTCCCTACCCTTCTTAAAACACAAATACGCTAATGCTCCACCGATTTTCCCTATTAAGGAAGCTCGTATTCGTGGGATATGTTGTTTCACTATAGTCGCGGGTTTTCGCTTCGCCCAACCGCAAATCTGCTTTTTGCAACAGGTAATCGATGAATGTCGCTGCCCTATAACTTTCCACCGACATTTCGCGAATTGTTATTACCAGTTAGGCTAACGCGCCGAGAAAACCGCGATTCCTAACTCATCCACACGGCGCAATTCTCCTGAATAAGCGGTTGTGATCTATAGTCATAAGATGCGTATTACCAACCGAATCGATGTTTTCATGGCGCATTCACTCCTCTTTTGCGGGTCTGTTTTTTTCTGGCTTGTGCTGATGTGCTGCTACAGCGCTCTCGCACACGCGGAGCCGACGGTGATCCGCCATTACAATCAGGGCTACACGCCTCTGCTGCGCCTGTATCTGACGGATGTTCTGAAACTGACCCTGGAAAAAACCACCTCCGAATACGGTGCTTTCGAACTGCAGTACTTCACGGAATCCATGTCGGCCAATCGGTCGAAATTGGAAGCCGAAAAAGGTATGCACATCGATTTATTATTCTCGCCGCATTGGCGCGGCCATTATGTCGACCAGTCAAAAGTCATTGCGGTGGAGTTTCCCGTGCTGAACGGCATGCTGGGATTGCGCAACCTGATCACCACTGAAGAGACCAAAGCACAGCTGGATAACCTAGACACTATGGAAGACTTTAAACAGCTGGTCGCAGGCATGGGGCCCTGGATTGATGCCGAAATCCTCGTCAACAACCAGATCAAAGTGATGGAAGCACAAACCTTTGAAGCGCTGTTTCCCATGTTGGTGCACCGCCGTTTCGATTACATCACCCTGAGCATGCTCGATGCGCACACAGCGTTAACCACCCGCAAAATCGCTTTTCCGGGGCTGGTGCTCAACCGTGAAATCAGTGTTTTCTATCCATTGCCGTTTTATTTGTACGTCAACGCGAACAAGCCCGAACTTGCGAAACGGTTAAAAAAAGGTGTCGACATAGCCCTCGCCGATGGCTCCATTGACAGCCTCTTTAGTCAGCATTTCTTTTATGTGCGCCCGGAATTGCAAAGTAAAAAACGCAAATTAGTCGTACTGCATAACCCGCTGATCAGCGCGGAACAAAATGCGTTTTATCTGCAGCAGTTTTTGCAGCGTTACGATGGCGGCTTTGAGATTCTTGAATAGCGCCCCGCCAAGGATGCGACCATTGGCGGGACTGGGGAAGGGGTTTAAGGCGCGGTGGTGACCACTAAGCGGATCGCAGAAAGTTGCACTTGCACTTGGTTTTGCAGGGCGTGCAATATTTTTTCGCGGTGGCTGTGCAGCGCCGCTACTTCAGCCGGGTCGACATTGGGATTGCGGCGAGCCAAATCCTCCAGACGTTCAATTTCCGTCGCGAAATAGGCTTCCACTCTGCCCGCAGCTTGTTGCATCAAGTGCGCACGCTTAGCGTCGGCAAATTTCTCTGCCTTGTGATACCACTGCGTCAATACCTCTTTACGCGACTGGATAATTTTGCGCGCAAGCTTTTTCTCCACCGGCGCGAGGGATTTCTCAAAGGACACTTCTGGCAGCGCGTCCGATAAATCTTTTTCGCCCATATCCAGCACCAGCGTGCGCACAGACAAATCGGTCAAAAAAGGCAGACAGGCGGTAGCCTGTGGCGATTGGATCAACAAGTCGAAACAGGTTTCCAGCAGGCATTTACCCGGCGGCAGCTGTCTGCTCGGCAAAAAGGCCACGGATGCGGAACCCAGATCGGAGTGGTGCAGGATTTCCCACAGGCCGGTGATAAAGGGTGAGTCCCAAGAGAGGAAGAGTACGTCTTCGCGGGCATTGGCGACGGCGCGATCGAAGGTCACTTCCACGCCGTCCAGGGGAATGCCCGGCAGCGATGGAATCAGCATATTGTCGGCGGGAATCAGCGAATAAGCGCCCCCTTGGGTTTCTTCAAAGTGGAAATTGAAGAGCTCGCTTGCCTGCTCCACTAATGCCAAGGGTGTTTCCCCCTCGAACTCCGCAATAGCCGCGACCAGCTCATCCGCTTGGGGCTGACGGCAACTGTTCATCTCCAACAAAGCGTCCCGCCCCTGTTGAATTTGCGTCTCCAACTGCCGGAGTGCCTGATGGGCTTGCTCCCGCACATCCTCACCCTGCAACAGTTGCGGCCAGTATTGATCGTGTACAGCACCGGCGGCTGGGCTCTGCCGATCAATGCACTGCAATATTTCGTGATACCAGACAAACTTTTCGCCGTCGGCCGAGCCCTCCGCGAAAGGGACATGCACATGCACGGTCTGTTGTTGGCCGATGCGGTCCAAGCGGCCAATCCGCTGCTCCAACACATCTGGATGATCGGGCAAATCGAGACACACCAGATGATGGCTGAACTGGAAGTTGCGCCCCTCACTGCCAATTTCGGAGCACAGCAGCAACGGGCAGCCGCGCTCCAGATCGGCAAAATAGGCGGCGGCACTGTCGCGCTCTATGAGATCCATATCCTCGTGGAAGAGCGCCACGTGAATGCCGTGTTTTTGCCAGAGGTGCGCTTCGCAATCGCGGACTTTCTCTACCGCATGACAAATCACCAAAATCTTTTTACCGGGGTTTTTGCGGGCAAAGTCCGCCAACCATTCAAATTTTGCCTCCCAGGAGTCCTCTTGCAGCAAATGGGGCACTGCCTTGCGCTCTGGAAAGCCGTGTACCGAGGCGCGGGTGTTGCGGAACATCACGCGCCCGATGCCGTGACAATCGAGCAGGCGATCCACCAGCTGTGGACCATCAAGAGAAGGGTCGAGTTGATAGTCGGCAATCAACTGCTCGCGGCCGGCGGGCAGCGCGCGAATCTGACGGTTGAGTTCGCCGTAGGTCTCCTCCTGCGCGAGGAAGGATTCGAGGGACTCGAACTTGGCGGGATCGAGCAATTGCAAGCGCGCGAAGTGGCTTTCTACGCCGAGCTGTTCAGGGGTTGCGGAGAGCAGCACCAAATGGCGGCAGTGCTGAGACAATTCCCGGAGTAAGCCGAAGGATTCCGAACCCGGCTGCAAATGATGGGCTTCGTCGACTATGGCCATATCGAACTCCGTCAGCGACTGGGCTAGACGAGAGTCCGCTGTCATGGCGGAATGGGGGATAAGGTGAATTTGCCCGAGACTGAAATCGTGCTCCTCGCCCGCATAGAGGTCGGGGCGCAGATTGAAGCGGCGAATCAACTCCACTAACCACTGAACCTGCAGGGCATCCGGCACCAGCACCAACACCCGCTGAGCGCGCTCAAAGCGCAACAGGCGAGTGAGAATCATGCCCGCCTCCAGGGTTTTGCCCAGGCCGACTTCGTCGGCCAACAACACCCGTACATTTTCCCGGTCGCAAGCGCTGCGGGCGACGTACAACTGGTGGGGAATCAGATTGGCGCGCACGCCGAGCAAACCGCCGAGTTGTGACTGCCAGGTGCGCGCCATAGCGCGATCCAGTTGGCGGCGAAACGCGAACCATTTGGCGGCGTCCAACTGCCCCGTCTGCAAGCGCAACAGCGGCTGATTCATTTTGATTTCACTGGCCAGCGACACTTCCGGAACCAGCTGGCCGTTGCCTATATCGTAGAACCTCAGGCCATCTTGCTCGTGAACCGCTGTGATTGTGCCAGCGCGGCCGTCGGCAACGTGAACATGATCGCCGACCTCAAAGGCAATGCGAGTCAAAGGTGCCTTCTCACGAGCGTACATACGTTCGCAATCCGCCAGGGGAAACATCAGCGTGAGCACTCGCGTATCCACCCCCACCACTATGCCGAGCCCTAACTCCGGCTCTGCATCCACCACCCAACGCTGACCAATCGCGACATCCGCCATAACCGACTAACTCTCTCTTGCTGAACCTTACTGTGACACGCGGCGAAGCAGCCTATCGGCGGGTGCCGATGGACCTAGTACTACAAACCGGATGCCGATTTTAGCGGCGGCATTGTAAGCTTTTTTGGCGGGAACGCCATGAAATGACGGGAAATTCGTCATTTTTGCGTTGTATAAATGAGCTGCTAGAGCTTACAGAAGACCTCTGCAAGCTGGGAAGTAAGCAGCGTCCCTGCTGCGAATCCGCGCATGGTGCGCATCAACCCTTAGTCGCCAGCTGCGCGACCTTATTGTCGTCCACCTGTGGCGGAGCAATCTCTTCCACCAACAATTCGGGTTTACCCTTACAAGCACGTGCGAGCAGCTCGCGGTGCTTGGCCAGAAATAAACCTATAGCTTCGTTATGCTCCGCACTACCACCGGGAACATGCTGGTCAAGTAACTGGCTGATGTTCTCTGCCAGCTCCAGCATTTTGTCGTATTCTTCCGCTTCTTTTTTATCTTGAAACATACTGCCGTCTCGATCACATTGCCAAACCGCGATAACTGCCATAAACACCCTCCGAGTCAAAACTGTATTTACATACAGTATTGGGCTAAACTGGCGCTGTCAACCTTCGAGAACACACTCATGGAAATGCTCAAAGTCTTTGCCACCTACGAAACCCCCCTGCCCCTGACTGCGCAGGCGACTCGGCTGCGTGATCAGGGCTGGCAAATCACCGCCCTAACCGACAGCCTAGAATGTTTGAATGGCAACCTCCGGTTGCAGCTGGAGCCGAGCGGTGAGGATTTTCATCTGCTGCGCGGCGAAGCCACACAATACCCCTCGGCGGATATTGATGCACTACTGACGTTCCTGCGTGGCTGCGCAGAACCCTTCCAACTGGATATTTTTGAAGAGGACGGCCGTTTGATTCGCCGCATTTCCAGTGCGGACTGATGGCGTGCGCGGGATTATTCAGGGCAGCGAGAATTGTTGGAGGTTAGTACGCAATGGTAGGTCTGTACGCATTCCCACGCGGGAGCGTGGGAACGAGAGAATAGCTCCATCGGAGTGCGCAAATGATTTTAGATAATATACTCGTTCCCACGCTCCCGCGTGGGAACGCATACGGAGCTAACGAATGGGCAGAAGTCGCTATAAAATCACCGAGCCACAGCAAGCGCACTTCGTTACCTTAACGGTGTTGCATTGGATCCCAGTATTTACACGTCCTGATACGGTTAATATCCTACTCGATTCGCTGCGTTTTTTTAGCAAAGACGGCCTCAAGGTTTACGCTTGGGTGCTACTCGAAAACCACTGTCACTTTGTGCTGCAAAGCAAGGCACTGGATCATGATATTGCACGGCTAAAATCATGGACAGCGAAAAATCTGATTCAATATTTGGCTGAAAATAATGTTAGGCAAATATTGGATCAACTGGCGTTTTATAAAAAAGCACATAAAGGCGATCGTGCCTATCAACTTTGGCAAGAAGGTGTGCACCCTGAACTGATTCAAGGTGAGGATATGATGCGGCAAAAGATCGAATATATTCACCAAAACCCCGTCAAGCGTGGCTATGTTGATGAAGCAGTACATTGGCGTTATTCGAGCGCACGGGATTATTCAGGGCAGCAAGGATTGTTGGAGGTTATTACGCAATGGTAGG
>CAYZVN010000067.1:14154-17379 GCA_964482025.1 uncultured Saccharophagus sp. | reverse complement strand
CAAAACATTGGATACCCTCCGAGGTGGCGCTAAAATGCCCACCCCGCCCGACTTTTGAGCAGTGACTTCGATGATTCCTCAGATTAGCCAAACTTCTCCGGTTCAGTCTCTTTACCTGGATTTCCTCCAAGAGCTGAGCAAGCGGGGGTTTGCCGGGGAGATTTGCCCGGATTACGCCAACCGTACTGTGCTGGCGACGGATAACTCCATTTATCAGGTGCTGCCCCAAGGCGTTGTCTACCCATGCCATCTTGACGATTTAGTGCTGCTCACCCGCCTGAGTCAGGAAAAAGCGTTTCGGGAAATAGTGTTATCGCCACGCGGTGGCGGCACGGGCACCAACGGGCAGTCATTGACGGACGGGTTGTTAGTGGATGTGTCCCGCCATATGAATCGCATTCTGGAGATTAACCAGGCCGAACGCTGGGTGCGGGTTGAAGCGGGTGTGGTGAAGGATCAACTGAATGCGGCGCTGCGGCCCTTCGGCTTGTTCTTTGCGCCGGAGCTGTCAACCAGTAATCGCGCGACAATCGGCGGCATGGTCAACACGGATGCTTCCGGTCAGGGCTCCTGCCTTTACGGCAAAACCCGGGATCACGTGCTGGAGCTGACGACAGTGCTGCTGGACGGTTCGGTATTGCGTTCCCGCGCCCTGACAGAAGAAGAGTTTCAGGCCCTCTGCGACCAGCAGGACCGCACGGGGCTGGTTCACCGCTTGGTGAACAACATCCAAAAAGAGCATCACGCGCTGATCGAGGCGAAGTTTCCCAAGCTGAACCGGTGTCTCACCGGTTACGATTTGGCGCATATTCGCGACGAGCAAGGCCGCTTCAATTTGAATAACATCCTGTGCGGCAGCGAAGGCACGCTGGGATTGATCAGCGAAATCAAACTCAATCTGGTGCCCATTCCCAAATTCGCCGCGCTGGCAGTGGTGCAGTACGACAATTTTAACGGCGCGCTGCGCGATGCTAAGCGGTTGATGCAAGCCCAGCCCACCAGCATCGAAACCGTCGACTCCAAAGTACTTAATCTCGCTAAGGGCGATATCGTCTGGCACGAGGTGGCCGAGTTTTTCCCGGTGGACAGCAAGCGCATTCAGGGCATCAACCTGGTGGAGTACACTGCGGACACTGAGGCCGAGCTGCGCGCGGGTATCGACCGCTTGATCGCCACCCTCAGCAGTGACGAAGGCAATGCCGCCTGTCTCGGCCACAGCGTGGCTTGGGGCGCGGAAGCGGTAAATCGTCTCTGGAATATGCGCAAAAAGGCCGTTGGCCTGCTCGGCAATGCCAAGGGTGAAGCGCGACCGATTCCCTTTATCGAAGACACCGCCGTACCGCCGGAAAACCTTGCCGATTACATTGTTGAGCTGCGCGCACTGCTAGACAGCCATCAACTGCAATACGGTATGTTCGGCCATGTGGATGCGGGGGTTTTGCATGTGCGTCCCGCCATCGATATGAAAGACCCGGAACAGGAAAAGCTGATTCGGGTGATCACCGATCAAGTCGCGGCGCTGACGCATAAGTACCACGGCCTGTTATGGGGTGAGCACGGTAAAGGCGTGCGCTCGGAATACGCCCCCACATTCTTCGGCGAACTCTACCCGCAACTGCAGCGGATCAAAGCGGCCTTTGACCCGTACAATCAGCTGAACCCTGGCAAAATCGCCACGCCTTCGGCAGAAGAGTCCCTGCTGAAAATTGATGAGGTGACCACCCGTGGCCAAATCGACCGCACCATCGCCGTACAGACCTGGAACGGCTTTCAGGAGGCGGTGCACTGCAATGGCAACGGCCTCTGTTATAACTGGAATTTCCACGACGCCATGTGCCCCTCGTGGAAGGCAACCCGCGAGCGCATTCACTCTCCCAAGGGGCGCGCCTCGCTGATACGCGAATGGATCAAGCAGCTTAACGACCGCGATTTTGACCCTATGGCTGCCCTGAGTCAGCCGGTCGGCTTCTTCCATGGCCTCAAACAGTTACCGGACAAAATCCGCAATACCCGCGGCAGGAATCGCGGCGAATACGACTTCTCCCACGAGGTTCACACCGCTATGGCGGGCTGTTTGGCCTGTAAATCCTGCACCGGCCAGTGCCCGATCAAGGTGGATGTGCCCACCTTCCGCAGCAAATTCCTCGCGCTCTATTACACCCGCTACCTGCGGCCGCTGAAGGACTACCTAGTGGGCGCGCTGGAGTTTGTGCTGCCGTTTGCGGCGATCTTCCCGCCGCTGTACAACGGTGTTACCCAAAATTCGTTCAGCCGTTGGGTGCTCTCCAGAGGCCTTGGCTTCGAAGATCCGCCGCGCTTGTCCGAGCGTTCTTTAACCAGCCTTCTAAAGCACGAAAATATCCCCTTAGCGACACCTCGCATGCTGCGCAACTTGAGCATCGCCGAGAAGAAAAAGTGCGTGGTGATTGTCCAGGACGCCTTCACCTCTTATTTCGAAGCGCCGCTGGTGGTGGACATAGCGCTGCTGTTGCGCAAGCTCGGCTTTAAGCCTCTGGTAGCCCCATTCAAAGCCAACGGTAAGCCTTTGCACGTGCATGGCTTTCTCCACCGATTCGGCAAGGTGGCCCAGCGCCAAGCGGAGTTTTTGCGCACTTTAGCCGCCGAGAATGTGAGTCTGGTGGGCATAGACCCCGCTATGACCCTCACCTTCCGCAGCGAGTACGAGCACGCCTTGGGCAAGGGTGTCACTCCCAAGGTACAGCTGCTGCAGGAGTGGCTGATGGAGCATCCGGAGCACCTCCACCGGCAGAAAGCTCTGTTTAAAATGGACGGAGTCTTTCGTTTGATGCCGCACTGCACCGAGAAAACCAATGCCCCGGCGGCCCTCGCGGCTTGGCAAAAGGTTTTTGCTGCCCTGGGGCAAAAACTGGAGATTGTTGCGGTGGGGTGCTGCGGTATGTCCGGCACTTACGGGCACGAAACCGCCAACCGAGGGACATCCAGCAAAATCTTTGAGCAGAGCTGGCGCGGTCCTGTAATGTCCCAAGATAACCAGGGCCGGTTGGCGGCCACAGGTTATTCCTGCCGCTCGCAAACCAAACGTGAGGCCTTCGTCAAACTACCTCACCCCGCACAACTCTTGTTGCAGCAGATCCGCTAATAGTCGAACGCCGCTCCCATTTGCCTGGAGCGGCGTCGAACTCCGCAGCGCAATTCAGCTCCAATTAAGGCGCCGGTCTCTATAACGGGCTATAGCCGGTGATT
>CAYZVN010000067.1:4083-14054 GCA_964482025.1 uncultured Saccharophagus sp. | reverse complement strand
CGGCAGCGCTACACCAACCCAAGCACGCCGCGCCGCTTTAGCAACGAATGGCGAGATCAACGCAGCGAGCAGCGCCGCACTTCACCCTCAACGCGCGACGCCAAACGCGATCGCGAGCGCACGCCTCCTACGCGGGAGCGCTTAAACGAGCGGCGCGAACAGCCCCGTCAGGTTCGTGAACATGGCCAAGAGCGCAACCCCAAACGCGCCCAAGAGGTACGCGAGCATCTCAGAGTAAACCGTGGCGGCGAGCCCGCGCGAGGCAGCCAAGCCCAAACCGCGCCGACCAAGCGGGACACCCCGGCAGTCACCCGGCGCGACAATACCGATCGCCGCGAGGCTCAGCAGCGACAGGAGCACTCGCCGCCTAGGGAAAACCAGCGCAACTGGCGAACGGAACAGCGTGAGCGCAGACAAGAGACTCGTCAGGACAATCACAGCCGTCGAACGGACAATCACAACCGTCGAACGGACATGCAAAATCGTCCCGAGCGTACGCAGCAGCGCTTTCAACAACAGGAACACCGCCGCTTCGAGCCGTCCCGCGGCCAAAGGGAAGGCCCGCGAGGCGAAAGAGAGCAGCGCAGATTCGAGCGTCCGTAATTGCTAAAACACCAAGACCGGCGATAAAAGCCGGTCTTGGTGTGCAACCTTTATTTCCTTCCTGACCCAACCCGCTCCCGCCACGAGCGTCTTTCTCCTTTTAAAAATGTCGGGGGTCCGTTGCTTCGCACGGCGGATGCATTAGCGCCGCCGAGCCGGTAAACTCCCCCGCCATGATTAATCGAGCCCTCCACATTCTGCAAAACACCTTTGGCTATCCGGCTTTTCGCGGTCAGCAGGAGGCGATTGTGGAGACGGTTTGCGCGGGTGGTGACGCCTTGGTGTTAATGCCCACGGGCGGCGGAAAGTCGCTGTGCTACCAAATTCCTGCACTGGCGCGCGACGGCATTGGCGTGGTGATTTCACCCTTAATTGCGTTGATGCAAGACCAGGTCAGCGCCTTGGCGCAGTTGGGCATCTCCGCCGCTTGCCTCAATTCCAGTTTGACTCAAGAAGAACAGCGGGCTGTGGAGCGCGGCCTGCGACAGCATGATATTAAGCTGTTGTACATAGCCCCCGAGCGGCTGATTCAGTCGCGCATGCTGGAGTTGCTCCATACTCTCCCCATCGCGCTCTTCGCGATTGATGAAGCCCACTGCGTGTCCCAGTGGGGGCATGATTTCCGCTCGGATTACTTGGCGCTGAGCCTGCTGCACGAGCAGTTTCCCCAAGTGCCGCGCATTGCGCTTACCGCGACCGCCGATACCCGAACGCGCAATGAAATTGTCCGCCGCTTGCAACTGGAAGAAGCGCAGCAATTCGTCGCCAGTTTTGATCGCCCCAATATTCAATACCGCATTGAGCCAAAGCAGGACGCGCGCCAACAGCTACTGCGTTTTTTGCGCGGCGAACACCCTGAAGATGCCGGTATCGTCTACTGTTTGTCGCGCAAAAAAGTGGAGGATACCGCCCACTGGCTTCAGCAGCAGGGATTTAATGCCCTGCCCTACCACGCCGGTTTATCAACCGCGCAACGCCACGAAAATCAAATGCGCTTTGTGCGCGAAGATAGCGTGATTATGGTGGCCACCATTGCCTTCGGCATGGGAATTGATAAGCCAGACGTCCGCTTTGTCGCCCATTTGGATTTGCCCAAAAGCATCGAGTCCTATTACCAGGAAACCGGCCGCGCGGGGCGCGATGGCGCCAGCGCGACCGCCTGGATGGTGTACGGCGTCCAAGACGTTTTAAAACTGCGCCAAATGCTGGCACAGTCGCCGGGGTCGGAGGATCACAAACGCATTGAGCGGCAACGTCTCGAGGCCATGCTCGGGCTGTGCGAAATTACCTCATGCCGCCGCCAGGCCCTGCTCGCCTATTTTAGTGAAGAACTTTCCAACCCTTGCGGCAATTGCGATAGCTGCCTAACCCCGGTCGAAACCTTTGAGGGCACGGTGGTTGCGCAAAAAGCCCTGAGTTGCTGCTACCGCAGTGGGCAAAAATTTGGCGTTAATCATTTAGTGGATATTTTGCTTGGCAAAGCCACCGCCAAGGTCGAGCAATTTGGCCATCACCAACTGAGCACCTTTGGCATAGGAACAGAGCTGGACGCGGGCCAGTGGCGCTCGGTGTTTCGCCAACTTGCCGCACGGGGTTATCTGCAAGTGGATTTGGAAGGCTTTGGCGGCGTGATGCTGACCGAGAAATGCCGCCCTCTACTCAAAGGGGAAGAGAGCATTGAGCTGCGGCGGGAAGCCAAAACTCCGAATACAAAAACCAAGGAGCGGCAGGCAAGCCGCGCGGCCATCGGCAATGGCCCCGACAAAATACTTTGGGATCGCCTGCGCGAATTGCGCAAGCAGCTCGCGCAAGAGCAAGGCGTGCCACCCTACGTCATTTTTCACGATGCCACTTTGATGGAGTTGGTTCGCCTACAACCGGATGATGAAATGACAATGGGGCAAATCTCCGGTATAGGTCGCGGTAAACTCGACCGTTACAGCAAGCCGTTTTTGCAGGTGATCGCTCAATATAAGCAAAGCCTTGCCGATAATTCCGTTGCGGCAGATGCTTCCGTTCGCGCCACCGAGTATGAAACTTTAACCTTATTGCGCGAGCGCAAATCCGTCGACGAAGTCGCTGCACTTCGGCAGCTTTCCACAAATACTATTTACACCCACGCAGCATCGCTCATTGAACAGGGCCACCTGCATCTGGAAGAGGTCGTCAAGCTGCCGCAGGGGGAGTTGGAGTTAATTATCGATGTAATGCTGAGTCAGAGCGAAGAAGGTTTTAAGTTGCGCCCGGTATTTGATGAGCTCGGTGGCGCCTATGATTACAATCTATTGCGTTGTATTTACGCGTCGTTACAGAACGAAATTGCCGGTTAAGATGCCGGCAAAATTTCGGCGAATTTCGCTTCTATGTCACTCATGTTCAACGGCTTATACATAATGTGACAGTTGGGGATCTCTCGCACCGCGTCCTTAATAAAGTTTTCTTGCGAACCGGTCAGCACGATCGCCGGCAAGCCCGGCGTACGCTCGCGTATCTCTTTAATCAGCTCAACACCATTAATATCCGGCAAATAATAGTCGGTGATAATCACATCGTAGCGGCTCAACTGACCCCACTGGCGCAACAATTCGGTACCCGTGTGATAGCACTCGATATGGTAATCGAGCATTTCGAATAGGGTTTTCCATACCCTCGCCAGCGCGTGATCATCCTCTACTAGCAACACCGACGGTGCGGCTTGCACTTTTTTTAACGAACTCATAGTTCCAGACTTCGCGGTTGATCCTTGGCAATTTCGAAACGAAACGTGGTATTCGCTGCAGTGGGATCCAGCACCAGATCGCCGTTGTGGCGCCGCGCAATTGCCCGTGATAACGACAGTCCCATACCTGTGCCGTTTTGTTTTCTCTTGGTGCTGAAGAAAGGGGTCATAATTTTTTCCGTCAAGCTAGCATCGATGCCTTCGCCACTGTCCGCTACTGTCATAGTCACGCGGTCTTGTTGTTCTTCCAGAGCAATTTTGATCCAGGGCGTTTGGTTATCCGCGATCGCCTCCAGAGAGTTATTAACCAAGTTAACCACCACCTGCATAATCTGAATTGGATAACAACACACCAGAATATCCTTCGCCGGTAATTCGAGGCGCAAATCAATTTCGGAGCGCTGAAGCCGCAACTGGCAAATCTTCAGCGCATCCTGAATCAACCTTTGCATGCTGGCCTGCTCAACATTGCCCGGATCTATACCGGCGACGGTTTTCAAGCCCCGCACTATATTCGAAATTCCTTTGGCCATACGCTCAATGTCATCTGCTGACTGTAGGACGCGCTCGTCCGTCAGCTTGCTCAATTGCACGGCGCGCTTAAGAATATCCGTGTTCGCCGTGATCACATTCAAGGGAGTATTGATTTCGTGGGAAATACCGGCTGCAATTTCTCCCAAGGCGGAAAATCGGGCGTAGCGCGACAACTCTTCTTGTTGTGACAAAATAATCTGTTGATCTTTAAGACGCTCTGTAACGTCAAAGACCGAAAGAATGACATGAATATGCCGATGCGCCTGCGACTCGATCCGCGCACTGCGGATTTCAAAGGTAAATTCCTGACCACTTGCAGACGAGGCTATGCACGTAAACGAAGTTTCACTGCCCGACTCTATGGCGGTTGCAAGTTCTTCTACAGAGCGCCCCTTATTGCGCATACC
This sequence comes from uncultured Saccharophagus sp., assembly GCA_964482025.1. Taxonomy (GTDB): domain Bacteria; phylum Pseudomonadota; class Gammaproteobacteria; order Pseudomonadales; family Cellvibrionaceae; genus UBA5868. Next base: position 9,791 of record CAYZVN010000067.1, on the reverse strand, counting down.
GAGGCACTGGAACAACTGAGTCAAATCCTGCCCGACAAACTGGCTCGCCTGGTAGCCCAACAAAGTGGCAAAAGGCTCCGAGCAAAACGACACCACTATCCCGTCCCCTTGGTCCTCCAGAATTACCGTGCCGCTGTTGGCAGAGGCGATGGCTTGACGGAACAGCTCCAGCTGGCGCTCCCGCTCCGCACGACCGGTAATATCCAAGGATATGGTGCACACCGAATAAGGCCGGTTGCGGGCGTTGAAGAGGACAAACTTTGATGAGGTCCAGATGCGCGTCTGTCCATCGATCTCGTAGCACTCTTCAAACTGTAACGCTTCTTCCCGTTTTAATATTTCAAAGTCTTTTTCGCGGATTTTCCTGGCCACGTCTTTGCCAAAAAGTTCGTCATCGGTGCAGCCCATCACATCATCCAGCCGCTTTCCGGTCACTTCACAAAAACGATTATTGGCAAAAATATAAACACCCGAGAGATCCTTCATGCTTACCATGGCGGGCGTATTGTCGATAATGCTCGACAGGCGCCTTTTCATAATACGCGCCTCTTCTAACGCCATAGCAATTTCGGTGTTGTCGATAAAACTCACTACCGCACCGCCGATAGCATTTTTGTCGCTGAGAAAGATCTGCACCTGCACTTCAAAGCGGCGGTCTTTCGTTTGAAACTGAAAACGGCTATTTTGCTGGTCACGCAATGCCTTGATAACCGCATTGGTGACTTCCGTTAAATCCATAGGTGACGGTATGGAGCGCAATTGCGCGCCTATATCCGCCTCGCCAACCCGCAACAGATGGCGTGCTGACGGGTTGAAGTCCAGTACTTTTAATTTGTCATCCACAATCAACAGTGGGTAGGCGATGGCGCTTTGAATGGCCTGGTGACGGTTGTACAGAATTTGCAGCTCAGATGATTTAACGTTGAGCTCCTGATTCAGCGTTGTCAGCTCCTCATTAGAGGACTGCAGCTCTTCGTTGGTGGTTTCCAGTTCCTCATTGGAAGACTGCAACTCTTCATTAGCCGATTGCAACTCCTCATTGAGCGACTGTAATTCCTCGTTGCTCGCCTGGTGCTCTTCTAATACCGATTGGAGTTGCTCTTTGACTGAGTACAGCTCCTTCTCCAACTCTTTGAGCTGCTCCTCAGGGGTTAAGCTTGTCAGAGAGGAGCTGTCACTTTCACTGTCCGGAGAATGTCCGGATGAGGCGCTGTGAAATGACACCAGATATTGCTTAGCATCGTCTTTCCCTATTAAGGGCGCGACACTCATACGCAGTAATTGCAGTTCACCATCATGGTGTAATTCATGCTTTTTGCCCTCTACCAGCGTTTGGTTTTTAGCAGCGCGATAAAGCAGCGACGACAACTCCAGACCTAAATCCGCCACCAATAACTTGCTGACATCAAAAGTAGCTTCACCGCTGGGAAAACAGAGGTATTGATTGGCGCGGCCAAAAACATGCTTGACCTTATGCTCTTCATCCACCACCAGAGAGTCTGGGGCAAAGGCGGTAACCATGGAATGAAACAGGGCCAGACCAGCCTCCCCCGCTCGTTCTTCCCGCGCTTTTGCGATGTAGTTCGCCGTATCGAGCCCGCTGACTTTGCCACTGGGCAAATGCTGATGACTTCGCTCTTTAATTGAATAGTAAATACGCGACTCTTTGTCCTGCACTTGAAAAAGGTGAGTCGCTGCACCGGATACCGCCTCTGAGCGGCCCAGAAATAGGATGCCGCCTTTACCCAGGGAATAGCACAGGGTTTTAAAGACCTTTTCCTGCAGGTTCTGATTAAAGTAAATCAAAACATTGCGACAGGACACCAAGTCGGTATTGAGAAACGGTGGGTCTTCAATCACGTTGTGGCGAGAAAAAATAATCTGATCGCGCAGTGAAGCACGAATCCGCAGCTGCTCTTCGAATGCAATGAAATATCGTTCCCGTAAATGCGGTGGGAACTTATCAAAACTGCCTCGCGAATAGCAGCCGCGACGCGCCACGTCTAAGGCGACTTCATCTAAGTCCGTGGCAAAAATCTGCACATGAAGATTTTTGCCCTGACGCTCCATAGCTTCGGACACCAGAATCGCGATGGAATAGGGTTCTTCACCGGTAGCACAACCGACGCTCCAGCAGCGGAAATAGTCGCCGTTTTGCTTACTCTTAACTTTTTCCTCTATGTATTTTTCCAAGGCTCGAAAGGCGTCGGGATCGCGGAAAAATGCGGTGACGGAAATCAGAATATCCTGAAATAAAAGATGAGACTCCCCCGGGTTATCGCGCAAATAATTAGCATACTCTTCAACCGATGCACAACGCGTTGCGATAACACGCCGCTCTACCCGGCGGCGCACCGTGGAGGGTTTGTAGTTGGCGAAGCACGCACCTTTGTCGCGCTCCAAAATAGCAAAGATACGCTCGAAATGGTCATCACCCGAAGCGCTGACTTTCGGGTTTTTTAAGTGATGGGAAATTTGCCCAAATCGCGACAGTTCTTTGGCGATCTCTTCGGGGCTGAGTTCTAAATCTACCGCGCCGGTATGCTTCGCCGCCTTTGGCATACCGTCGTATTTGGCGGTACTGGCTTTTTGCGAAATGGTAAAGCCGCCGGCCGCTTTAATCGCGCGGACACCGTGGGCGCCGTCGGAGCCGGTGCCGGATAATACAATGCCGATCGACGCAGCACCGAAATTGTCGGCCAGCGAGCGAAAGAAATAATCTACCGAGGGTTTGGGGCCAATTTTTAGATGTGGCTCCATCAGGCGCAAGCGGCCATCCTCAAAGTAAACGTCGGCGTTGGGCGGGGTAATGTAGATCACCTGCTTTTGCGGTTGCAGCCCATCTTCGACTTCCTGCACGCTCAGCGAAGTTGATTGCGCGAGAATTTCCACCAGCCGGCTTTTGTGGCTCGGCGCTAAATGCTGGACCACGATAAATGTCATGGGCACATCGTCTTGCAGTGCTCCAAACAGCGCACGCAATGCTTCCAAGCCGCCAGCGGATGAGCCTATGCCCACCACAAAACCGATTTCAACCGGCTTTTTCTTTTTTGTATTTTTTTTCGCTACTTCATTCATGCCCAGTGTTTACCCACGTCGCGCTCATCTTCAATGCACATCCAATGCATCATTCACTGCATCCTGAATAACTGCCGAGGTAATGGTGTCTTTAGAAATGTACTTGACCGCCCCTCTTCGGTAAGCCTCGCTGACTAGCAACGCTTCAGGCTGCCCGGTAACAAAAATTACCGGCACATTTTTCATTTGGTATCCCGCTGCACGTTCCTGCAGCACTTCCAATACCTTCAAACCATCCAGATCCGGTAAACGGTAATCCAGAATCACGCAGTCCGGTTCTATTTGAGCAAACCTCGCAAGGCCGCTCTCCGCCGTCTCGGCTTCGAACACATCTAGCTCATAGCCTTGTTGTCCCTGAAGAAACCGTCGATAAATGCGTCGGTCCGCTGCGCTGTCGTCAATGATCAGGACTTTGTAATGTTTACGATTCAAGAGGCGAGATCCTGTTAAAGTTGCACTTGCGGGCGCAGGGTAAAAAAGAAGGTGGAGCCTTTGCCAAACTGCGACTCTAGCCAAACACGTCCCCCATGGCGCTCCACAATCCTTTTAACGATCGCTAAGCCAACACCCGTGCCGCCGCAGTAGGCGTCTTCGGTGTGCAAGCGCTGAAACATAGCGAATACGCGCTCGTAATTCTCTGGCAAGATCCCGATCCCGTTATCTCGAACGTAAAAGACTGGAGCATCGCCAGCAAAGTTTGCGCCCACTTCGATCCGTTTCTCGCGGTTGTCATTATATTTGACAGCGTTGGTGATCAGGTTGGCGAAAATCTCGGAGACACGGACTCGGTCGCAGAAAACCTTCGGCAAAGCTTGAATGAGCTGCACACTGGCGTGGTGCTCTTGCAAATAGGGTTTAAGACGTGCCTCCACGTCGAGCAGGACGTCGCCGAGATCAACCCAGCCGAACGCCATTTCAATCCGCCCCACTTTGGAGTATTCATACAGATCGCTGATCAAGGTGCGGGTTTTGCCCGCGAGCGCTTTGATTTCATGCAGATACGTTAAAGATTCGTCGTCTAAGCGGCCTGCGGTATCTTCTAAAAGAAAGTCGGCAAAAAAATGAATGCCGCGCAGCGGCTCTTTCAAGTCGTGGGAAATCACCGAGGCGAATTGATCGAGCTCGGCATTGCTGTCCATGGCAAGGCGCACCTGATTGGCTAAGTCGACTTCAATGATCGAGCGCCGCAACGCCTCCACCACCTGAATTTCTTCGGGTGCCCAAGGTAGCGATGTAAGACGCACAGTTTCTTGCCAGAGCGCAAAAGAGTTGCGCGGTGTAAGCCCGGCCGGGCCGACGGTTTTGCGCGGATCGCCACTCCAATCAACCGTTTGAATCACTTCGGGCTTAAACCACAAGAGATAAAAAGGCTCCACTTCGGGAATCGCAATCGCCAAAAGGCCGCTGCCGTGTTCCTTAAAGTGTTCTGCCGGCGGATAGTGTTTGGCTAAAGATGCGGTGCAAAATAGCGGCTGTGATTCGCCTCTGCCGTGGAGCCAGCGAATTAAATTCAAAGTATCCTGTTGACTTGGCGTGTTCCCCACCAGCGTCAGTTTGCCTCGGCGCACAATAGCGCCACCGCCGCAGTCTCGAACCAGATGGGTAAAATCTGGTGCTTCGCGCAGCAGACCGTCGATGAAATTCGCTTGCCGCTTCATCTTGTGTTCCAGCTGTTGCTGGAGCTCTTTCAAATGACGCTTGTAGCCGTGATTTTCTAACTTCTCCCGCGCGGCGTGCTGCAGCGAAAACATTCGTCCGATAAACCCCAGCCCTTGGCGCACCTCAAACGGCAGATAGGCCGCATCCTCATGATGCAGCGCGATTAAACCCCACAAGACGCCATCCTTGATAACGGAAATACTGGTGGAGGCACCGACCCCCATATTTTTCAGGTACTGAATGTGAACGGGTGAAACGCTGCGCAAACTGCAGTTGCTCAAATCCAATGGCGCCCCATGGTGATCGCCAGGCCAGATCGGCACCGGCGTATAGGTGACATCGGGGATCGTTCGCAGCCAGTTGGTGGTGTAAAGGCGGCGGGCTTGAGCCGGAATATCTGATGCTGGATAGTGCAGTCCTAAAAACGGCTCCTGATGTGCTTCGCAGGCTTCTGCCACCACGCGACCGTTCCACTCGGCGTCAAACTCATAAATCATAACCCGTTGGTAGGCGGTCAATTCCTTTACCCAGTGCACCGTGACCTGATACAGCTCCTGCAAGTCTGCGGCGGCGCCTATGGCTTCTACTGCCGCATTAATGGTTCGATAGACACTTCCAAAGCTCGGATCGCCGTTTACCGAAGGCTCAATTTCCAACATCAATAAGCCTTGGCTGCGCTGCGCAATCGCGCTCCAAATTTTTTCTGAACCCCTAAACTGCAGCTGAATAGGATTGACCTGACGCAGATCCCCGCAGCTCAATTTTTCCTGTAACTCGGCCGCAGACTCTGCGGTGAGCCATTGTGTGATGGGCTGGTCGAGGGCGCTCATGGCCGGCACTGCCAGGAGAGTTTCACAATTCGCACTGAGTTGACGAATGCTCAGCCCCGACTCCTCCAGAGCCATTAAAAAGCCGTGAGGTTGAATACTGCCGGGAATATGAATGAGCTCGTCAGCGCAGTCGGCGATGCG
>CAYZVN010000067.1:0-3983 GCA_964482025.1 uncultured Saccharophagus sp. | reverse complement strand
GAGGTTGAATACTGCCGGGAATATGAATGAGCTCGTCAGCGCAGTCGGCGATGCGCATCGCAGCGGTAATTTCAATCTGACTCATGGTGTTCTCAAGGCTTGGGTAAAATGACGACGAACTAGGCGCCATATCACCACAGCAGCAAAGCGCGGTCTGTGCGGCGAGACGCGCAGCTTAGGTGCGATGCCTCTAGGTTGCAAGAGATGCCAGGAAGCTGGCAGGCACCCGTAGCGGATGAGGGAGCAACGTGAGAGGTGTTAAGAAGGGCTAGCCATACAGGGTCAGGAAATTTCGCCAGCAAAACCTGTGCTTATAAAAAACCTGCCCGCAGGCGGGCAGGTGGAAGGGGTACCTCAACAAACATTAATTACTACATAGGGCGATGCACCAAGAATTGATCGTCCTCGCTATTGAAGTCCTTCACATCATAATAGGTGCCAAAATCCCAGACCCGCAACAAGTCCTCACCAGGGCCGAGGTACAGCGGAATATGGACGCTTTTGTTGTAGTAGACGCGATCATCCCCTTCGCCCATATCGAGGCGGTTAACGTCATAATACTCCGCGTCCCCAACCGGGAATGGGCTATCAAATATCACGGTGTCGTTGCCACCTTTTAACTGGATGTCAATAGCAGCCATTAAGCCGTCCCCAGCAAAGGCATCGTTGGTGGCGTTGGGGCCAAAGGTTAACCGGTTATCGCTATCATCACCCGTAATACGGAATGTAGGTGCGTACCAGCCGCCCATCTCCCAGGAACCATTCAACAACAGGGAATTGCTAAAACTAAGATCTAAAACATAGCCAGCCCAAATCGAGCTGGAACTATCGCTGGCGCCCAACACAACCTTGTCGCCGGCAAGGGTCACAAAGTCCGCGCGGATCTCGGTATTGGCTGCTTGGCGCAGCGTCGCTCCGGTCCCCAGGGTGCGAATATCCAGGCTCACTTCCGGGCCAGTTTGCAGATTGCGCAGCACCAGATTGTTGGCATCTACGTAGGTTAAGGAACCGAATGCGGGGCCGCCACTGCCCTGAATCGCGGCAATATCATTGCCCGGGTCGGTGAGCCTTGCGTCATAGGAGTTCCAGGTAAGAGCACCGCTGAGGTGAATCGGCGCCGTTTGCCGGGTTTCCATATAGCCGCTGAGCGTCGCGTTGGCGCCCTTCATCCCGTGTAGGTTAAGACGCAGCGCGCCCAAATCTAAATCGGCATTGAGGTCGATCACCTCCTTGCCCCGCAAAACCAAAAACACATCGCCGTATTCGCGATCCATCGCGCGAATACGCGCCGTATTGGCGTAGAAGCCGCTGTAAGGCAGCAGCGAAATCGAATCGTTAGTCGCAATGCTGTTGCCGAAGTCGATCCGCAAGTTTACCGCCGACAGCTGGCTGGTCGCGTCTGCTTCACCCAAGATGACGTTATCAGCACTGATCTGTAACGTTCCCGCGCTCAGGTAGAGCTTACTTCCGGCGGCTTGGCTAATGGTCGCCCCGGTACCTAAGGATTCCAGGCGCAGCGACGAGTCGTTCATATGGATGTCACCGAGCACTAGGTCGTTGCGATCGGTAATGGCGACATAGTCGTTATAGTCGGTCTCGATGGTAACCAGATTGAAATCATTATTGGCATTTCTCAGGCGAATATCGCCGCCCGCCGTGGTTCGGATAAAGGTCGTGCCGGCAATTTCGGCACCGGCTACCTGGGTAACAGTGCCGAGGCTAGTGAGCTTAAGATTTTGTGCCACCATCTGCGGAGTACGGACACCCAAATAGCCCCGCACATAGGCGTTGCCCGTGGTGCTTACCTTCGCGCCGGCGGTCGAACGTATATTGTCGGTGTCGATATTGACCTTACCACTCCCGGCGGCACCGTTTGCCTCCACCCGGCTGGCGCCGGTCATGCGCACCTGCTCATTTGCCTGCAGGTAAACCGCGCCCGCCTGGCCTGCGCCAGTCGCATTGGCAGTGACCATACCCCGCTGCTCGACCCGTTCACCCGCGAAAATTGCGGTACCGCCATCCCCGCCCGCGCTGTTCGATGCGTTCAGCTGGCCGGTATTGATCACGTCGTTGCCGGCGCCGATGGTGAAACTGCCGTCATCGTGAAATACCACGTCCGAGTTCCCCATACCGCCGCTATTCACTGCGGCGCTGAAAAGATCGGCGCTGACAGTGGCGTTGAGAAGGATTTTGCCTCCCTCCGCCTCAATGGTGCCTTTATTATTGACCGCATAGGCGGTGCCCAACTCGGATGCGAGGGTGGCTTCATCAATACGTACACCGATCAACCCCTGGTCATCAAAGGTGACGACTGCTGCGGAGCCGGCGGCCAAGGCGACATGGCCCAGCTCGGCACTGATCAAACCTTGGTTGGTGACGCTCTTACCCAGCAGCGCCACATTGCCACCGGTGGCGGCTTCGATAAGGCCGCGGTTGATCACCGTGCCGGCAGTGCCCTCCAGGGCGCTGAAGACCAGCTCACCATTCATAAAGTCGTCGCTGTTAATGTTGAGACCAGTGGCCACCAATCCACCCACATTGACGACCGCGTCGCGGCCGAACAATACGCCGTTGGGGTTCATCAGAATCACCTGCCCGTTGGCGTCGATACGCCCCATAATTCGCGATCCACTGCTATCGAGAATGCGATTGAGCGCAATTGCGTCGACATCGGGCTGGACGAACTCCACACGCTCGTTGCGACCGACGTTAAAGGTATCCCACTCCAGGGATAAGCGATTGGTGCTTTGATCAATGCGGGTTTCACGCCCGCTCTGGGTGATGGTGCCAGTGCCATCGACTACGGCACCGCCAGTCGGCCCGCCCATGGCTTCGTATGGACTCAAACTGTAAGCGGCTACTGCGATGAATAATGATTTAAGAGCAAATGATTTAACAGGCTGTATAGGCTTAACAAGTTTCATGTAATTTCCTTGCTGGGCTTGCGCGTCCCAACGTCGTTGAACAGAAGAAGGCTTACCCCCAACTAACACTTCAGTGCTGGCGCGTATGTTTTTTTATTGTGTTATCCCAGTGAGCAAGCCCCGTGCCCACTATGTCCAAACTCTCTCTGCTCCACCTGCGACCGGGACGTAGAACATGGGCCATCCGGCCATAAAAGCCCGCTATTACGCGTTTAAGGTAAATGTAATCACGGCGAGAAGGTTCAACGTGGATGAAAAACAAAACCCATGTAAACAACCGTCCTAAGGTAAAAAATGCCGGGCCAGTGAAAAAAATGCCACATGATTTGTAGGCTGTAAAAAATCCCTGACGGCAAGTGCGCGCAATACGACACCAAAATATGACGCCAGGCGCCATATTCGCATCCCTCTCTACAAGCGGGCGCGTAAAGGTCGCTTTAACCTGCCGCACCAGACCGGTTAAATTTTCGACACACGTTAACCGTCGTCTCGCAACGCTAAGCGACCCGCTGCGCCAGGTCGATGGCGACGGAAGGAATTCTATTCATGGAGGAGGAGAAAGATATCGTCGATAACAACCGCAGCAGGTGCTGCGGTGTGGCGCATCAGAAAGTCAGTGGAGGATTCAATCGGAAGAGAATGCCAAATCGCCTACCCAAGGCGATTTTTTTGCTCAGCCGGCGTTATTGGCAATTCCCCGCTCGGGCATCCCCGCTGGCCACTTGCAGCCAATCGATATTGGTCAAACCGTCGACGGTATTCGCCGTCAATTCCAGCTGATTATTACCGGCGTCCAATGGCACCTCCGTCGTCTGTTGCGCCCAGGCAGTCCAGCTGCCAGTGCTGGTAAACGGCACGTTGCCCTGCACTGCCGCGCCATTCACCCGCACAGTGGCGGGCCGGTCGGAGACGCTGGCATAGCGGAAACTGACACTGTAAGTGCCGGCGGTCGGCACATTAACGGCCCAGCGCACACCGGCGCCTGCGGCGTTGTCGGTATTGGCATAACCGCCGTTAACGCTTTCGATAATGCCATCTACCCCGCAAAAGCCGGCGGCA
>CAYZVN010000066.1:0-17407 GCA_964482025.1 uncultured Saccharophagus sp. | reverse complement strand
CCGGAACAACCTCACAAAACCCACGATGTTTCAGAAGTGGCGGCTAAAAAAAGCAAAAAAACATGCGCTATATCTAATGGTCGATCCGATCTTATTCCAAAATCTGTGATCCCAACGGCAGAACCGCGATAGTTAGTAGGTAAAATGCTTCTGTGAAACATCGGGCGTAGGGTTGATCTATCGGCACTACCAGCTTTGGGTTTCCTAGATAAAAAATTGGGCGATATAAATCAGACATAACAATCAGTCAGCCGGATTCTTAATGGATCCGCAACGGAGAAAACCATGCTATCCAAAAACCTGAGGTGTCTCAGCTACAGGATCGTTGCCACAACGATGTTGGCAAGCTCTGTAGCCTTTCTTTCCGCATGCGGCGGGGACGGCGGTTCGTCATCATCTGGTGATGTAGCCAGCTCTTCCAGCTCCTCTTCCAGTTCATCTGGAGTCGCAGCAAGCAGTTCATCGAGCTCTTCTTCATCATCTTCCAGCTCATCTTCCAGCTCATCAGGCACTTCCGGTTCGGGTGGTTTGGGTTCTGATGTGGCGGTAGTTGACCCCGCTACCTATGACGGCACCATTCCGCTGACCGAGCAGGCCAAAGGAAAGCCGGGCGCCAGCTTGCAGACAACGGGCAACCCCTTCGCGGACTCTTATTTTTACCTGAGCCCCGATATCAGCACCATGATGGATTACTCACTGGAGCTGGTTAAAAACGACGCAGATCTAGTGAACAAGATCAAATATGTTCAGCGTCAGCCAAGTGCTGTTTGGATGGACTCCATCACGACTATCTACGGTGATCCCGATGCCGGTCGTCGCTCTTTGGAAGGACACCTGGATGCAGCCGTAGCACAACAGCAGTTCTTTGCTGAGCGCGATGGCCAGATGTCACCTATGACCATCGTCGTAATCATCTACAACCTGCCTGACCGCGACTGTGCGGCCTTCGCCTCCAATGGTCAGCTGTATGAAATTGGGAAGCCGAGGGATCCCAACCCTGAACTCGGCGGCATGGATAAATATCGAGATGACTACTTGCGCGTCATTACCGATACTTTCAAGAAGAAGCCCGAGTACAAAAACCTGCGTATTGTCGCCATGTTGGAGCCAGACTCTTATCCCAACATGATTACCAATACCGAACTGAACCCGGATGGCCCCTCTCTGGTATGGCCTGACCTGACCACACAAGATGGCACCACTTACTGCGATACCTTGTTGACCTACACCTCACCTGGTTTGGAAGAAGGCCTGGGTGTCTACGGTCGCGGTCTGCAGATCGCCATTGAAGAGCTCTATGAAGTGGGCAACGTCTACACCTACCTGGATATCGGCCACGCTGGCTGGCTGGGCTGGGACGACTCAATGAGCCCCAACAGTAACCTGAAGCGCGGCGTCGAAGGCTTCTTGAAACTGATCCGCGGTGCCAACACCGATGGCGTGAGCGGCTTCCAAAAAGTACGCGGCTTCGCTTCCAACACCTCTGGTTATACACCGGTTGAAGAGCCTCTGATCTCTAACGCAGAAGCGGACCGTATGGCTCTGAGCGACTGGTACGAGTGGAACAAGGCGGTTGATGAGCTGAGCTATATCGATTCGTTCAACGAGCGCGTGCGCTCTGAGGAGCCCGGCTTTAGCCCTGGCTTTATTATCGATACCGCACGTAACGGTTGGGGCTTTGATGGGCGACCGACACCCGGCAGCGGCACCAAAGGCGATGACTCTAGCAAGCGTGTAGACCAGCGCGCTCACCGTGGCCACTGGTGTAACGTGGACAAAGCTGGCGTCGGCGAAGTACCCAAAGCCAACCCAGACCCATCCCGTTCACACCTGGATGCGTTCTTCTGGATGAAACCACCCGGTGAAGCTGATGGTATTTCCTTTGACGTTACCAAGTTTCCGAAAGGTTCTGCGGCTTACAACGCCCTGGATGCAGTCGACCAGGCGATTGTGGATGACGCCGCAGATCCTAAGTACGAGGGTAAAACGCTGGACACCATGTGTATCCAAGGTTCACCTCGCGACGGTGACGTACCGACAGAAGTTGTGCCGGCTATGTCTCCACACGCCGGTGGCTGGTTCCACAAGCAGTTCCTCATGCTGATCGAGAACGCTTATCCCCCACTGGGAACAAGCGACTACTAAGACCCCTTAGTAGATCAACCCAATAAAAAACCCCCTTGGTGAAAGCCAAGGGGGTTTTTCTTTTTCGAAGTCGGTATTCAATTGTCGGGAGCCGGCGTTCGCCGCGACCCAATCGTAAGTTGCTTACACCACTACCACCGAATTGTCGGCAGCGCAGATCTTGCTCGGTACGTACTTATCAGCCTCGTAGTCGTTTTCCCAGCGCTCGCCATCGAGCACATAGCGGTATTCGTATTCCGCCCCGGCTTCCAGCTCCAGAATCGTGGCGTAGGTGCCATCCTTTTGCCGCTTGAGTTGCGTGTCCTGAAACTCCCAATTATTAAAATCCCCAGCCAGATAGACTTTTTTGGCTTCCCGGGCGAGCTCGGGTGGCACCGTAAATTTAACTTTGCAGGCCGGTCTGGATTTCAGATATTTCTTGTCGAGACTCATGGTGGTATCCCAGTTGTAACAGTCGGTTGTTCATTAGCGATTAAACATAAACTGCGGCGGTTAAACATAAACTGTACCAATCCCCGCTTATGTCGCGGAGTATCACAGGCAGCCAGTCCGGGTGCCCTAAAGGCGGTTGCCAGCGCACCGCAGGGCGACAAATTGTAGTCGACCCGCTTAACTATAGACACAGTTCACATGTTCGGAAGACGGCCTGCTTGCGCCAGATCAATTGATCTGGCGCTTTAAAACGTTTGATTAACGCCGAAAGTAATCGCGAAACAGCGTAGATTGCCACTGGCGCAGAGCCAATACCAACGTATTGCCGTAACGTTCCGCCATCGGCAGCGCCCGATCCTTGTTCACCAAGTCGGTGATATCCTGCAGAAAAAGCGCCATGCGCGCCTGGATTTCACGGTTGGTGGCACTGGAGCACAGCGCGTTGAACACTAAGAGCTGTTCCGTGTCACGCTCAAACTGGGTATTAAAAAAATCGCGCTCCACCTTCTGTTGAAAAAATCGCTGAATGGGGCCGTTGGCGAGCCAGCGAAAGTTAGGGGCAATGCGCAATTTGATACGATTGCCCGGCAATAGATCGAGCAGTTTCAAACGATCAAGTTGCGCCAATTTTTGAATTAGCTGATGCTGATCCAAACGGTATTGCTGCAACAGTTCGAGAAAGGTAAAACCATTAATCACACTGACCGCCACTAACAATAACTCCAGGTCAGCGGCAATTTGTGCCTCTTGCTCGACGGTCAAACACTCGGTCTGTCGTCGTTCTTTTTGTGCTGCCGCGACCAAATCTGCTATATCCATACCCAGCATTTCCAGTATTTTATCCAGGCGCTCAAGGGTGAACTGGCCGCTGGCAAAGAGACGCTTAACCGAGGCTTCGCTCAAACTGAGCAGCTTTGCCACATCGGCATAGGTTTTACTTTGTGCTTTAAGTTGCTGTTTAAGAGCCGCCACCAACATGGTGCTTTGCGCCATACTTTGTCCTCCTACTCTGAGGGTACCGAGAGCCCTAGAAGCGGTTTCATAGCTCGCGAGTGAGTCGCTATAAAGCCACCCCTAAGTATTGCAGGGTAATACCCAAGGTGGCCTCAGCCTCTACATAAACATAAAAAGTTGCGCTAGGTAAGCGTTATCACCAACACTCGCGACACCATTTTGCCTTGGAAAGGATTGCAGTTATGAAGAAACTCCGCCATTTCACTGGCGCTATTCCCTTTTTTACCGCTGTCTTTTTGAATGCCTTTGTGGACCTGGGCCACAAGATCATCATTCAAAACACCGTCTTCAAGCTCTACGATGGACCGCAGCAAATTATGCTCACCGCCCTGGTCAATAGCTTGATCCTGCTGCCCTTCATTCTGCTGCTCAATCCCGCTGGATTTCTCTCCGATAAATTCCGCAAAACCGAGGTGATGCGCCTATCGGCTTGGGCCGCACTCGCCTGCACGGTGCTGATCACCTTGTTTTACTACCTCGGCTGGTTTTGGGCCGCCTTCGCCATGACATTTCTTCTGGCCGCCCAATCGGCGGTGTATTCGCCGGCGAAGTTCGGCTACATCAAGGAGCTGTTCGGTAAGGAGCGGCTCGGCGAGGGCAATGGCGTGGTCTCGGCACTTTCTATAGTCGCCATACTGGCGGGTATTTTTGTCTATTCAGTGCTCTTCGAAACCGGCTACGGCAGCGGCAGCGAGCCGCGCACGGAAGCGGAGGTTCTCAAAGCCATAGCGCCGGTTGGCTTTCTGCTGATTCTCAATGCACTGGTGGAGGTGGTGATGATGTACCGCTTGGCCGACCAGCTGCCCACGGGAGTCACCACGCCCTTTTCCTGGTCGCGCTATCTGACGGGCAGAACCTTTAAGGACGATATTCGGCCGCTGACCCACAGCCGCGTGATTCGCCTTTCCGTGATCGGCTTGGCGACTTTTTGGGGAGTGGGGCAGGTGATGCTCGCCGCCTTTCCGGCGTTCTATAAAGAAACACTCGCGGATGACAACACCATTTTGGTGCAAGGCATCCTCGCTTGCTCCGGTATTGGCATCGCCCTGGGCTCCATGTTTGCCGGCAAGTTTTCACGCAATTACATCGAAACCGGTTTACTGCCTTTCGGTGCCCTGGGCGTGGCCATCGGGCTTTGGCTGCTGCCGAGCGCGACTTCGGGTTGGGCCTTTGCCGCTATCTTTCTCTTTGTCGGCTTTTCCGGCGGCATGTTTATCGTTCCCCTGAATGCATTGATTCAGTATTACGCGGGCGAGCATGAACTCGGCAAAACCCTCGCCGCGAATAACTGGGTGCAAAACGTAGTGATGCTGAGCTTCCTGATTCTCACCGCGCTCTTTGCCTACTTCGGTTGGAGCAGCAAAACCCTGCTGATGCTGATCGCCATGGTGGCCGTCGTCGGCTGCGCCTATGTGGTCTCACAATTGCCGCAAAGCTTGATGCGGTTTCTTCTCGGTTATCTGCTCTCACGCCGTTACAAAGTTGCCGTCCAGGGTATGAAAAACATTCCCACTAAAGGTGGCGTGCTGCTGCTCGGCAACCACATCAGCTGGATCGACTGGGCAATTCTGCAGCTGGCGTGCCCGCGACCTTTGCGCTTTGTCATGCTCAAGTCGATTTATCAGCGCTGGTATCTGAAGTGGTTTTTCGATTTGTTTGGTTGCATTCCCATAGAGTCGGGTCCGCGCAGCCGCAAAGCATTGACCAAAGTGGCGGAAGCCTTAAATAAAGGCGATGTGGTGTGCCTTTTCCCCGAAGGCACCATCAGCCGCACCGGCCACCTGGCCGACTTTCGCCGCGGCTACGAACGCGCCTGCGAACAGGCCGATGATTCGGTGGTGATAGTGCCGTTTTATTTGCGCGGCCTCTGGGGCAGCCAGTTTTCCCGCTCCTCCGCACGCCTCAAAGCCACTTCCTCCTCGCTGCTCAGCCGCGATTTGGTCATCGCGTTCGGCAGCCCGCTCCCCAAAGACACCAAGGCAGACGTCTTGAAGCGACGGGTGTTCGATATGAGCATCACCTCCTGGCAGGAGCATGTAAAAACCCTGCCGACCATCAGCCACGCCTGGATCGCCAGCGCCAAACGTACCGGCCGCCGCCTCGCGCTGGCGGATTTCACCATGGATCGCGAACTGAGCGGTACCCAAGCCTTAACCGGCAGTTTGCTTTTAGCGCGGCGTATTCGCCCCAAAAAGCACGAGCGCAATATAGGCGCGCTCCTGCCCACCAGCGCCGGTGGCGCGCTGTTGAATATGGCGGTTCTGCTGGCGGGCAAAACCGTCGTCAACCTGAATTACACCGCCAGCCGCGAGGCTTTAGTCCAGGCCATTGAGCAAGCGGATATTCGCACTCTGTACACCTCCAGCCGGTTTCTGCGCAAGCTGGAAGCGCGGGGTATTCACTTGCAAGACCTGTTTATGGATTTGGAAGTTGTGGATTTAGAGCAACTCAACGCCAGCATTACGCTGTGGGAAAAGCTGCTGACTCTAGTAAGCGTTAAATGCCTGCCCACACCGATTCTCCAGGCGTGTTATCGCCATCCACACGGCCCCGAGAGTACCGCCGCCATTTTATTTTCCAGTGGCAGCGAGGGGTCTCCCAAGGGCGTTATGCTCTCTCATCGCAATATAGTCGCCAACGTCAAGCAGGTGGCCGAGGTACTCAATATGGAAGACGATGATGCCATCATCGCCAACCTGCCGCTTTTTCATGCCTTCGGTCTGACCATCACGCAGTTTTTGCCGCTCTTGGAAGGCTGCCCCATGATCTGCCATGCAGATCCCACCGACGCCGTGGGGTGCGCCAAAGCCATTGCGCGCTATCGCGCCACCATCATGTGTGGCACCTCCACCTTTTTGCGCCTTTATTGCCGCAACACAAAAGTGCAGCCCTTAATGCTGGAGAGCTTGCGCGTGGTGGTCGCGGGAGCGGAAAAACTCAGCGAGGACGTGCGCACAGCGTTTCAGTTGAAATTTAATAAGCCCTTATTCGAAGGCTACGGCGCGACCGAAACCACACCGGTCGCCAGTGTGAACGTGCCGGACAAAATCGAAACCCAAAGCTTCCAGGTACAGCGCGGCAACAAACCCGGCTCCGTTGGTATGCCACTGCCGGGAACCAGCTGCATGATTGTCGACCCCGATACCTTTGCCGAGTTACCCACTGGCGAGGCGGGCATGATTTTGATCGGCGGTTCCCAAGTCATGCAAGGCTATCTGAACAATCCCGAAAAAACCGCCAAGGTCATTAAGGAAATTTACGGCACCCGCTGGTATATCACCGGTGACAAAGGTTATCTCGATGAAGACGGCTATTTGTTTATTGTCGACCGCTATTCCCGTTTCGCCAAAATTGCCGGCGAAATGGTCAGCCTTGGCGCGATCGAAAATAGTATTCGAAAAATTTTGGACGACGCGGATAAAGAAGTCATTGTGGTTGCGGTACCCGATGCCAAAAAAGGTGAAAAGTTAGTGGCCCTTTATCACTTTGACCTGCAGCCGGATGAATTAAAGTCGCGTTTGCTCGCTGCCGGTCTCAATCCACTAGCACTGCCAGCAGAATGGCTGCGACTTGATGACCTGCCAAAATTAGGATCGGGAAAAACCGATTTTTCGCAAGCGAAGCATTTAGCAACGCGACGCTTCGCCTCTTAAGCTTTCCATTTCTTCGCGGCATAAGGAAGTGCCGCTGTCATTTCCAAAAACATTCAAAAAATACATTAAAAATTTCCTGCAGTTAAAGTCGCGTCAAATATCTCCTTCTCACGCCAAACGTAAGATAAATAAAACGCATGTGCTATTTTTAACAGATAACGAATAGCCGGCGCGATCCCGCTGATCACGATAGAAAAAACTTTATGGTCGCCGGAATTTTACCATTCGGTTGCAAATTCCACCGCCGTGAAAAAATGAGTACCCGCAATGAATCAAACACCTATAGAGACATCTCTTCAGGCTCTCATCGTTGAGGATGACGAAAATGATGCCATTCTTCTGGTGGATGCCTTGCGCCAAGGCGGTTACCAAGTGGATTGGCGCAGAGTGGATTCGGAGCGCGATATGGCCGAGGCGCTCAAACGCCCATGGGATATAGTGTTATCCGATTATTCCATGCCCGGCTTCAGCGGCCCGCGCGCCCTGGCTATGCTGCGTGCGCAACAGGTGGAAACCCCATTTATTTTTGTCTCCGGCACCATTGGTGAAGATGCCGCGGTTGCCGCTATGAAAGCAGGTGCCCAGGATTATGTGATGAAGGGCAATACCAAGCGCCTGCTGCCCACCATCGATCGAGAATTGCGCGAAGCGCGTGCCCGAATAGCGCGCCATGAATCGGAGCACATGTTGCGGAAAATGTCGCTGGCGATATCGCAAAGCTCCGATGGAATTTGCATCAGCGATCAGCAAGGCTTGATCGAATATGTTAATCCCGCGTTTGAACATCTGAGCGGTTATACGCTGGAAGAGCTGCGTTACAAGCCACAACAGGCGCTGGCCGAAAAATGCATGTTACTCCCTCAACAGGCGGCGACGGTAAATACCGAGGCTAGCGAGCAGCGGGTGACCTGTATTACACGACGCAAGGATGGCAGTGTTTTTTACGAAGAGCGCATCACGGCACCGCTGTTGGATGAAAATGGGGAGATTTCCCATTTTGTCTCCACCAGCCGCGATATTACCGGCAAGATTATCGCCGAAGAAAGCCGGCGGAGGCTGGCCGAAATTCTTGAAGCCACTCCCGATATCGTGTGCATTGTCCACCCCACCAATAAACTGTGGTATCTCAACTCTGCCGGTTGCAAGGCGCTGAATGTGAGCAACTCTGACAATATCAAAGGCCGCCAGATTGACGATATTTTTCCGCGAAGTTTTGCCCGTCTACTAAAAAGCATTTTGTCCGAGGTTTTGCAAAAGGGCAGCTGGAGCGGCGAGACACAACTGCCAAATGCCGCTGAAGACCGGCCCTATTCAGTGGTTGTACTGGCACACAAAAATCACGCTGGCCGAGTGAAATATCTGTCGATTATCGCCCGCGATATTTCCGAGCGGAAGCAGTTTGAAAACGAGCTTCAGTACCAAGCCACTCACGACAGCTTAACGAACCTGCCCAATCGCTTTTTATTGTTAGACCGCTTTCGCTCCGCCCTGCAACAAGCGCGGCGCAATCAAAACCAAGTGGCGGTGTTATTTATCGATCTGGACAATTTCAAACGCGTTAACGACAGTCTCGGACACTCGGCTGGCGATATTTTTCTGCAACAAATTGCCGCTCGGCTGCGCCGCTGCTTGCGCCCGCACGACACCATCGCCCGCCACGGCGGCGACGAATTCACAATTATTCTGACCGATGTCACGACGCCAGAAAATGTGCTCGCGGTGGTGAGTAAGTTGCAAGGGGAGTTTGCCCAACCCATATTGATCGACAGCAATGAAATTTACGCAACCTTTAGCACGGGTATCGCCCTTTATCCCGAAGATGGAGACCGGCCCGAAGAGTTGTTGCGGCACGCCGACACGGCCATGTACAAAGCGAAAAAAGCGGGTTCCAATCAGTATTGCTTTTACGCGCCGGCAATGAATGCCCGCAGCCGGGAGATTTTGTTGATGGAAGCCGAATTGCGGCGCGCCATAGCGCTGCAAGAATTCAGTTTGTTTTATCAGCCCCAACTCGATTTGAGCACTGGCAATATTATCGGTTTAGAAGCGCTGATCCGCTGGCACCACCGGCGCCGCGGGCTGGTGTCGCCCGCCGATTTTGTCGGCTTGCTGGAAACGTCAGGACTGATTATTCCGGTGGGCGAATGGATTATTCGCCAGGCGTGTATACAACATCGAAGACTGCGGGAACACGGCTTCGACCATGTGCGAATCTCCGTTAATGTCTCCGCCTTGCAATTTAGTGATCGGAATTTCCTCAAGAAGGTTCGCCGTATTATCCAAGAGGAAGAGATGCCCGGCAACCGACTGGAGATAGAGCTGACAGAGAATATGGTGATGCAAGACCCGGAGGAAACGGTCGCTATCCTCAAAGCATTGCGTCGCTTGGGTGTACGCAGTGCCATCGACGACTTTGGTACCGGTTATTCCTCACTGAGTTACCTGAAAAAATTTCCCATCAATTCATTAAAAATCGACCAGACCTTTATCCGCGATCTGCAAACCGAGCAGGGCGACTCGGCGATTGTGGAAGCCAGCATCGCTCTGGCGCAAAAACTCAACTTGGAAATTGTCGCCGAAGGCGTGGAAACCGAAGCCCAGCTGATTTTTCTGCGCAATTGTCACTGCAGCGTCGCCCAGGGGTACTATGTCTGCAAGCCTATGCCCGCCGACGATGTGAGCGGATGGCTAGAGCAGCACTATCAGGTTGCCTGAATGAGGTTTGATATTGGTCGGCCAGCTGGTATAAGAGAGCGTTGTTTTCATTCTGATTAACGGATACCTGTTGTATGGCCGCTATAGTTCCGATTCTCAAAGCCCTTTTGCCGCACGTCACCCAGATCGCCACAGTGGCGATTCCCGCATTTACCAAAAAGCCTGACGTCGAGAAAATCGACCCGCTACTTGCGCAGCAGATTGAAGAGCTGCAGTCTGCCGCGACGAAAAATGCCGAATCTATCCATGTACTCGCAGAAAAACTGCAGCAAACGATTCAAGGTATCGAACAGGGGGCGATAAAGCTTCAACACGACTTGGCGAAACTAAAAACCCTGCTGATGATTTCCTGGATGCTGAGCGGTGCCGCCGTTGGCGTCGCCATTTTTGCCCTACTAAATTAGCGAGACTCCAAGTCAAACAGGGTGCCGATGCGACCGGTAAGCTCATCTGCCGTAAGCGGTGCGGGCTGGCGATGGCGCAGCTGGCCTTGTGCATCAAAGAAGAAAAGATCGGCGGGGCGGGCCTGATGGTGGGCGATCCATTGGTACGCCTGGGGTCTGCCGGTATCCGCCACTAAAAGATGCAGGCGGTCTTCAAAAAAATCGCGAATCTTGTCCAGCTCACCGGCCTGTGCGTTACTGATCGACAAATTATTGTCGTAGACAAAGACGATGGCCGGCTTGCCGTCGCCGATCTTGTCCAAGTCCATATCCAATCCCCGCGGTAAATTCAGCACGACCAGAACGACCATACCCGCCACAAATGCGGCCACGGCAAGGTACACCCACCAGCGGGATTTTCCCGTCGTTTGCGTTTGCGTTGCCATAACCCTAATCCTCCACAGCTTCGTTAGTGATGAGCACTTCCGACCGCAAGGGTTCCCAGGCGTTCGGCCGCGCGCAAAACACGGCACCATAGCACAGGGTATTGCCGCCACGCTGCACGGCGAAGACGGCCTTACCAGGATTGTATCGACAACAAAGCAGAAGAGGTTTAACGGGACTAACCGCTCTTAGTCCCAAGTCAGAGGTTGATCGGCATCCACACTGGAGAGCAAGGTCAGGTTGTTATTGGCGGCCGCGCCCGCGATATCCCCGAGCACCTCGGTTAACAACAGGGGCGCAACGTCTCCGCTATTACCGTAGGCGCCAACCCAAGCGTTGCGGCGCGTTTTTTTCGCCGCGTAGAGACAGTGGTCGGCAATTTCCACCACCTGCTCCCAAGTAAACGCGTCGGGCACCTGCGGGTAGAACGGATAGCAGGCAAATCCTGTGGAGCAGGTAATGGTCAACTTCAGGCCGCCGCCGACGTCAAACTCCGTCTGCTCCACCTCGCGGCGGAAGCGCTCCACCAACCCGGTAATGGCGCGACGATCAAAAAACCGCACCACCACCAAGAACTCCTCGCCGCCCCAGCGAATCAAGTGGTCGGACTCGCGAAACACTTTTTTCATGACGGTGGCGAACTGTTTCAAAATCATATCGCCCGCATTGTGGCCGTGGGTGTCGTTCACGGGTTTGAAGTGATCGATGTCCACCAACAGGAACAACAGGTCCGCATCCTCCGGCACCTGTCCCCTGGACTGCGCCACCTGATAGCGGCGCTTGGACAGGGCGATATCCCCGTCCAGATATTTAATCAGGTGGCGGCGGTTGTGCAGATGAGTCAGTTGATCGGTGTAACTGATTTCTTCCAGCATTTGATTCTGCCGGCGCAGCGCTTCCAACATGCGCGCTTTAGCCACCGCAGAAATGGCGTGGCCTTCCAGGCGAGCAAACAGCTCTTGATCGCGCTCGGTAAACATCCCGGCACCGGCACGATTACCAAACAGCATCAGCGCGCCGAGTTGATTATCCGCGCGAATTGCCATCACCAGCGCACTGTCGATGGTTTCGTCGGCGCGGCTGACAAAGGCAAGATTTTCCCGCTCGACAATCTGCACTCCGTAATCCAGCACATTGGCGCCGCTCTCCGTCAGCAGCCATTTTGCCGGGATGCTGGAGGGGAAGATTTGGGCGGCGGTTTCGTCACCATAAATGGAAATCAAGTTATAGGCGTTGCCGCGCTCGTTGAGCAGCCAGAACGCACCCACCGCCTCTTCACCGAGCAAGCGCGCGGACTCTTTCAGCAAAATGCGCGCAAGCCCCTCCAAAGAACTCTGCTGATTAATGAGGTTGACGATGTTGTCCACTATCTCCAGGGAGTTTTGCGCTTCGCGTAGGGTATTGGTGCGTTCTTCGACAATGTTCTCTAAATTGCGCGTCACATCCATCAACAGCAAATGGGTTTTGGTGCGCGACAGCAGTTCGTTTTTGGAAACCGGTTTGATTAGAAAATCGTTGCCCCCGGCGACAAAGCCGGCGACCAGATCCGACGCCAGATGCTTGGCGGTAATGAAAATAATCGGCAGCTCGTGTACCGGCTTGATCGCCCTTATCTGCATGGCGGCCTCATAGCCCGTCATGCGCGGCATCATCACATCCAGCAACACCAGATCGACCGTTCCATCGGAGCGAATCTTCTCTACCGCTTCCTGGCCGTTGGATGCCTCCGAAATATGGTAGTTGTGCAACGACAGCTGGCTAATCAGCACTTGGCGGTTAATCGGATCGTCGTCCACCACCAATATGTGAAACTTACAGGAATCCACATTCGGCGATTCGGTCACCACCACTTCGGCGTCGTTATTGCCATACACATCCACCACGGCATTTAAGCGCACCGCACAATCGGCCTCGCGCTGCTGGTGGGCCACCGGCTGATCGGAAACTTTTAAGGTGAAGCGGAAGATCGAACCTTTATTTAATTCCGACGCGACGGAAATAGCGCCGCCGTGCAACTCGATTAGATTTTTCGCCACTGCCAGGCCCAGGCCTGTACCTTCGAACTCTCGCGCCGAGTCACCACGCGCCTGGGTGAAGGATTCGAAAATCGAACCGAGATCGGCTTCCGGAATGCCGATGCCCGTATCCTCCACATAGATGGTGACGAACTCTTCATCCCAATCCGCCGTAATTTTCACGTGGCCGGTAAAAGTGAACTTAATGGCGTTGCCGATCAGGTTGTACAGAATTTGCTGTAAGCGATCTTCGTCGGCCAGCACCGGCGGCATATCTTCGGGCAGCTCGTTGAGCAGGCGGATGGATTTTTTGTCCGCCAGCGTCTGCGACATAATGCAGACCGCGTCGCAGACATTGAGGAA
Source organism: uncultured Saccharophagus sp. (assembly GCA_964482025.1). GTDB lineage: Bacteria > Pseudomonadota > Gammaproteobacteria > Pseudomonadales > Cellvibrionaceae > UBA5868. Next base: position 4,243 of record CAYZVN010000066.1, on the reverse strand, counting down.
ATTCGTCGGCGCCAGATGCAGCTCCATACCGTGATTTTTGATCTTGGAAAAATCCAAAATGTCATTGATCAAGTTCGATAAGCGCCGCCCACTGCCGGCGATCATTTTCAGGTAGGTGCGAACTTTTTCGGACATCTCGGCCGAAGGGTCGTCGATCAAAGACTCGGTGAGCCCGATAATGCCATTCAGAGGTGTGCGCAACTCGTGAGACGTATTGGCAAGAAACTCGTCTTTTAATTTATCGATGGCGCGCAGGTGGGCAACCTTTTGTTTCTCGAAGGCGACTTTGCGGCGCTGTGACTGAACAAACGCATAAATAAGGCCGACCGCGATCAAAAGGTAGATGGTATAAGCCCACCAAGTGCGCCAGGGCGGCGGCAGCACGGTAATGCGAATCGAGCGCCCCTCGTCGTTCCACACGCCATTGTTATTGGCGCCTCTGACCGTGAAGACATAATCACCCGGGTTGAGGTTGGTATAAGTGGCGCTGTGATTGTGCCCCGCCTTGATCCACTGATCATCGAATCCCTGCAGGCGATAGGCGTATTGATTAGCCGCCGAGTTGCGATAACTCAAGGCGGCAAAGTGCAGCGAGAACATGGATTTTTTGTGGTCGAGCACCAACCGGTCCATATACTGAATATTCTTGTCCAGCAGCGATCCCGGTCCTATTTCCACTTCCTGGTTAAACACGCGAAATGCGGTAAACACCATGGGCGGCACCAGCGAGTTCTCGCGCACTTCATCCGGCCGGAACCGCGTCAACCCCTTAGTGCTGCCCACATACATCTCGCCACTGGCGGAAAAGTGAATGGCGGGGCGGTTCATGATATTGCCGGCTAAACCGTTGAGACGGTTGTAGTTGGTGAAGCGCTCGCTGGCCGGATCAAAGCGACTTAGGCCGCTCAGGGTATTAATCCAAATCAGCCCTTCGGCATCCTCCCGCAACCCCATAATGGAATCGTTGGGTAAGCCGTGATCCGTACTGTAGGTTTTAAAGCGCCCCGCCTCGCGATCCAGCATCAAGGCCAAACCGCTTTCCGTCCCCACCCAGAGGCGCCCCTGTGAGTCCTCTAACACCGTGGCCACACTGTTGTGCGGAATACTGCTGGGATCACCCGGTTGATGTTGGTAGCGAGTAAAGGTTTGGTCCGCTTCGTTAAACCGGTTCAGCCCCTGCAGCGTCGCAATCCAGATCGCCCCGTTGTGGTCTTCCAGGATGGTGCGCATAAAGCCGCCGCTCAAAGCCTGTGGGTTCTTTTGATCCGGTGTGAAATGGGTAAAGGTATCGGTCGCCGGGTCGTAAAGGTCCAAATCGCCGGCCTCGGTGCCGATCCACAATCGCCCTTTACTGTCACCCAGCAGCGACCAGATATAGGCGCTGCTGACGCTGTTGCGATTGGCGGGGTCGGGCATAAAGCGCTTGAAGGTGCCGGTTTTCGGCTGATACAGGTTCAAGCCCCCAGACCAAGTGCCGAACCAATAACGCCCTCCTTGATCCTGCGCTATGGCGAGAACGGCATTAGCGCCCAGACTCTGGTCATTGCCCGGCTGATGGCGAAACTGCTGGAATACCTCATGCTGCGGATCGAACAAGTTCAGCCCGCCCTCGGTCCCCACCCAAATTTTGCCGCCGGGCCCTTCCGCGACCGACAGTATGGCGTCGTGGTTGATACTGCTCGGTTGCTCCGGGTTGTGACTATGGACGGTAAAGGCGCTGGCGGTGTGATCCGCATAATCCACTCCGGAGGGGAACAGCGCTACCCAGTAGTCTCCCGCGCTGTCTTCAAAGATTTCGCGCACTTGATCGCTGGCGAGGGAGGCGTTGTCGTAGGGGTCGTGCCGGTAGCGCAGGAAGTCGTTCTCCTTGGGCCGATACAGATTCAAGCCGCCGTGGTCCGTCGCCACCCACAGCTGCTGCTTGCTGTCCACCAGAAGCATCCACACCCGGTTGTCGCTCAAACTGTGAGGATTCTCGGCATCGTAGTGATAGCGCCAAACCTCGCCGGGCTGAGCGCTGAAGCGATAGAGACCGCCGTCGGTGCCCACCCACAGGTTGCTCTCCGCATCCTCCACCAAGGCGCGGATGCTCAGGCTCGGGTCGTAAAACAATTCCCGCTCGTCATAGCGAAACAGATCAAAGGTCTGATTGGCGGGGTTGAAGCGGTTTAAGCCGCGCTGGGTACCCACCCAAATGGTGCCGCGCGAATCTTGATAGAGCGCCGTAATACTGTCGTCACTAAGTGAACTGGGGTCGGCCGGGTTGTGGCGGAAATGGTGGAAGATGCCACTTGCCGGGTCGAACCGATCCAAGCCCTGGCGGGTGCCCACCCACAGGTGCCCGTCGCGATCTTCCATCAGCGTATAGACGTCGTTACTGATCAAGCTGCCTGGGTCGTCCGGACGATTGAGATAGCGCTCGAACGACTGGCTCTCGGGGATAAAGCGGTTGAGACCGTTGGTGGTGGCAACCCAAAGCTGCCCCTGGCGATCGACCAGGAGATCCCAGACAAAGTTGTTGCTCAGGCTGTGAACGTCCTTGGGGTTGTACAGAAACAGGTCGAAACTGTGGCCGTTATAGCGCGCCAGGCCATTGCTGCCGCCAATCCAAATAAAGCCTTCGCGATCCTGGACAATGGCGTTGGTCTCGGCAACCGACACGCCGCTTTCGGTCATAACATGCTCAAACCGCAGACCACCGGCGCTAACCGCCGCCGCACTGCACAGATACACCAGCGCCAATATCTTCAATACCAACCAAACCGGCGGGTAGCGCGTGCGGAACTTGGTTGATGAGGCGAGTGTAAACATCGGTTACAGCAAACTCGAATCAGACGTAAAGCAATGAATAACAACGCGGGCAACAGGCCGGGGCGCCGTTCACGGCTTGCAATATCCTGCTAACGCTCGCCATAGGGGTCCTTCTGAATTATGGATTATGAAGGGATCGACGCGGTCCGGTCGGCATACGCTTTTAAGTGTAATGCACCTTGTCCAATGCGCCAGTTGGCACAAAAAATAACATTTGACCAGAAAAAGGCGTGGTAAAAATGACGCTTGGGCAAACATATCCGGAGCCGGAAATGCTTCGCCAAAAGATTGACAGCCGATGCCTCAACACCCATAGAGGCAAAGGTAAGATTCGCGGGTAGGACGGGCGATTAAACCCGCCCGACAAAAAACAAAAGCGAGCCGATTACCATTAATAAAGCCACACTTAATAAAGCCACACCGGCAAGCTACTCAACTCGCAACCTCGGCCGGCGACATCGCACACTTCCAAATTGAAATAAACGCGTTGTGGAAACTCGAACAACAAATAATCCACCGACTTCAAATTCCACTCGCCTTCTTCTTCCACCGCACCGCAACCCAGATAGGAATCCGTGGTAAAGCGGCACTGAAATATTCCCAGCGTGTCGCAGCTTAATCCCGGCCCACATATATCTGCGCCGATAATTGTCGCGTTCTTCATCGAGGGGCGATCATTAACACCGATATAGACGGTGTAATCTCTCAAGCTGTCCACATACCAAAACAGCTCAAACCAGCCGCCGTTTTCGTAGGGGTCTAGTTCCAGCGGGCTGACATGATCCAGCTCGGAATCCACCCCAAACGAATCATAAATATGAAATCCCACCAGCTCAGGGCCACTATAGACAGAGTGGTTTCCATGCCTGGTACCGTCACTTTCACAGGCGATCAGGGATAACATCAGCAGCGAACAAAGTAGGGTTTGAAGCCATTTCATGGGATAACCTCCGCATTGCAACCAGACTCATCCTGCGTCTAAGACACTGAATATCACCTGAAGCAGCAAAAACGGAGGAAAAACACACAATAAAAAAAACTTCTCGGTCTTTGCAAAAAATCAACTCTACCGTTGGCAGACCCTCCATGGCAAAATTGCCGCCGTTCGTCCAGTTCTGTTCCCTTGACATCAAGAGTCCATTTGCCATGACTGATGACAAAACTTACGCCACCCGTTTGACGACCAATTCCGCCAGAGTGGCCATTGCCCAATTCGTGCGCATCGAATTGTTCTATCGCGGCAAGTTGACGGTGATCAAGCGCGACGAGCTGCCTTTTTATATAGGGCGCGACGAAGAGAGCTGCGATCTGGCGATTTCTGGCAGCACTATTTCCCGCCGCCACTGTGTACTGCAGATGCGCGACCACCAGATAGGCCTGTTGGATACCAGCACCAATGGCACCTTTGTCCGCCCGGGGCGGGCCGAAAGCG
>CAYZVN010000065.1:0-17604 GCA_964482025.1 uncultured Saccharophagus sp. | reverse complement strand
CGTACTAATTCCTATCTGGCAACACTGTCCGGCTGGCTGTTAGGGACGTGTTGCTTCGCGTCTCTTGGCCGCATTCCATCTCTCATCCAGTTCTGACGGGGTCAATTGCGCGAGTGTTACGCCCTCTTCCTCAGCCGCTTTCTCTATCTGCTCAAAACGCGAGGTAAATTTCGTATTCGCTTTGCGCAAGGCGGTTTCTGGGTCAATCTTCAAATGACGCGCCAAATTTACGCAGGTAAAGAGTAGGTCCCCGAGCTCAGCTTCTATATCTTCTGATGTCTGTTGCACCATTGCGTGCTGTAATTCACCGAGCTCTTCCTCCACCTTTTCCATTACCTGTGACACGTCTGGCCAATCAAAGCCAACCTGGGCTGCCCTCTTTTGCAGCTTTGCCGCTCGTGTCAGTGACGGTAATGCGAGGGGAATATCCGCCAGGAGGCCTTTCATGCCTTTTTGCTGGCGCTCTGAGCTTTTTATGGCTTCCCAATTCTGATTAACGTCTATTGGGCTGAATGTTTCATCATTCGCTGTCGAATATAGGTGACCGTCCGGAAATACGTGGGGATGACGGCGAATCAGTTTTGCTGTCAGAGTGTCGATAATGTCGGCAAAGTCAAAGAGATTTTGCTCCTTGGCGAGCTGGCTATAGAAGATCGTCTGAAACAGCAAATCCCCCAACTCTTCTCGAAGATGTGGATAGTCCCCTCTTTCAATGGCATCCACCACCTCGTAGGCCTCCTCAAGCGTGGAGGGCGCAATGGTTTCGTAGCTTTGCTTGAGATCCCACGGGCAGCCATGAGTAGGATCTCGGAGGCGTTCCATAAGAAATAACAGGTCGTCGAGAGTGTAGGACGGGGGCTTCGCGCTCATAAGGCGTTATATTCTCTGCTTAATCGTTTCAGCTTTTACGCTTAACGGAAGACACGTTGGGCAGTCGACTGAGGCGCGCCAAGACTCGACTCAAATCACTAAAGCTCGACACCTCAATGCGCAACGACATATCGACCGTGTTTTTCTTTTTGTTGGACATGGTTTGCATGGCGCTGATATTGATGCGCTCCCTATCGAGCAACGCGGTGATGTCGCGCAGTAACCCGTGGCGGTCAAACGCTCCCACCAGCACATCGACCGAATAGAATTGCTCCGGCTTCTCTGCCCAATCGACCTTGATGATCCTCTCGGGTTCGTCGGCCATCAACTGCAGCACATTGGTGCAATCCTGACGGTGGATCGACACTCCTCTACCCAGAGTTATATAGCCGGTAATGCTGTCTCCCGGAATTGGCTTGCAGCACTGGGCAATATGCGACAACAGATTGCCGACGCCATTGATATAGACATCCGAGGCCCCTTGTTCCACCGAGGTGGCGCGTCCCACCAAGGAAATGACAGGTTCGGAAGACTTGTCGACCTTAAATAGCCGCTGTGCAACATTGATTACCCGATCGACACTCAAATCCCCGGTGCCGACTGCGGCATAAAGATCATCCAGCGACCTTAAATTCAGCTTATGTGCCAATTGTTCGTAATCAATATCCTCCACTGCCAGACGAAGAAACTCGCGATCCAGAAGCGCGCGTCCATCGGCAATATTTTGATCTCGGTCCTGTTGCTTAAACCACGCCTGCAACCGACTGCGAGCCTTTGAGGTGGTAATGTAGCCCAGTGAGGGAATCAACCAGTCGCGACTGGGCGACTCGCGGTTAGAGGTCAAGATCTCCACTTGATCTGCGGTTTTTAAAGTTTGGTTTAACGGAACAATACGACCATTAACTTTGGCGCCTTTGCAGCGCAAGCCTATATCTGAGTGAATGCGAAAAGCAAAGTCGACAGCCGTTGCGCTCTCCGGCAGGTCAACCACGTGGCCGTCTGGGGTAAACACGTAAATTCGGTCTTGTTCAAATCCGCGAGGTAAATGATCCTCCCACGGATTACCCCCCACTTCTTCATGCCATTCAAGAACTTGACGCAACCATTCAATCTTTTGCTCGTAGCCAGCGGAGCCACTCTCCTGGTCGCTCTTTTTGTAGCGCCAGTGGGCGCAAACACCGAACTCTGCCTCCTCGTGCATGGTTCGAGTTCGTATTTGTACTTCCAAGACCTTATTGTCCGGGCCTTTTACCGCTGTATGTAAGGAGCGATAGCCGTTTTCTTTTGGGTTGGCGATGTAATCATCAAACTCGTTGGGAATGTTGCGCCACAGTGAATGGACAACACCCAAGGCGCGATAACAGTCCTGTTCAGATTCGACTAAAATGCGCACCGCACGGATATCGTATACCTCGGAAAAATTAATATTCTTCCGGCGCATTTTTCGCCAAATGCTATAAATATGCTTCACGCGGCCATTGATGTCGGGCGCGGTAACGCCCTCTTTTTCCAGTGCCTCTTCCAGAGTTTTAATGACGTTATCGATATAAACCTGACGGTCTATCCGCTTTTCGTCCAGCAGCTTGGCGATGTATTTGTAGTCGTAAGGATGAAGATAGCGAAAGGAAAGATCTTCCAGTTCCCATTTGATATGCCCGATACCTAAACGGTGGGCCAAAGGCGCGTAGATGTCGGCAACTTCTCGGGCAACTCTCTGGCGCTTTTCAATGGGGGCTTTCTTAACGGCACGTATTGCACAGGTTCGCTCCGCCAACTTAATCAGTGCAATACGCACGTCGTCCACCATGGCGACAAGCATTTTGCGGACGTTATCGGCCTGCTCGCTGCTTTCTAACCCCATGACGGCGTCATTGGAGTGGTTGGACAGAGTGCTGATCACGGCCATTCTGGCAACGCCGCTGATCAATTTGGCGACGACGGGCCCGAATTTGCTCTGCACATCATCAAGTGATAGCTTTTTTTCGCGCACACTGCGATACAGGATGGCGGCGACTAAGGTTTCGCAATCGAGGCGCAAATCGGCAAGGATTTCCGCCATTTCCAAGCCGGCGGAGTAAGACGAGTAACCCTCCCCCCAGCCAGTCAATTGGTCCCCTGGACGGTGTTCTACCGTCTCGGCCAATTGTGTAGCGGCGCGCACGGGCTCGACGGCGGCTTTCGGATCCAGTTGAGCGACTGCCAGCAGGCGGTTTGTCCAGGCTTCTATATCGAACTTTCCATCGGGCCCGGTGGGTCGATCTTCTCTGACTTTTACCATGTCAGGTTACGCCTCAACCATTGCCACGCATCACTTCTGTTCATTAAAAATCCCCGAGCTTAGGTAGCGATCGCCGCGATCACAGACAATTGCCACTATCACCGCATCATTCAATATCTGGTCCAATTGCAAGGCCGCCGCCACGGCGCCGCCGGAAGAGACCCCACAGGATATGCCCTCCAGGCGCGCCAACTCCCTCATGGTGCGCTCCGCATCAGCCTGACCGACATTCAATATGGTGTCGATATGCCGATCATCAAAGATCTGCGGCAAATACTCTTTCGGCCACCGGCGGATGCCCGGAATCGCGGCGCCCTCTGCGGGCTGTAAACCAATGATCTGAATGGCTGGGTTTTGTTGTTTTAAGAATCGAGAAGTTCCCACTATGGTACCCGTGGTCCCCATTGAGCTGATGAAGTGGGTGATGGTGCCATGGGTCTGCTGCCAGATTTCGGGGCCCGTCGATTCGTAGTGCGCCAGCGGGTTGTCGGGGTTGGCGAACTGGTCTAATACCTTGCCCTTACCTTCCTGCTCCAAGCGCTTTGCCAAGTCGCGCGCACCCTCCATGCCCTCCTCTTTTGGCACCAGGATCAATTCTGCCCCATAAGCGAGCATAGAGGCCTTGCGCTCTTCCGTCGCGTTACCGGGCATGATCAGAATCATCCGATAACCCTTGATTGCCGCCGCCATTGCCAAGGCAATGCCGGTGTTGCCGCTGGTCGCCTCGATCAGGCAGTCCCCCGGGCGAATCTCACCCCGAGCTTCCGCGCGCTTGATCATAGAGAGCGCGGGACGGTCTTTTACCGATCCGGCAGGGTTGTTGCCTTCCAGCTTAAGCAACAAGGTATTGGCGCCGGGGCGGCCCAGCCGTTGTAAACGGACGAGAGGGGTGTTGCCGACGAACTCTTCGATGGTGGGGTAGTGATGCATGAGGATGGGTTACGGCAGTAGTCGATAGCAAAAAGGAGGCATATTCTAGCTTGATTTATGCTATCGTGAAACGCCTGTCGTTTCCCGCGACGACCTTAAAGAATTCCACTCGAAAGACTCTTTTTGCAACGTCTCAAAGCGAGATCGGGTGAAATAATAACGCACTGGCGACTAAACAAACGCCCACTTTAATCGCATATTCAAATTATGATTTATACGCGACCATTTACTCGCCGAATTGTTTTTCTTGGTGTACTTCCTGTTTTTATTGCTATTTGCTTTCTTTCAGCGGGTTTTATTATCGCTCAAGATAGGCTGATCCGATCTTTGGAAAACCAGGTTAGCGAAATTGCCGAAAGCACATTATTGCCAATTTTGACCGAAAACCCCATCGAACCCGAGGTTCTCGAGCGAGTATCTCAGCTGTTATTGCGCGTGGATACAATCTCGCACCTGAGCGTATACAGTGAGAACAATAACCAATTAAACAATCTTGCCCTACCGTTCAACGACCTACACAACATCCGCCTAACGGATAAAAAAACCACGCAATCGATCGACAATATTGTCTTTACGGCTGTTCCATTCTCCACCGATCAAGATTCGCTCTGGTTGATTGTCGGCGTGCAAAAAGGCGCACTAAAAGTTGCTCAATATCAAGGTTATTTGATGCTGATGTCGGTGGCAATTTTTGTATTTCTCCTGACCTTGCACTTTGCCTCTCGGCTTTATGATGCGGTTACTTCGCCGCTGAAGGATACGCTGACCGACTTGCGCCAGACGCTGATGAACAACTCGGATAAGCTCCTGATCAACAATAAACATCACCTCTATAACGAGCTGATAGAAACGCTCAACGAAATGATCTTAATGCAGCAGTCAATCCGCGATGAAATGCAAACCAATGTCGACCAGTCCACGAAAGAGTTGCGGGAGACACTGGAAACGGTGGAAATACAGAATATTGAACTCGATTTCGCCCGCAAAAACGCGTTGCAAGCCAGTCGCGCCAAATCTGAGTTTCTTGCCAACACAAGCCATGAATTGCGTACGCCGTTGAACGGCATTTTGGGTTTTACTAGCCTTTTGCTTAAAACCAATATCACGAATCAACAAAAAGACTACCTCACCACAATCGAACAGTCGGCTCAGGGGCTGCTTACGGTTATCAGCGACATTCTGGATTTCTCCAAACTCGAGACGGGTCAGCTTACGTTGGAATACAAGCCGATCTATGTCAGAGAATTGATTGAGGAAGTCTTTTCGATCTACGCGCCACAAGCACATGAAAAAAATATGCGTCTTGTGTCGATTATTAATCACAACGTTCCGCGGAACCTACTTGGTGACCCCCAGCGTCTCAGACAAGTTATGACCAATCTGGTCTCTAACTCCATCAAGTTTTCCCTGCACGGCAATATTGTGGTGCGGGCGACGAGCCTTGGAGAAATGGATAATCAGATTGAAATCAAGTTCAGCGTGACCGATGACGGTATAGGTCTCACCCAAGAGCAGCAAGACAAACTCTTCTCCGCTTTCACCAAAGTCGATAACAGCGACAGCCGTTTTCAAGGGGGAACAGGTCTTGGCCTCGCGATTGCGAAAGGTCTTGTCGACCGCATGAAAGGCGAAATTGGTGTGGAAAGTGAACTCGAAAAAGGTGCGACCTTTTGGTTTACGGTCCGCCTGGGTATCGATCGGCAGCGCATTTCCCAATCGCCGTTCGTTAATTCACTCTATGGTTTGAATGCACTGGTCTTTGACTGCAACCCCGTCTGCCGGATGGAAATCACCCACCTGCTCTCCAATTGGGGAGTAAATTTCGTCGAAGAAAATGTCTTTGAAAATATTGTCAACGTAATTGCCGCTAACCATAACGAGCAAGCCATCGACATTTTGATAATCGACGCTTACACAGAAGAAAATAGTTTTGAGCGAGAGCGGCTATTAGCGGGAATTCATCGTATCCGCATGACATTCAAACTCCCTGTGGTGGTGTTGGCACCACCGGCGATACAACGAATTTTGCAAGACGAGATGATTGGCCTTCAGTCCATCATCGTGCCGCGCCCGGTTGTACACATCCAGTTACATCAAGCCATGTGCAGCTTGCTGAATATTGCCCAGAGATTGAGCGGGCCGGCAGAAGGTGCGGGATACAATCCGCCACCGACCAAGAACAATGCTGTTCGCATATTGGTGGTGGATGATAACTCGGCCAATTTGAAATTGGTGTGTGAGTTTTTGCGCGGTTTAAGCGTTGATGTCAGGGCGCGCAACAGCGGTTATGAGGCGATCGAAGCCTGTAGCAAAGAAACCTTTGATCTCATTTTGATGGACGTGCAAATGCCAGGAATGGATGGGCTTGAAACAACCAAAGCGCTGCGGGCTCGCGAATCTCAACACCGCACCCCGATCGTCGCCCTAACCGCGCACGCCGTCAGTGAACACAAAACACAATTGTTGCTTGCGGGCATGGACGATTTTCTTAGCAAGCCGGTCAGCGAAGAGGATCTAAAACATATCATCGAACGTTGGGTAAAAAATGAGAGACCCGCGGATCCATCCGTGGACCAACAGGAATTTCATTCGGCCGGTACGCTGCCCAATGATGCAGCATTAAATGACGGCTCCGTCATCCGCAGAAATGACTTTTTTGATTGGTCGGAGTCTCTTCGCCTGTCCAAGCATAAGCCGGATTTGGCGACCGATATGCTGAAAATGCTGATCGCATCCCTGCCCGAGACCCGAGAAAGTCTGAAGACTGCTTTCGATAATAACAATATGAAGAATTTGTTGGAAATCACTCACAAATTACACGGCGGATGTTGCTACTGTGGCGTCCCCGCATTGAGAGCGGCCAGCAAAGCCCTGGAGCAAAAGCTTCACAAGCAGGATTACAATGACATCAACTCCTATTTAGACAAGCTTCTGGCAGAGATCACGGTGTTGCTGCATTGGAGTGAAGAAATCGATATAGACGTGCTTTTCGCGGACTATGACGATTAACAACGCCAGTGTTTCGGCTCGCTGTGGAGGCAATGCGTAATATGGGGCAGTTTTCGATGAGGTCTAATTAAATAGCTCTCGGCTTTTTAATGGTCGTCCGTCAAGCAGCGAGGCGAGCGCTTTGCGCGCGATTATTTTGGCGGTTTTTAGTACGTCAGGATCCGTGAACTCAGCATTGGCAAGTGCTAGCAAATGCGCACCCGGAATAAGAGTATCGTAGGTTTTCGTATTGGCCTCGATTTCCGAAAAGCCTTCCCCGACCCGGTACCGATACACTTGGTCAGCCTTCACCGACAAGTCCGTGGTGCAGCAGCTGGAAAAGTCCAGGGCAAACCCCAGCTCAGCCAGTAAAAAAAACTCCATTTGGCGCAGTGCCGCCTCAAATTCCTTTTGTGTGGTGCCTCTACGCAGATGCTGGAGCGTTATTTCGTAGAAGTAAAAAAGATTTGCAAAGGATTCACCTGGAGGCAATAGCTTTTGCAAAAGCTCATTTAGATATAAACCACAAAATAATGATGTGCCTAACAGGGCGACAGGAGAAGACTCCGCTACCTGCTCGCAATAACGCAGAGTCTTGAGTTCGGATGCGCCTATAAGCTCAATATTCACAGGCTGGAAGGCTTCGAATTTTGCTCGATCACGCTTTCCTGGCTTTCGAGCAACAGCGTGAATAAGTCCCTGGTGGCAGGTTAAAAACTCTATGATCACCCGGGAGTCTGTATAGGGGCGCAGATGTAAAATATATGCCCTATCAACAGTGGCGGGTGCCATAAAAAGAGTTACTCAAGATATCCAAGATTGCGCAATGCTCGGTCATCGTCCGACCACCCTGTCTTAACCTTTACCCAGAGCTTTAGCATCACCTTGGTACCAAATAAGACCTCCATATCGATGCGGGCAGCTTGGCCGATGGATTTGAGCCTAGAGCCGCCATCTCCGATAATGATCCGCTTTTGCCCTTCCCTCTCCACTAGAATGAGCGCCGAAATGTGATAAATGTCTTTTTCTTCGCGGAACTCTTCTATATCGACCGTTACTTGGTAGGGCAACTCTGCGCCTAATTGCCGCATAATTTTTTCACGAACGAGTTCTGCGGCGAGAAAGCGCGAACTTTTATCGGTGAGTTGGTCTGCGGGAAATATATGCTCAGCCTGAGGCAGTTTCTCGCCGAGCACCTTTTCTAGCTCCGCCAAGTTCGTATTCTTCAGCGCCGACACCGGGATTATGGCTCCTGGCGAAAGCCGTTCTTGCAGTCGCTGGATATGGGGGATGAGGTCCGCGCGATTCTCAATTTTATCCATCTTGTTGATGACTAGAACCATCTGCGAACCGAGTCCGGTCAGTTTTTGCGCCACTAGCTCGTCCTCCTCCGTCCACAGGAGGCGATCCACCACAAAAACAACAACATCAACGCCCTGAACAGCCGAATGGGCCGCTCGGTTCATATAGCGATTAACCGCGTTAGATTCCTTTTTGTGCATCCCCGGTGTATCGATAAAAATCATCTGCACATTGTCAGTGGTTTTGATTCCGGTGATGTTGTGTCGCGTGGTCTGGGGTTTGCGCGAGGTAATGCTGATCTTCTGTTCTACCAGATGATTGAGCAGCGTTGACTTGCCAACATTAGGTCTGCCAACAATTGCGATATAGCCACAACGATGTGTTGCGTCATCCATAGAGAGTTTCCAATTTCTGAAGCATTAGGTGAGCCGCTTCTTTCTCTGCATTTTTGCGGTTAGAAGCGGTTGCTGTGGTAACTTCATCCACCAGCACAACGGAACAGCTGACGGTAAAAAGTTGATTGTGTGAATCGCCCTGGGTATCTACGACGGCGTACAAAGGGAGCGGCTTTTTCCGCGCCTGCAGCCACTCCTGCAATTGGCTTTTTGCGTCTTTCCCTCCCGTCACCAAAGAAAGGCCCGAGATCCGGTGTTCCATCCAGCGACTAACGCAATTTTTGCACGCTTCGATACCGCCATCCAAATAGATCGCGCCAATTATGGCTTCTAGAGCGTCCGCTAAAATTGAAGAGCGACGAAAACCGCCGCTCTTCAATTCACCCTCACCTAAGTTCAAGTAATCCCCGAGCGCAAATTCCCGGGCGATTTCTGCCAGAGTCTCGCCGCGCACCAATGCCGCACGTAAACGGCTTAGGTCGCCCTCAGATGCTTGAGGAAAATGGCTAAACAAGATTTCCGCAACGATAAAGTTGAGCAGTGAATCGCCTAGAAATTCTAGGCGTTCGTTGTTGGGGCCACTGTGACTTCTATGGGTTAAGGCGTTATCCAGTAGGGAGGTATTGAGAAAGGTATATTCAAGTTTCTGCCCAAGAGAGATTAGCTGTTTACTTCTTTGCACTTTCTTTGTCACTTACTGAGCAGCACTCATCTGGTCGGGAGGAGTCGAGTACGTTGTTGAATTTCACTACGACGTCAATATTCGCCAGGAACGAAATTCTGGTCTCATAGGCGATAGTGATGATGGTTTTATCTTGGCGGCGCTCAATTTCCAGGGCTTTGGCTGCATCGCCTCTCACATTATTAATGGTGTAGAACTTGCTGAGCTCTTGCCGAATGGTTTCTCGACTCAATTGCGCAAGATCATCTGGGTGATCTTTGGCTAAGCTCTTCAACGCCGACACAATATAGCGATTGTCCAGATAGGCCGGCCCAATCTTAAAGAAGCATGTCAGAAAAAAGCCAAGGCTGGCGAGCACAAACAATAATAGGAGGCTGTTCATACCGGCTTGTTTATTCTTATTCATACCAATATCTCACAATAGACCTTTAATTGATGCTACCTGCGCGGCCAAAGCTCGGAAGGCCTTCATTCCAATGCATCCATATTGCAAAGGCTTTACCTACGATGTTCTTGTCTGGCACAAACGGGTCCGCCCAAGCTCTGCTGTCCAGGCTGTTATCCCGGTTGTCGCCCATCATGAAGTAGTGGCCTTCGGGAACGGTCCAGATTCGATCATTCCAGCCCTTACCGCCAGTTGGACATTTTCTCACCAAATGATTTTTGCCGTCTATGGACTCATTAACAATCTGATAATCGGTCCAGCAGGCAGAACCGTAACGATCTATCGGGTCCTCCCCTATCAGGTCTTGTGGCGCGGCCACGCCATTGATGTAGAGCACGTTGTCTCTAATCTGGATGGTATCGCCCGGCATTCCCACCAGTCGCTTAATAAAGTAGCGATCTTCATGAGGCGGAAAAAAAACAACTACGTCGCCCCTCTCCGGATTACCTATATCAATCACTTTCACACGAAACACCGGAAGGCGAATGCCGTAGGCGTACTTGTTGACCACGATAAAATCCCCAACTTCCAGCGTCGGCACCATAGACTCTGATGGGATCTTAAAGGGTTCTATCAGAAACGAGCGGAGTACGAAGACAATTGCCAGTATAGGAAAGAAGGACTTGGAGTACTCGACCAGCAGCGGCTCCTTCGCCGCCTTGCCTACCTCTGTGCGGTAAGCCAAGTCCTGTTGCTTTGCCTCCGCGGACAGATGGTCAAACTGTCCGTCGATTTTTGCAACGGCTAAACGGCGGGATTTGGCGAGAAATATTGCGTCTGCCAACCAGATTAAGCCGGTCAGGGTGACCGCAACCATCAGAATGAGGGGTAAATTAATGTCCATGTGGAAGCCCTTCAGCTATCGACTTTTAATACCGCCAGGAATGCTTCTTGGGGTATTTCTACTCTACCTACCTGTTTCATCCTCTTTTTCCCCGCCTTTTGCTTTTCAAGCAGCTTTTTCTTGCGCGTGATATCGCCGCCGTAACACTTAGCGGTGACGTTTTTACGCAGTGCTTTGACGGTGGTGCGAGCAACAATTTGACCACCAATAGCCGCTTGAATTGCCACATCAAACATCTGACGCGGAATAAGGTCTTTCATCTTGTCGGCCAGGGCGCGACCTTTGTAGTGAGCGGTGTCCCTGTGGACGATCAGCGCCAGTGCATCCACCCTTTCACCGTTTATCAGCACATCCAGGCGAACCAAGTTGGCGCTTTGAAAACGCAGAAAGCTGTAGTCGAGAGAGGCGTAACCCCGACTGACCGACTTTAAGCGATCAAAGAAGTCCAGCACCACCTCGTTCATCGGCAGCTCATAAGTCAATGAGACTTGATGGCCGAGATATTGGATGTCCTTTTGGACGCCGCGCTTATCGATACACAGTGTGATAACGGAGCCGAGATATTCTTGCGGGACCAGAATACTCGCTTGCACAATCGGCTCTCGCATTTCATCAATACTGCCGACTTCTGGCAGCTTTGATGGGTTGTCGACGTAGACCACATCGCCTGTGTTTTTAACCACTTCAAAGACTACCGTCGGCGCGGTGGTAATGAGATCGAGGTCGTACTCTCGTTCCAGGCGCTCTTGGATGATCTCCATGTGGAGCATGCCGAGGAAGCCACAGCGGAAGCCAAACCCCAAGGCATCCGACGTCTCAGGCTCGTAAAACAAGGAGGCATCATTGAGAGTGAGCTTGGCGAGTGCCTCGCGGAAGCTTTCGTAGTCATCGGAGCTCACCGGAAACAAGCCTGCGTAGACCTGTGGCTTAACTTTTTTAAAGCCTGGCAGCGCTGGCGTCTCGACGGTAGCGGCGTGGGTGATCGTATCGCCCACGGGTGCGCCGTGAATGTCTTTGATCCCCGCAACCACAAAGCCCACCTCACCGGCCTTGAGCTCCTTCAGTTCGTGACGTTTCGGATTAAAGACGCCCACGCTGTCGACTAAATGGGCTTTGCCTAACGACTTGGAAATAATTTTATCTTTGACTTTGAGGGTGCCCTGCTTCACTCGAACAAGCGACACAACACCGAGGTAGTTATCAAACCAGGAGTCAATGATAAGTGCTTGGAGGGGCGCGTCTATCTGGCCTTGCGGAGGCGGAATGGCGGCGACGAGCCGCTCTAATACATCCTCGATCCCCAAGCCGGACTTGGCGCTACAGCGGACCGCATCGGTTGCATCCAAACCGATAATGTCTTCAACTTCTTGAGCAACCCGATCGGGGTCGGCTTGAGGCAAGTCCATCTTGTTGAGGATGGGAATGACCTCTAGTCCCTGTTCAATTGCGGTGTAGCAGTTGGCGACGGACTGGGCCTCTACGCCCTGAGCGGCGTCAACCACCAGGAGAGCGCCTTCGCAGGCCGCTAATGAGCGCGATACTTCATAGCTGAAGTCCACGTGTCCTGGAGTATCGATAAAGTTCAGTTGATAGGTTTTCTGATCGCGGGCGGTGTAATAGAGAGTGACGCTGTGGGCCTTAATCGTAATACCGCGCTCGCGCTCCAAATCCATGGAGTCGAGAACCTGGGCTTCCATTTCACGCGCAGTAAGTCCGCCACATACCTGAATGAAGCGATCGGCCAACGTGGATTTACCATGATCAATGTGTGCAATGATTGAGAAGTTGCGGATGTGGCTGAGATCGGACACTAAGTATATAACCCGTTGATTCTAAATAAGTTTATTCAGCTTCCCTCGCATGGGGAACGAATGGTTGCGCAAGTCTACAGCATTTGCCCAAGGCGCGCCACGGATGAGCACGGAGAAGCTTTTGCGTCTAAATCTGCCGCCAGATTATTGAAAAAGCGGGTTTTTATGGGCTGAGAAATATTTTGCGCACAAATACGGGTTCGAAGAAGTCTGGGCGGAAGTGGCTGGTCAAAAAAAGTCGCGCAAGTAAGATCCCTGCACCTAGGCCCAGGGCACAAAATAGGGCGATCGCGACGCTGGACGCCTTCAATGCGTCGGCGAGCGCTATGGCCAATATCAAAAACAGTAGCGGCACGCCATAGGCCAGCATCGATGCTGCAACGACCGCCCCCTCCTCTATGCCGATTTCAATGAGGTCGCCCTCTTTGAGCTCGGATACAGCGCCTGGTGTGAGGCGAACTTTGATATCCGCAGTGGCGCCGGTTAACTGATTCAGAAGTCTCTGACCGCACCCCGCCCTAGCCTGGCAGGATCCACATACCGAACGGCGCATGGTTTGCACCCACGCAGCGTCACCGTCAAAGCGCACTATTTTTCCTGTTTCTGCGAGCATACTAACGCGAGTTGCCGGATGAAACGACCGACGAGACGACTTGTTGTGCCGTGTTAAACGGCACTTCGCCCACCAGCACTACTCCCACTGCGTGAGGTGACGTAGGCACCACGGACATTAAGGCGGTAGTAGCGCCACGTCTGGCCATTCCTTGCTTGAACGAAGCTGGATCGTTTAAAGGTTTGATGAATAGAGTAAAAGACGCGATCCCGTCGGTGTAGGTCAATATATCGCCTTCACTATCGCTGGTGACATGTGACGCGACAAAGCCGGGAGGAAGCCATCCGGCGCGCCAAATTGATGCACTTTGAGGACGCTTGGCGCATGGCAATTCGGCGCCGTCGAGCTGGGCGTGCCGCGAGCTCGTGGGAGAAATGGCTGCAACATCGATATTTTGGCCCACTTCTAATTCGGCAAACTGGAAGCGCTCTATTGCGCTCTTATTGGATACTGTGATCAGGGACATCAAAGGCAGACCGGATAGTCGGTCAATTGCCAGCGTCATACCATAGCGAAACTCATCTTTAGGAACGGCTTGGATCACTTCTGCATCACGACCCGCGATGCGATCCCGGCCGCGTATATAGAAATGATAGCTTTGCGTCAAACTGACCGAGCCACCCGCTTGCGGAATCAACCCGCCGCGCAGCAGAAAGCCTCCAGTGGAGACGCACCCCTGCTCGCGCCCACCTCTTACGAATTCTCGTTCTGCTCCGTTTAGGTGAGTAACGCGCTCGTATTCGACACCGTCATGCACGACATGCACGATTTCGAGGGTTTCCATAGTGGTGCCGAATTCGTAGGTGAATCGCCCTTTGTAGTTTTTTTCCTGCAAGGCCCTTGAGGTGCGCTCAAGCAGCTCATCCACAGAGGTGAGAGAGGCCAGCTCCTGCCCTAAAGCGTTTAGGGTAAAAGTGGTCAAAGAAAAGAAAGCAGCTGTTAACCAAGCGCCCTTAGAAATCGATCTGACTGAGAACAACGGAAAGGGCATTGACTGCGAGATCCAACGGAAGAAAGTGAACGTTATAAATGAAGATGGCACATATCGCGCTACTTGGCCGACTCTGCACGCATTTTATGCACGCGGGCAAATGGCATAATACCCAAGCTACCATGGGCGCTCGCCCGCTCCGCATGTTGTATCAATAGATAGTTGAGCATCTCCTGAGTTTCGTAGTCGGTAATGTCATCCAAATAGATAGGCGTTACTTGACGATTCACAGCTCCAGCGACGGCAGCACTGCTACCAGAGGTCATACTAACTGCGCGTGCTTCAGGAAGGGGTAACTCAAATCCTATAGGCACATGTGTCGCTAGGGCTGCGGGCTCTCGTTCAGCGACAGGTGCGCTTGGGCCGGTTGCAATCGTTGCATTTCCTTCGTCTAGGCCGCCCTCTCCCATTGTGCCCATATAGTTGAATCCCATTACTAGAGTCGCCGCAAAAGATGCGGCGATCGCGGTTTTACCCAGTAGGTCGCGCAGCGCGCCGGACCCACTTCTATGCTTTGCCGCTGCCGGGGCGCTTGCCGTCGCTTCGGTTTCGTTATCGAGTGTATTGGATATAGAAGAAACCAATGAGGTTGGATTGGCAATTCCGAGACTGTGCTCTTTTCGCATAACCGAGCCAATCAAGTGATAGCGCCGCCAGCGTTCGATAATCTCCGGGTTGCTATCCATATTCATTAGCACCCGCCGCATTTCGAGCTCGCTGGCTTCGTCGTCGACCATTGCGGACAAGGATTCGGACAGTTGATCAAAAGAGTTGAGAGTCATCGGGTGCATCCAAAATTCGGGTTTTCAATAGTCAGGTTTTGATAACCAAGGTGTCGATAAATGTTCATTTCATCAAGGGAGCAATGTGTCGATCCACTGCTTCCCGTGCGCGGAAGATCCGCGACCTAACTGTGCCCACCGGGCAGTCCATGACCTCTGCGATCTCTTCATAACTCATGCCCTCCATTTCCCGCAGTGTCAGAGCCGTCCGCAGGTCTTCCGGTAACGATTGGATGGCCTTGTACACCACTTCTTCCAGTTGATCCCTCATGAGTTCCTGTTCGGGCGAGGTGATGTCTCTCAATCCATCCGCGCCGCTGAAAAATTCAGCGTCTTCTACATCTACGTCTGTTGCCGGAGGCCTTCGGCCGCGGGACACAAGATGGTTTTTGGCGGTATTCACCGCGATCCGGTAGATCCAGGTATAGAATGCACTGTCGCCGCGAAAGTTGCCCAGCGCCCTATATGCTTTGATGAAGGCCTCCTGAGCAACATCGTGCACTTCCGCCGAATCTCGCACAAATCGGCTGATAATCGCGATGATCTTGTGTTGGTATTTGAGCACCAACAGATCGAACGCGCGCTTATCACCTTGCTGGACACGCGCGACGAGCTGCTCGTCTGTGTCCTGCGCAGGCGGGTTTTGCATTCCAGAATCCCCAATTTTGAACTCAATGATTTTTGCAGAGTTTGGTAGCGGCATCGTGTCACCCCGATCCAGCTCTCGGCTGGCCTTATGATTGTAGACGTCGGGACAATCTCCCATGACCGTCGGTTTTGCCTTATTGTACCGATAGACAAAATCCGGCCTGCAAAAGTTCAACAAGACTGATCACGCCACGAAGCGATGGCGTAGAATATCAACAAAATCACTGCAATCAAGGAACATTCGTGACTTATCTCACAGATAGCTTTTACAGCGATGTCCTGGTGATCGGCAGCGGCGCGGCCGGCCTTACACTAGCGCTTTCCCTGGCCGACTCCGCCAGCATAACCGTGCTGAGCAAAGGCACCTTTACTTTTGGCTCTACCTGGTACGCCCAGGGGGGCATTGCGGCGGTGCTGGATACGGAAGATTCTATCGAATCGCATGTGGCGGATACCTTGGTTGCCGGCGCCGGCTTGTGCCATAAAGATGTCGTAGAGTTCACCGTCAAGAACAGCAAAGCGGCAATCGACTGGCTTATCAATCTGGGCGTGGGCTTCACCCGCAGCGAAGGGTCCGAAGAGTTCCACCTGACGCGTGAAGGCGGCCACAGTCATCGCAGAATCATCCACAGCGCCGATGCGACAGGCAAAGCCGTTCACTCCACCCTGTTAGAACAGGCTCAAACCCATCCGAACATTACCTTGATCGAGCATGCGATTGCCCTGGATCTGATTCGGCAGCCCGATCCAGCGAGCCGCAGAATGCGCTGTGTCGGCGCTTATGTATTCAATCGCAATCTGGACCGGGTTGAACGCTTCACCGCAAAGGCGGTGATTCTCGCCACTGGCGGTGCCAGCAAGGTCTACCTTTATAGCAGCAATCCGGATAGCGCGAGTGGCGACGGCATCGCGATGGCCTGGCGGGCCGGATGCCGGGTGGCCAATATGGAATTTAATCAGTTCCACCCTACCTGCCTTTACCATCCGAGCGCTAAATCTTTTCTGATTACCGAGGCCCTGCGCGGCGAAGGCGCTTTACTGAAGCTGCCGAGCGGTGATCGCTTTATGAGCAAATTTCATGAGCTCGCCGAGCTGGCTCCTCGAGATGTGGTGGCGCGGGCGATAGACCACGAAATGAAGCGTTTAGGTAGCCACTTCGTCTACCTGGATATCAGCCATAAACCCAAGGACTTTATCATTCAGCACTTCCCGACGGTTTATCAGCACTGCCTTACCTATGGTATCGATATCACCCGCGAAGCCATACCCGTGGTCCCAGCTGCGCACTACACGTGCGGCGGTGTTGTAGTCAACACCAATGGCGAGACGGACTTAAAAAATCTCTACGCTATAGGTGAAACCACCTTTACTGGCTTGCACGGCGCGAATCGCATGGCCAGTAATTCACTGCTCGAATGCATCGTATTCGCGCAGTCAGCGGCTCAGAAAATTCGCGAGACATTGGCGCAAACACCGCCTCCTGCCCCGGTGAGAAGCTGGGATGAGTCGCGGGTTACCGACTCGGACGAAGATGTTGTGATCTCTCACAACTGGGATGAGTTGCGGCGGTTTATGTGGGACTACGTAGGGATTGTGCGCACGCACAAAAGACTTGAGCGGGCGAAGCACCGAATTGAGCTGCTGCAGCAAGAGATCCACGAATATTACGCCAACTATAAAGTTGGCAGCGATCTAATTGAGCTGCGCAACCTGGCGATGGTGGCCGAGTTGATCATTCACTCGGCGATGCAACGCAGGGAGAGTCGCGGCCTGCACTTTTCCCTCGACTATCCGGAAGCGGCGCCCAGTGCTATGGATACCATTTTGGTGCCGGGAAACTTTGCCAACCAAGATATCCTAGTTGCTCATTAACTGACACCATGGAAAACGTTCGCGCTGTAGAATCTAGATCTAGATAGAGTCATCGCAAAATGGCTGCGGCTACATCTTCGCTGTCAGCAGCGCTCCGGCCCCAACCGTATCCGCTGAGGCCGTACTTGCTGGTGACAACCAAGCTGCCGACAA
>CAYZVN010000064.1:0-18285 GCA_964482025.1 uncultured Saccharophagus sp. | reverse complement strand
CGGTTGGGCGAAAGGTGATGAAGCGAAAAAAGTGATTGATCGTTTCTCTCAGCTTGAGAGCAACACTGTTAAGTTTACCTGGTTTGGCGATTATGTATCGCAGCAGACCTTTGCCGAACAGCTGGCGCGAACGCAGTTTTTAATTGCGCCTATGAAGTTGACAGCACGGCAAAAAATTCACCGTGAATACTATGGCAGCACTAAAATATCCGGCGTTGAAAATGACGCGCTGCGTTTTCGTCGGCCTGTTATCTTGCCGCGCAACTATATGTTGCCCCTGGATCTTAATCGTATTGCTTTGGCCTATGAAGATCCTCAATCCCTGTGCGATGCCATGATCACCATGATCGAAAACAATCATTGGCACGCGCTGATCGCGCGCTTTGCTGAACTGGATAGTTATACAAGCACGAATATTGCGAATAATTTTTACGAACTTTATCGCTCGTTATCGGGTCGCTCTAATGACGCTGGTTCGGCAGCGCTTCCCTCGTTTACATAAGGAATATGTATGAGCCAATCTGCTGGACTCGTTTCTGTCGTTATTCCGATATACAACGTCGAGGCCTATTTGGCGCGATGTCTGGAATCGGTCGCAGGCCAATCCTACCAAGAGATCGAAATTCTCTGTGTCAACGACGGCTCGACGGATGCGTCAGGAGAAATCGCTCGCCAGTTTGCTCTGCACGAGCCGCGCTGCCGAGTGATTGAGCAGTCCAACGCTGGACTTTCGGCCGCTCGTAATACCGGAGTGGCGGAGGCGAAGGGACGCTGGGTTTTCTTTCTCGACTCGGATGACTGGATGCCTCCGCACGCGTTGCAGGTTTTAGTCCGCGCTGTGAATCAAACAAACCTCGCGGTTGTAAGCGGTGCGGTGATGGAATACTGGGAGGAGGGCGGAATTTACAAACCCTATATAAAACCAAAAAGGCGTTTGAATGGCCTGCTGCATCTTCACCGACAAAACTTTTTTGCTCTGGAGCCTATGGTCTGGAATAAACTTTATCCGCGCGAGTGGGTGAAGGAATACGCCTTTGCGCCGGGCTTGGTGCACGAAGATCTGGATTTTTATTGGCGCTTTTTTTCTGCTTACCCCGAGGTGTTTGTCGTCCCTGATGTGGTGGTTTATTACCGGCGCAGGTCGGGCAGTTTGAGTCAGCAAAAAACGTATGATGAGCGCTATCAGGATCACTATATTCACATAGTGGACAATGCGTTTCGTGCGGCGTCTGCGCATAAATCCTTACGCTACCACGCGCGGCGTCAGTCCTTGAAATATCTGCAGTATCTCAAGGAGAAAAGCGCGCCACACGTGCGGTATGCCGAGCATATCGAGCGGCAATACGGAGTGTGGAATTCGGCGGTTTATCACGCCTTAATCAAGCTGAAAAACGGGTTCGGTTTTTGACCTTTTGGGGTGGCTTTCCCGTGCCGCTTTACACGCCGCTCCCAATAGCTCATCGGTTGGCTCCAGGCGCGTCCATTGCTGGCCGGGCATTGCGCCGGGAGGGGGGATGGCCAAGTCGTCGTCCAAAGTGGCGCGAACATTGGCGCTGCAGTGAAAAATCTGCGGTACCTGTCGCGCTGCCACGCGACGCTCAAACAAAAAAACATCCGCCAGTACTAAGTCTGGATTGATCTTATTCACCGCTCCAGTGGCGACTTTAAGAGCAACAAAGCGCACCGTTTGTGGATAGATGTAGGTCCAGGGGCGCCAGGGCGAAGTCTCTTTCACCTGCCGCACCACTAAAACATCCTCTGGCAGCAGGCTCTTTTGATGCGAAAACCAAGTGTATTCGCTATAGATTTGAAAGCTCAGCATCGCTGCTCCCGCGCACGCGGGGATGATCCACGCCGGTACGCGCCGACGGCTGAGTGCGCGCAGAGTGAGAACGACGCCGGCGGCGCCCAGGCCGGCAAAAGCCGTCGCAAGCAGTTCCCACAGCATGTGAATCTCCCAAATAAAAAGGGCTTTCTCGCGAAAGCCCGCAATTGATCATAACCGCGTAGATCTCAGTGATTGAGTGCCGCGCCGGCACCGCGCGGGTAGCGCACACTTTCGACGAGCTGTTGGATTTCCAGAGGTGGCTCTTTGGTAACGGAGGAGACGCCAAACGCCACCGCGAAATTGATGGCCGCGCCCACCGCGCCGAAGGACAGAGGAGAAATGCCCAATAGCCAATTATCCGGTGTATTGGTGAAGCTGGCGGTGCCTGGAATAAAAAACCAGCCGAGGTAGAGGAAGATGTACAGCAAGGTGGAAAGCAATCCGGCCAACATACCGGAGATGGCGCCAACGCTGTTGATGCGTTTGGAAAAGATGCCGAGCATCAGTGCGGGGAAAATGGACGCAGCTGCGATACCAAAAGCCAGGGCCACCACCTGGGCGGCGAAGCCGGGTGGATTTATCCCCAGCCAAGTGGCCACCACAATTGCGAGCGCCATGGAGATTCGCGCGGCCAACAGTTCACCCCGGTCGGTGATATTCGGCTTGAGCATTCCCTTGATCAGGTCATGGCTGACGGCGGAAGAAATGGCCAATAATAAGCCCGCTGCGGTCGATAGCGCCGCCGCCAGCCCGCCGGCGGCGATCAATCCCACCACCCAGCTGGGCAGGTTGGCAATTTCCGGATTGGCCAGCACCAGGATATCGTTATTGACCCTCAGCTCATTGCCTTCCCAACCTTGTTCAGCGGCGATTTGCTGAAATTCCGAGGTATCGTTATAGGTCTGGATTCGCCCGTCACCATTTTTATCTTCATATTGGATCAGGCCGGTGGCTTCCCAAGTGCGGATCCAATCCGGCCGCTCATCGTACCGAATTGCGCCCTGCTGCGGGCCTTCAGGATAGATCGTATCCAGCAGGTTCAGGCGCGCCATGGCGGCGACGGCGGGAGCGGATAGATATAAGGTGGCGATAAACACCAACGCCCAGCCGGCAGACCAGCGTGCGTCGGCGACTTTCGGCACGGTAAAGAAGCGGATGATTACGTGGGGCAGGCCGGCGGTGCCGACCATCAACGACAGGGTAAATAGCGTCATATTCAGCTTGTTTGACACGTCTGCCGTGTAATCCTGAAAACCGAGTTCGCGCACCACACTATCCAACTTGGCCAGTAGTGGCACGCCGGACTCAATGTGGTTGGAGAAAAGGCCGAGAGGAGGAATGGGGTTGCCGGTGAGCTGCAGAGAAATGAAGATCGCCGGGATGGTATAGGCGATGATCAGCACCACATACTGCGCCACCTGAGTGTAGGTGATGCCTTTCATGCCCCCGAGCACGGCGTAGAAAAACACCACCACCGCCGCGATGATCAAGCCGGTGGTGTTGCTGACTTCTAAAAAACGGGAAAAAGCCACGCCCGCACCGGTCATTTGTCCTATGACATAGGTGACAGAGGTAACGATCAGGCAGATGACGGCAACCAGCCGGGCACCGGAGCTGTAATAACGGTCGCCGATAAACTGTGGCACGGTGAACTTGCCAAACTTGCGCAAATAGGGCGCCAGCAGCATAGCCAGTAATACGTAGCCGCCTGTCCAGCCCATCAGGTAGGTGGAATTAGCGTAGCCTCCCGCAGCGATAAGGCCGGCCATGGAGATGAAAGAGGCGGCCGACATCCAGTCGGCTGCGGTGGCCATGCCGTTGACCACCGGGTGAACACCGCCGCCGGCGACATAGAATTCTTTGGTGGATGCCGCACGAGACCAGATGGCGATAACGATATAAATGCCAAAGGACCCGCCGACGAAAAGCAGGTTGATCGCAAATTGGCTCATGGGACTATTCCTCTTCTACGCCAAACTTTTTATCCAACTTGTTCATTCTCCAGGAGTAAAAGAAGATCAGCGCGATAAAGGTAAGCATGGACCCCTGTTGGGCGAACCAGAAGCCAAGATCGGTGCCGCCGATCTCAATTCCCGCCAACAGCGGACGTAGCAAAATGGCAAACCCATAAGAGACCAGCGCCCATACCGCCAAGCTCCCAAAGATCAGGCGCAAATTGGCGCGCCAGTAGTCCGCGGCTTTGTTGTTGTCGTTCACGTGTTCGGGTTCCTTATGGCTGTATTCGTTATTGTTGATTATTGACGCCAGCTCCCGACCTTAATAGGAGAAGAGGAAATTGTCGGGCTTAAGTCTAACACTGCTTATCAACTGGCGAGCATAGTCTCGTCGAGTGGATTAAAGCGACGAATATTTTCGCGGATATTTGCTCGGATTTACAAACACTTGCAAAAAACTCCCGGTTTGGCTCTCTTTTTTTGTGAGCCCTTTCTTGAATCAGCGCAAACGCCGCTGGGTGCCGCTGTTTCCGCTACGAAACCCGCCATATGTAAACAGGCACACTAATTGCCTTGTTGGATGTACCTTGGCGAGCTCCCTGGAGCTGCGGGGATAACAACAACTGAAGAGGAGCTGCAGATGAAAAGCTATTTTGTTGCCATGATGATCAGTTTTTTTTCGCTCATGATGCTGTCTGGCTGTGAAACTATGGAAGGCTTCGGTCGAGATGTTGAAAAGGTGGGCTCGGAAATTGAAGATGAGGCGGACAGATAAGTCCTCCCGTTTTTGCCCTAGGGGATGGGCTTGTGGATTCTTAACGTGTGCGCGCCTTGGTGCGCGCCGCCGGCAAACGGAAAAAGGAGCCGTACAGGCGATTTCCTCGGCAATTAAATACTAAGCAGCTGACGTCGGCCGGTAGGATATTCGGCAGATCGTTCATGCACAAACAACTGAGAATCCACTTTAGAGCACCCTTATGGGTGCTTTTTATTTCATGTATTAGGTATTAGGTTTAGGTAACAGGATGAACAGAAAAATAAAGAAAGGCGAACGGATAATTAATAACGGAGCCGAAGCTCCGTTATGGTGAAGGCCTAATATAGTAAAGGACTAATGATTATCTGGGATGCTTAATCGTCAGCGATCGTACTGTAGCGATCTTCCTCATAGCGATAAGCCTCAGTGTCTTTCAATTGTGAGGCCTCTTCCCGGGTTTCCCAAATCAATTGGTTACCGGACAGGCGGAATTCATTTAGCGGCACCAAAATTTCCTTCTCGCCTATGCCCATAAAGCCGCCGGCCTCGACAACCAGCGACGCTGTGCCGTCTGGCCCTTGCACGACTTCTTCTACCTCACCGATTTCTTTGTTATGCAAATTGACGACTTTGCGGTCTACCAGCGCGCTGGCACTCACCGCTTGGGTTTGATTATCGCCAATGCTGATCTGAAGTTGGCGTGTGCCATCCGCGTTGTCAACGATGGCTCCGCGAGTAGCAGAGTCTTCTGTTGATGGCAGCTGATCGCCCGCGAGACCTGAGTCGGACGCTTCGGCGTTATCGGGGGCAGTTGCCGCGCGATTTTCCTGTTGACGCATATTGTCATCCGCAGGGTCTGTCCCAAAAGCATTGGGCTGGGAAATATTGTGATCCCGCTGTGTATTGCCGGTGGGGGTGGCTTGATTATAGGTGTCACCCGCATCGACATCGTCAGCGAGTACTTGGCCCGCATTGAAGAGAAGTGCGGCGCTTACAGCGCAAGCCAGCGAGCGTCGCAGTGAATTTTTCAGTGGGTGTTTCATAATAATTCTCCGATATGTTGCGTCGATTTATCAAGGCTGTATGAGCGCTTGCGGTAATGCTTTTAACGCAAAGCTTATGCCACCGATCATCAGCGTCTGCGCCTATGAATTTCGAGTTAAATTTTATAGACGCCTCACAAAGGTGAGTCCCAAAAGGTAGTTTTGGCGCATCCCTCGTTATCTGCATTCGTTTCCTCTTTTTGTACCAGTCGGTGCTTGTAATCTTTTGCCGTGTTTTTGTAACGCTTACAGATGCCGGCGCGAATTACCACCTACTTTTAGCTGATAGCTGGAGCTGGAATGTGGGTTGCTTAGAAGCTATTTCATAACACGCAAATAGTGCTTGACCACGGTTAGTGCTGCGTCGGCGCGCGTGTTTTGAGGTCGCTTCTAGAGTTTAGGTGGTGTCCTGGCGATAGGATAATTTTCGCTGGGAGACCCTCAGTTTACTGTTTGGGGGGAAGAGTCATGCTTTTCGATAAGGCTCATAAAGCTATTGCAAATTTATTGCTCGTCGTTATGACGGCGACCATCGTTTTTTATTCCGAGCAAGCGCTGGCGACAATATGGTCTTTGACTGCGAGCGAAGTGGAGCCCTACGCAAGACAGGTAGGGTGCGCTTAATGTCTCAATCGTTATCCCGCTGAAGGAGGTTGTGCTTACGCAGTTGGGCGCGAAATTGATGATAAGTGAGGCCGAGTAATTGAGCGGCCTCTTTTTGATTAAATTTGGCGCTCTGCAGAGCTGCCCGTAGCCACCGAACTTCTTGGTCGCGACAGGATTTTTTAAAATCCATCGGCAACTCTATTTCCTTATATTCAGGCGCTGCGGAAGATGTCGAGGTGGTGGATGCGGAACTTTTATCTTGTGTTTCGCGGCTGGTCGGCCGATATGGAGAAGCGAAGGGGTCGAGCAAAATCGTATCCAGAGGCTGCTCGCTTGGTCCGTGGCGATAGACGCTGCGTTCTACGGCATTTTTTAGCTCGCGAATGTTGCCGGGCCAAGAGTAGTTCTGCAATTCATTTAACGCCTTGGAACCAAAACCCGGAAAATAGCTAAGTTCTAGCTCCTTACACATGGAAACAGCGAAGAATTCTGCAAGCAGTATCAGGTCCTCCGGTCGCTCGCGTAACGGCGGTAGGGTGATAACATCGAACGCCAGCCGGTCTAGCAGGTCGTAACGGAATTTTCCCGCTCTGGCGAGGGCAGGCAAGTCTTCGTTGGTGGCGGCCACCAGGCGAACGTCCACTTGTTGTGAGGAGCTGCCGCCAAGGCGTTCAAAATCACCGTACTCGATAAATCGCAGTATTTTTTCCTGAGTTTGCAGCGACATAGTGGCCAGCTCATCCAGAAATAAAGTGCCGCCGTCCGCCCGTTCAAAGCGCCCTATATGGCGCTTGCTGGCGCCAGTGAAGGCGCCGGCTTCGTGGCCAAACAATTCGGACTCCAGCAAGGTTTCGCTAATCGCCGCGCAGTTCATCTTGATTAAGGGTTTAGCCCAGCGATTCGAGAGGAAGTGCAGCCGCTCCGCGATCAGCTCCTTTCCAGTGCCTCGCTCGCCGACGATTAGCACGGGGCGATTGAGATGCGTCAACTGAGATGCTTGTTCCAACACCAAGAGGTGAGCGTTGGATTCGCCGATTAACTTGTGTTCAGAAGATTTCAAGATTCACCAACTTATAGCCAAATAAGCCAAACTATAGCCAATTAGATCATCGCGGGGCAATGGTGTTTCTGATGTTTTTTCATAAAATTGTTTTATAAACAATGACTTAAGGAGGTTTTTAGACTTGGCACAAATGCTGTAATAGCTCCAGCTCAACCATCCATAAAACTCAGGAGCGTGCCATGGGAATCTTTTCCCGTTTTTCCGACATCATCAATTCCAATCTCAACTCACTGCTGGATAAAGCGGAGGACCCGGAAAAAATGGTCCGCCTGATTATTCAGGAAATGGAAGAAACCCTGGTAGAGGTACGCACGGTCTCCGCCAAGGCGATTGCTGATAAGAAAGAACTGTTGCGGCGTAAGCAGCTGCTTCTCGATCAGGCCGAATCCTGGCAGAACAAGGCGGAGCTGGCACTGAGCAAAGACCGCGAAGACCTGGCTAAAGGTGCCTTGGCGGAGCGTTTGAAATTCGTCAAGGACGCGCAAGATGTGGACGCGGAGCTTGAGGTGCTGGAGAACAGCCTTGTGGATTTAGAAAGCGAAATCACCCAGCTACAGCAGAAAATCGCCGAGGCCAAAGCGCGGCAAAAATCTTTGGTGATGCGCCACTCTGCGGCGACCACCAAATTGCGTGCGCGCAAAACGATGAGTGGCTCAACGCTGCAGGATTCGCTGGCGCGGCTAGAAGGCTACGAGCGCAAGCTGGATGAATTGGAGGGACGGGTTGAGTCCTACGATTTAGGCAAAAAATCCCTCGCTGACGAAATCGAACAGTTGGCCAAGGATGACGAAGTGGAAGCGGAACTTGCCGCTCTCAAAGAAAAAATTGGCAAGCAATAACATCATTGCATTGAAAGGAGATCACTATGGTAGAAGCAGCTTGGGGAATTATTGTGCTGAGCTTTG
Source organism: uncultured Saccharophagus sp. (assembly GCA_964482025.1). Lineage (GTDB taxonomy): Bacteria > Pseudomonadota > Gammaproteobacteria > Pseudomonadales > Cellvibrionaceae > UBA5868. The sequence goes on along the minus strand of CAYZVN010000064.1, from coordinate 10,128 downwards.
CGCTCTGCGCGTTGAGTGTTCCGATTTGGATTATGACGCGACTGTTTGGCAAAAGTGCCGGCGGCCGCTTTAGTCCTGCGTCGGAAGAGGAAATACGCAGAATCGAGCACCTTCTGGGGCAGGCAGAGGTGATGGAAAAACGCCTGCAAACCTTAGAGGCCATTCTGGATAAACAGCATCCCAATTGGAGAAGTGAATTATGAGCCGATTTAGCGGAGATCGAAAGCTCTATCGCAATCGTCGTAAAGGTATAGCCGGCGGTGTTTGTGCTGGCCTTGCGGATTACTTCGAAGTGGATCGCAAACTGGTGCGAATTTTATTTGTAGTCGCACTTTTTATGACGCTGCAAGTCGCCCTAATCGCCTACGTGATTGCCTACTTCGCCCTCGATAACGACCCCAATACCCTTGTGGATGAAGAGGGGCATTTAAGAAGTCGCTTTGATAGCAGCTTCGAGCGCAAATCGGTACTCAAAAGCGTACAAGACCGGTTTAACCAAGTGGAAGATCGGTTGCGAAAATTAGAGGCTTATGTGACCTCGAAGCGCTTTAAATTACAGGATGAGATTGATCGGTTGTAATGCTGCCCGATAAGCCCCTCCCGACCGAGGAGGGGCATTTATATTAGGGACGCTTTATTGTCTGCCCTTAAGCGCGCGAGACTTTTTAATAAGGCAATCCCGCAATACCCAACTCCACTTTCCAAACCGCTCCCGCCCCGGTAATAAACAGCGTTTTGCGTTCCGGCCCACCAAAGGCGGCGTTGGTGATATTGGCGTCCACTTTAATATTGGCAATTTCCTCACCGGCGGGGGTGACTACGCGGATATGCTGTTTGGTGTGCTCCGTGACGTAAAGATTACCCGCGCAATCCACGGCCATGCCATCGGGTGTGTCGACGTTGAGAATATCCCGGCCTTCGCCCACTGCGCCACTTTCAAGCGGATAAGCGCGAAGCACGGTGCCACCGGCGACGTAAAGGGTTTTTTGATCGGGTGACAGTGAAATGCCGTTAGGGTTTTCGATGGTGTCGTCAATCACGGTGACCGCCTTACCATCAAATTGATAGACGCGAGTTTTTTCCTGGCCGCCGGGCGCTGCATCGCGCTGGTATGCAGGATCGGTGAAATAAATAATGCCGGCGTCGGACTCGGTCAAATCATTGGGGGAGTTAAATGGATTGCCCTCGAACTCGTTAACCAGAATTTCGCGCTCACCGGTCTTTTGGTTGTAGCGGGAAATCGCTTTGCGGTCGTGAGTGGCAGCGAGGAGCAAGCCATCTTTGCCAACCGCCAAGCCGTTGCTGCCGCTGTTATCAATGGCGGTGGCAAAAGTGCCGTCGGGGCGCAAGGCTTGGACGCGCGACGGGAAGCCCTGACTGAAGGTAAAGTCGGAAAAATACAGGGTGTCGTCGATCCAAACCGGACCTTCGTATAAGCCGGGTTCACCGCGGGTGCTCTCACTGCCGGGAATGCGTTCGGCAACCAATTCACCGCGCGGCGCAGTGCCGGGATTGGCTGGGCAGGTCCACGCGGTTGGGGTAGGCGAGGCTTCTACCTTGGCAGCTTCGCCCGGGGCGGCTGCAGCGGGCGTTTCGGTAGCGGCCGGAGGAGGTGTCTCTTTGCCGCAGGCCGCCAAGCTCAATAGCAATGTTGTGGAGAATAATAAAGAGCGAGAGTGATTGTGAAAAATCATAGTGTTTGCCGCTGTAGTAAATGGATGAAAGGAATAATAAGAGAACGTGAAAACGTCGTCGGCGCACTCGTCTCGATCGGCGAAAGAGGCCCGTTTTTTTGCTGAGCGGGGGATTATGGTCTATTGGTGTTGCCGGAACAATGTTGACGGCGGGGCTGACCGGGAACGGCGGGGATCAGTAATCATCAATACGTTGGTGGGCCGTGCGCGCATCCCGCCTTAAGGCAGAGAGCTTGATGAGCCCCTCGACCAAAATCACCGTTACCCACAGGATAATCAGGGCGAGGTAAAAGGTTTCTTTGCGAATCCAGGTGCCGACCAATTCGATTTTCTCGATGGTCAGGGCGTTGCTGCTGCGGCTGACGAAATCGATGCCCAAGCTGATCACATTGCCAAAATCGGGCGCGGAGTGTTCGCGCCACACGTCAAATTCCCGCACCCACCATTCCGCCACGCCAAACTCGGTCAGGCTCACAAACGCGGGGCTGTTTAAATCTTTGGTGCGAATCAGCGCCGACATAAACTTCGCCGATTGCGTGGGATCTCGCGGGTCGTTTTGCTCGGGGTTGTAGTTGCGTAGGCTCAGGCGAATTTCCGGCGCATTTCCCTGATAGCGAAAGAGAATGTTGAGCCCTTCATAATGCGTCAGATCCAACCCTTTAATGCCGTCGGTGGCGATGGTCAGCGCATAACCGCAGGAGTAAGGGTCCTGGGGTGCATACTCACAGGTGAACATATGCTTATCTTTATCTAGCCAGACCGCCGAAACGCCATTATCACGCGGGTGGCCGTAGAGCGTGGCGACCATGTCGGAGTTGGGGTGCAAGGGGACAATTTTGGCGGGTATATAGGGCTGAATGATAAGCGCCAGCAGGGTAGCGGCGCCTGCCACAAAACGCAAAACTGTATAGACCGTTGATTTCATCGTGTGCTCGATCACTCTTCCGCCCGCTTTAAGCGTAGTTCATCCCAGCGCAGTTGGCAGAGCCTTTACAACACCGCTCGCAGCATTTGCAGCGCCAATAGCAGCGATAAAATCGCGAACAACCTTTTCAGTAATCTCACCGGCAGGCGGTGTGCCAGACGCGCACCGAGCGGCGCGCTTACCAGGCTAAGAGAGGCGATGACGATAACCGCGGGCCAGTAAATAAACCCCAATGTGAAAGGCGGCAAGCCGGTGGTCTGCCAACCGTTGATGAGATAGCCCAGCGCCCCGGCAAGGGCGACGGGTAGACCCACTGCAGCGGAGGTGCCAATGGCCGCGCGAACCGCGACATTGCACCAGGCGAGAAATGGCACTGTGAGTGAGCCTCCGCCAATCGCCACCAGCGCGGAAAGCCCTCCGATACTCATTCCAGCGAGGGTCATTCCGGGGAGGCCCGGCAGTTGCCGCGAGGGTTTTGGTTTGCGATCGAGAAACAGCTGCAGGGATACAAATGCCATGAAAATGGAGAAAAAAATCGCCAGCGGGGTGGCCGGTATCAGGCTGGCGAGAAAGGTTGCCGCGAAGGTGCCGAGGAGAATACCCGGCGTCATGCGTGCCACCACCGGCCAGTGCACCGCTTGATGACGGTGATGGGCGAGGAGGCTGGCGAGTGCGGTGGGGACTATAGCGGCCATAGAGGTTGCCAACGCCATATGGACGATATGCTCCGGCGGAAAGCCCTGGGCGATAAACAGCATCGTCAGCACAGGCACCATGATGCCGCCGCCGCCGATACCGAACAGGCCCGCCAATAGCCCGACCATTGCGCCTAGGCCCAGATAAGCCGGCAACCACTGTAATTCCAGCATTTAGCCTCTCTTGTTGTTGCGTATCGCGGAGGAAATCTAGCCCGACTCACCGGCCACTTTGATCCAGCGTCCCTTGTGCGGTACGACTTCAAATCTTGCCCATTGGCGAAAGTCGTCGCGCGTGCTAATCCCCGTTTCATAGGACTCGTCGCCGGCCATGACTTTGTAGATCACGCGGGCGCGGTTGTCATCTTCGCCGCTGCTATCCAGCACTTGGCGAATGCTCCACAGATTGCCCAATTTGCCGTTACTGTAGAACCGTCCAGTGACAATGTGTTGGGGGTGGGTGATGTTTTTCTCCGCATGTTGCTTGGCCAGTTCCAGCAGCGCTGTCAAGCTTTCCGCCGTAATGTCCACATAGGAATCCAATTGTTCCATCGCGGCGGCGAAATCTTCCTGAGTCAATTCAAATTGGCGCTCCGCCGGTCTGACCGTCTTGCTTTTACCGCGTCGGCGAGCCAGATGAGCCGGATAGCGGCGCCAGGAAAACAGGCTATTGAATAGCACTGCTGCGATCAGTAGGGCGGCGACATTCACCAAAATCGGGGTAAGGAGAAAGAGATAACCAAGAGCGTGGACATCCGCGCCGCCGATCACCGCCGTCAGCGCGGTGGCGCCGCCCGGTGGATGTACACAGCGCAAGTAATGCATGGCGGTCACCGAGGCGCCAACCGCCAAGGCGCTGGTCCAGAAATAATCGGGGAACAGACTCTGGCAGCTCACGCCAATAAACGCCGACAGCAGATGTCCGCCGATGACGGACCAGGGTTGCGATAAAGCGCCGTGGGGTACCGCAAACAGAAGCACGGCGGTAGCGGCCATAGAGGCTACCAGCAGCACACTGCCCGGGCCTTGGCCGCAAACGGTCAGGGAGATGCCATAGACGGCGAGCATACCCACCAAGGCGCCCAAACCGGAGGTAAGCTTCTCCGCGTGGCTGGTGGTGTTGCGCTCCAAGCCGAGCAGTGCACGGCACTCCAGGAGCCAAGATGAGGGGCGAATCATAGTTTTGGCAGAAGCGTCACTTCATTTTTGCGGCTGCCCACTCGGTGCCCAAGACGAGCCCGGCACCCGCGAGAGCACTTAAGCAAGCCAGCAGGATCATGGGCTCGTTGCCGATAACCGCGGTGTAATCAAAAGGATTAAGGTTGGCTTGCTGCAACACCACCGTTTTGCCATGGCTGTCGACGGTGGTCACTAACGCCTGCTTCCAGGGCCAAGTGACATTGAGCGAGCCCACCAAAAAGCCGATCAGAGTAGCGAGCGTTACCGCGTGATAGCGGGTCAGCAGCCAACTGACAAGGCGCGAAAATAAAATCAAACCGCAAACACAGCCGACGCCGAATGACGCTAAGGCAATGATATCCAGCGTGTGTATGGCGTTGAGAAACACCGGGTAGAGCCCCACCAAAAGGAGGATAAAACTCCCCGAAATACCCGGGAGAATCATTGCGCAGATGGCGACAAAACCACCGAGAAACAGCACCCACCAATGACCGGGCAACTGAGCGGGGGTGAGAATGGATATGCCGTATACAAACGCGGCGCCAATGACCAGGCCGAGCCATTGCGACAATCGCCAATGGGATTGGTGGCGGCACAGGTAGTAGATGGACGCAATGATCAGCCCAGAAAAAAATGCCCACACCAAAATCGGGTAAGTCTCTAAGGCGAAGAGAACGACACCTGCCAGCGTTTTCAAGCTAATCAAAATTCCGGCAAACAGTGCTACCAAAAAATTGCCATTGATATACCGCCAGGTTTTGGCAAAGCCGTCGCTTTTTAACATCAGCAGGGTGGCAGGGTTGCAGCGTTTAAGGGAGGCCAGCCACTCATCGTAGATGCCGCTGATGAACGCGATGGTTCCGCCCGACACACCTGGAACTACATCGGCCGCTCCCATGCACATGCCTTTCAGCAGAACGACCAAATACTCTTTGATTCCGCGTTCTTCTCTTTCCAAGGTGATCTCCACTATGCCGGTTAGGGTGGCGGATTCTAGCAAGTTAGTGGCGTGAAAGTACAAAAACGAAGCGGCAGTCTTGGCTGGGCGCGCGTCTTTTCTTCATTGAGTCTTTTTGCAAATAAGAATAAATATCATTTGCATCATCTTTTTCATGGGATTATGATCGCGCCAAAATTCACAACACCACTTCGTTCTAATGTTTCCTTGGGGGTTATATGGCAAGTGCTCGAGTCTCTCTTCGGTCTTCAACACATCACGCGCAGCTCCGTGACAGTATTAGCCGCGCGGCGGCTTCCTCGCTCTTAGTACTGGGAGTCGGGCTGGCGGCAGCGGCGCAGGCCGCACCAGTAGACGAGGAAGCTCCGCGACTGCCGACCGTAAAAGTGGAAGATACAGCGGTGCCCTATAAAGCAGACACCCTCTCATCGCCCAAATATACGGAGCCCCTGCGCGATACCCCGCAAAACATCACCGTCATTACCAGTGAATTGATTCAGAGCCAGAACGCGCAATCGCTGCGCGATATTTTGAGCAATGTTCCCGGTATCACCTTTGGCGGTGCAGAGGGTGGCAATGGCTATGGCGACAACATCATTCTGCGCGGCTACGACATCAGCAACAGCGCGGCGGATATCACGGTCGACGGCGTGCGCGATACCGGCCGCTTTACGCGCTCCGACTCTTTCAACCTGGAGCGAGTAGAAGTGGTGAAGGGGCCGAACTCCGTCTATTCGGGCGCGGGGTCTGTCTCTGGCAACGTCAATATGGTGACCAAATCGCCCAAAAGTGAAAATGTCAGCACCGTGTCCGCCGGGCTGGGCACCGACCAATATCAACGTGCGACCCTGGATACCAACAAAGTGATCAGCGAAGGCGTGGCCTTCCGCTTGAACCTGATGACGCACACCAATGAAGTAGCGGGCCGCGATCATGTGGAATATGAGCGCTGGGGGATTGCGCCTTCCTTAGCGTTTGGTTTGAACTCGAACACCAAAATTGTGTTGAGCGCACATTTCCAGGACGACAAAGGTTGGAACGATTACGGCGTGCCTATTCGTCTGGGTAAGGAAGTGCCCGGGGTGGATCGCAGCAACTATTACGGGTTCCACAATCTCGATGGTGAAAACACCGATAGTCGCTCTTTCAGTGCGTCGATCGAACACCGCTTTAGCGAAAACGTATCGCTGCGCAATTTGAGCCGCTGGTCGGAAGTGGACGGGCGCTTTGTTAACACCGCCATCGGCGGCAGAGTCTGTGTCACCGCCGGGGAATACCCCTTGGGAACGTCGTCGACGGCCAACAACAATTCGGTTTGTGAGGCATCGGGTACCTACGAATATTCCGGCGGCCCGCGTGCAGCGGGGCGCGAATCGCTCAATACCATGGCGCAGACACAAACCGATTTGACTTGGGATTTTTCGCTGGGCGATGTACACAACACTTTGGTATTGGGCAATCAGCTTTCCACTGAAACCGGCGCGCGACAAAACTTCAATCATATCGACACCTCCGGCGAGACCCTGGTGGTGGATTTATACAACCCCGATTCTTATTGGTACGGGCCGGTGGATAAAAAGCTGTCATCCAAATCCAACTCCAGCTTGGATGTGATCGCTTTTTACGCATCCAATACGTTTAAATTCAGTCCGCGCTGGCAGGCAAATTTGAGCCTGCGGTACGACTACTTCACTCTGGATCAAGAAACTTTTGCATTTACCGAGGGTGAGTTAAGTGGCATTAATGGCGACTCGACCCTGAAGTTTGATGACGAATTTGTGACCGGTCGCGCCGGTGTGGTTTTCAAGCCGCAGGAGAATGCGAGCTTCTACGCGTCCTATGGTATGTCCGCCAACCCGACATCGCCCTCGGCGAACGTGAGCTGCAATAGCCAAACCAATTGTTTTACAGATCCCGAGGAAGCGGTTAATTACGAATTGGGAACCAAGTGGGATCTTTTCGACGGCAAACTGGGCTTGACGGCTGCTGTATTTCGCAATGAAAAGAAAAACGCGCGGGTGAGTCTCGATGGCGACCGCAACTCACTCCAGGTTTTGGATGGCGAATCGCGCGTCGATGGCTTGGAGTTGGGCGTCTCCGGTCAGATTAACGACAACTGGTCGGTTTTTGCCGGCTATGTCTTTCTCGATAGCGAGATACTGCAGAGTATTTCCGACCAGCGTTTGGCAGAAGGCGTTAGCGATGTGCAAGCGGGGCATGCGTTGGCCAATACGCCGGAAAACTCCGGTACCCTGTGGACGACCTACAGTTTCGATTTTGGTTTGGGCTTAAGTTACGGGATGCGGTTCGCCAGCGGTGCTTATGTGGGTAACAGCCCGACCACCGTCGATGACGTTACCTTCGATCCTAAAATTCCCAGCTATGTGGTGCACAGCGCCGCCGCCAGTTACGTCATCGGCCAGGCGATGTTGCAGCTCAACATCAACAACCTGACCAACGAGAAGTATTTCACCAATATTTCCACCAACCCTAATCGCTGGGCGTTACCGGCAGCAGAGCGCTCGGCGGTATTAACGGCTTCTTATACCTTTTAAAAGGCAGACCTATGTTGTTGGCGATCCCCAATGTCTTAACCGCCGCGCAAGTAGCGGAATTTCGCAGTGAGTTGGCAAAAGTGGAGTGGGTGGATGGGCGGGTTACTGCCGGCCACCAGTCCGCCCAGGTAAAGGACAATCTGCAAGTGCCGGAGGATCATCCGCTGGCGCGCCAACTCGGGGATCGTATCTTAACGGCGCTCGGCAACAGCCCGTTATTTCTCTCCGCCGCCTTGCCGCGCAAAATCTATCCGCCGCTCTTTAATTGCTACCGACAGGGCGGCAACTTCGGCTTGCATGTGGATGGTGCTATTCGCGATATCAAAGGCACCCACCATCGCATTCGCACGGATATTTCCGCGACCCTATTTTTGTCGGCCGCCGAGGAATACGACGGCGGTGAGTTGATGGTAGAGGACACTTATGGTGCGCAAAGTGTGAAGCTGCCGGCGGGCCATATGGTGCTCTATCCCTCTACCAGTCTGCACAAAGTTAATCCCGTCACTCGCGGTGCACGTATCGCTTCCTTCTTTTGGATTCAAAGCCTGGTGCGCGAGGATTCTCAGCGCAGTCTTCTCTTCGATATGGACAATGCCATTCGCACCCTGAGACAAGATCTGCCGGATCACCCCTCAGCGGTGCAGCTTACCGGCGTCTACCACAACCTGTTGCGTCGCTGGAGCGAGGTGTAAGCGAACTCAGTAGTTAGCGTAAGTGGATTTATTCACAGATCTGGCGTCTCACATAAAAAGTTGTTGCCCTGAGAATAAAAACGATTATCATTTGGCTTCAATTTTCGATTGGCTAGGTTTTGTATGAAATATCCTCTTCAGGCGACCGAGTTTGGGTCTCCAAAATGGTTGCTGACGACTTTGATAACCGCTGCCATGGCGGCTCCAGTGGCGGCCCAAGAGCCGACGGATGACCCGCAAGTTCTTACCAAGGTGGTGGTGTCGGCCACGGGTTTTGAGCAGAAAATCAAAGATGCACCAGCAAGCGTCACCGTCGTTGGAGAAGAAGAGCTCAAGAGCAAGCCATACACCAGTCTTGCAGATGCTCTGCGGGATGTGGAAGGCATAGACGTAGGTTCCGGTTTCGATAAAAACGGCAATATCTCCATTACTCTGCGCGGCTTGCCAGCCGATTACACTGTGGTGATGATCGACGGCCGCCGGCAGAGCGATATCGGCAATATCGGTCCCAATAATTTCGGCAATAGCCAATTCATGTATATGCCGCCGCTGTCCGCCATTGAGCGGATTGAAGTGGTGCGCGGCCCTATGTCCACTTTGTATGGCGCCGATGCCATAGGTGGTGTGATCAACATCATCACCCGCAAGGTGCCGGAAAAATGGGGCGGCTCGCTGGATACCAGTGTGACCCTGCAGCAAGATTCCCAATATGGCGATGACAAAAAGCTGGATGTTTATCTGGGTGGTCCAATCGTAACGGATCGTCTGGGTGTGAGCGTGCGCGGCGGCATTTACGAGCGCGATGCCAGTAATCCTTCTTACAGTAATTCGCTGCCGCTTCCCGCAACAGACGCCAATGGCAATCCCAATGACCCTTTTTGGGTTGATCAAGGCAGCTTTGGCGATAAAAAAATTGTCGCCGCCAAAAATTGGAATTTTGGCTCCACCTTAAATTGGCAGGTGGCCAAAAATCATGATTTGAGTTTGTCTTACGATGTGGCAAAACAACGCTATGACAATACCGACGGGCAAACCGGCACGCTGGACGGCGCAGAAAGTTTATGGCGTGCTTCCAACGCCGGTATCGTGCAACCACGAGTCGGCTATACGCGCTATCAGCGCGTGGAGCGCGAACAACTATCCCTTAGCCATAACGGGACCTATGATTTTGGCAAATGGGTAACAACTTATACCTATAACACCAGCGCTAATCTCGGGCGCTCGCTGCCGCTGACCGTGGCCGAACGCATGGCGTTGCAGGAAATATGGGATGAAAATTGCCCGCAATTATCAGACTGCCGGTTGAGTAACAGCGCATTTATTTTGCCGGAAGGCTTGGATAGTGTGCTCACTGAAACCTTTTTGCCGCGACCGCTGCGCACCCTGGAAATTACCAGTCACACCTTGGATACGCGCGTCGACACCAGCAT
>CAYZVN010000063.1:0-18447 GCA_964482025.1 uncultured Saccharophagus sp. | reverse complement strand
CAACGTGACCGATGGTGCCCACGTTTAAGTGGGGTTTCGTGCGTTCAAATTTTTCCTTTGCCATCGCTAGCGCCTCTTTAACTTAGACTCAACAACATTTAGTTGACGACACCGGTGGAGCACCAGCGCCTACCGTACACTCGGGAAAACCCGGGAAAATGGAGCTCATAACCGGATTTGAACCGGTGACCTCTTCCTTACCAAGGAAGTGCTCTACCAACTGAGCTATATGAGCCTTTCCACTACTCGCTTGATCAACCGACACAATTCAGGTTGTCAAAATGGGCTGGAGCGGGCAGCGGGAATCGAACCCGCATCATCAGCTTGGAAGGCTGAGGTTCTACCACTGAACTATGCCCGCTTAATTTCCAAAAGCAGCCCTGGCAGGTCAAATATCTGAGCCGGCGTTGCCTTGACCTATCCAGGCATATATATGGTGCAGGGGGGTGGATTCGAACCACCGAAGCTCGCGCGTCAGATTTACAGTCTGATCCCTTTGGCCACTCGGGAACCCCTGCGCGTTTTTATCTTTTTGCTTGTTGCAATATCTGAACTGGAGCTGGCGAGAGGAATCGAACCCCCGACCGGCTGATTACAAGTCAGCTGCTCTACCTACTGAGCTACGCCAGCAACTATTTTCAAGCATTCCAAACCGATCGCGACACATTTAGCGGGTGGGCTATCGTTGTGGAGGCGGGATTCTAGTGAAAGTTTTTGGCGGAAGCAACAGCTGAGCACAAATTTTGTCTGCGCCGCAGGGAAATATTCTCCTTCATAAGATTGCGCCACACGGACTCATCCAATTTATCCTCCTCCGACTCTCCCAGCATCACCCAGTGTTCTCGATATGAGCGCTCAATATTATGCAGGGCTACGGGGAGCCCCATACGTTTTAGCTCCACTAGACGCGCCTCGGCGAGATCCCGGCGCGTGAATACCCCCAGAGAAATACCATTTTCCAGCTCCCCTTTGGGAATGATGTAACTATCTATCCCTCGGGCTTGAAGCTCCGCCAAGCGCCGGCGCACCTCATCGCGGCTGGCTAGCGGAGGCAGGTAAACCCAATAACCCTCGCCCGCCGAAAGCTCCAACGGATATTCATAGGAGATCACATCGAGCGCCGCCAAACGCGCAATAAACGCACGCGCCTCCACCTGTGACGCAAACGCGCCCACCATATGACACAGGGGTGGACTCTCAACAGCGGCGACCTCTTTGCGCGCTTGCATCGACTCTGGCGCCAATTCGCTCAGCAGCGCCACCGACTTTGCGGAAGCTGGCGACGCCTTGACCTCACCTGCGGGGACTAAGTGAGCATCAGTGACAAACAGCACCTTCCAAGCAAAAAAGGCGGCATTAGCAGCAAGCAACAGAAAAAACACCCAACGCATTTGAATTCGACGTATCCATGAAGGCAAATTTATCGTTATTGTTATTTTCCAAGGAAAATAAGCTTAGCAGCCGGCGACTATCCCACGCCGAAACTTATGGGAGCGCGACGGCAAGTCCGTCAAGCACGAGTCCAGGCGCAATATGTGGCGGATGTACCGCGCCGCGCCGGGGCGAATCGATAGCATCCAGCCCCGCGCACAAACTCTGTATTTTCTCTGCATCCCCGCCAGCCAACAGCCAGCTAGGGGCTTGAAGATGCGCAGCCGCCGCACGCCCCAATTCGTCTAGAAAACCGCGAAAAAGCAGTGACACCCCCGCTTCGACACACTCCAGTGTAGTCGCGCCCGGATCGACACGTAGAGCATTCACGCTCGCCGCCGCGGGCGCAAGCCCTGGAGCTGCCTCACCAAGCGCGCGTAGCGCGGCCTGCCAACCGCCCACCAGATAGCCGCCCAAATGCTGACCATCGGCCCGCAGAAAATCCGCCACCAGCGCGGTTCCCGCATGAAGAACCACACAGTCGACACCGGGGTAGCGAGCGCGAGCGGCAAGGAGCGCAAGCCAGCGGTCAACGCCCAAGCTCGCGACATCGGTGTAACCCACCGAGATGCCTCCGACCGAATTTTTCACCACTGCAATATCAACTTGAGCCTTAGCAAGTCGTGCAAGACGATCGCAGAATTGGCGGGTTTGCTCTGCACCAAGCACGGAGCCGACACGGAAGCGTACGCCTTTGGGCAGAACACTCCACTGCTGCGGCAAACCATCATAAAACGCGCCAGCGCTGCTGAAATAGAAAGTGTCAGGCGTGCCTGCGATGCGCCATTTAACGCGCGTATTACCTATATCGACATCGATGATCACACCGCGCTCCGCAACGAAATTTCACCGCCAGAGAATGAGAACTCACCCTCTTGTGTCGCCACTCTCAGCGCCCCTTGCGCATCAACCCCAAGCAAAACCCCTGCGCGACTCCCAGTGGGCAGCACAACCTGTATTGGCTGATGCAGATAAGCGCAGCGACTCTCCCAGCGCTCCCGATAGCGGGCAAAGCCATCGGCCGGATAGGTTTTTAAGGCAGGTAACAGCGATGATAATATCGCCCCGCACAACTCGCTGCGACTGCCCGAAAAGCCCTGTTGTTTAAGATCGGCCCAGGGCTGATCAATTCGCTCTTCTGCCGCGACCAGATCAGACATCGAAATATTTAACCCGATTCCTACCACCACCACACATTCACCAGTGAGATCGCCGCCGACCTCAATCAAGATGCCACCGAGTTTTTTGCCGTCACTCAACAGATCGTTCGGCCACTTAAGGTGTAAGTTAGAAATACCAAGGCGATCCAGCGTCTCCGTCAACAGAACGCCAATCGCCAGGCTCAGCCCCTCCAGTGCCGCCACTCCCTGCTCGAAATGCCAGCGCACCGATAAATAGAGGTTGCGCCCATAAGGACTGAACCACTGCCTCCCCCGGCGCCCCCGCCCGGCCGTTTGCCGCTCCGCGAGACATACGTCGCCACAACCGCCGCCCTGCAACAACAGACTATTGGTGGATTCCACCTCGGCCAAACATGCAAGGTTCCCGAGCAGCTTCAAAGCGCTGGGATCAAGAACCGCCACAATACGATGATGATCAAGCAAATCTATCCCCCCGGGGATGCGATAACCGCGCGCCCGGCTCGCCTCCACCGGAATATCCAGGGTCGCCAAATACTGTAGGCGCTTCCAAACCGCCGCTCGCGTAATGCCGAGCTGCCGCCCTAGTTTTTCACCAGAATGAAATTCGCCGTCAGCCAGGATACTCAGAAGTCGCGTTGCATCCACACCAAATCCTCACACCACCCCACGAAACCCGCGAACTTAGATTTGCGGCTCCAGCTGATCGATTTCTTCGAAATAGACTTTCTGCAGACGGCCACCCAAGCGGGTCAGTAGCTCATAACTAATGGTACCCGCTGCCTCAGCGACTTCATCCAAGGGCACATGGTCGCCGATCACTTCGACCAAATCTCCCTCGCGAGGCAGCGCTTCAGGGGTTAACTGGCTGACATCAAACACACAAGAATCCATAGAAACGCGCCCCAACATCGGCAAACGGCGCCCACACCAGACAACACAGCGCGGCGCCAGTGAGCGCAACAGCCCGTCCCCATAACCCCCACTGACCACGGCGACCTGAATCTCTTGTTGGGCCACAAAATCACCGCCATAGCCAACCGCCTCTCCCGCCAATAATTTGCGCAACTGCATCACCGGCAGCTGCAATGTAACAACGGTGGAAAGGCGCTCTGATAGCGCGGGTGTGCAACGGCCGCCGTAGAGCGCAATGCCGGGTCGTGCCAGATCAAAATGCCATTGATCGCCGAGGAAAATACCGGCCGAATTGGCAAGGGACACTTTTGCCTGAGGAAAGCGCTGGCGCACCACTTCGACAACCGACTGGAATTTTGTCAATTGCGAAAGATTTAATTCATGCTGCGGCTCATCCGCACAGGCGAGGTGGCTCATAACGAGATCCAAGCGGACGTTTTCTGCGTGGCGAATTTCTTCAGCAAACGCAAAGAATTCGTCCGGCTCCACTCCCAAGCGGTTCATCCCTGTATTGATTTTGAGCGCGCAACGACGAAGGCCTGTCACCGGAGTATCCAGCCAGCGCCGCAACATCCCGGCAGAAAAAATAACCGGCACCAGATCCTCGTCCGCAAAACGCTGCTCCATGCCCGGACGCACACCCTGAAGAACAAATATATCGACAGACCTGGGAATAAGCCGTCTAACATGGAGAGCTTCGTCGAACGTCGCCACAAAAAAATGCCGACAACCTTCACTAAATAAGGACTGCACCACCGGGGCAACGCCCAAGCCATAGGCATTTGCTTTTACCACAGCACCACAATCTCCCCCCGAAAAACGATCGCGCATCACGCGCCAGTTTCTTCGCAACGCCGAGAGATTGACTTTAAGAACACCCGAATATTGATGCATAGATCCTCGCGAGAATGTGAATTGGAGTCAGACCCCATCCCGCAGGCCAGTTTAACCGGCATAAGACAATAGGTAAGAGAAAAAACGCAGAAAAAGAAAAGCCTTCCACTGGAAGGCTTTCATCAAGCGATGCCTGAGCATGCTGAACGGAATGGTGCCCAAGGCCGGACTCGAACCGGCACAGCTTACGCCACTACCCCCTCAAGATAGCGTGTCTACCAATTCCACCACTTGGGCAAAAGGTTAAAAACTACTGCGCGCCTTATTCTGAAACAGGCACTTCATTTGAAGTCGAGTCAGCTGGCGCCTCCGGGACTTCATTCGTTGCAGCGGGAGCTGCGGCCGGGACCTCGGTAAGGGTTTCCAGCTCTGGAATCAGCGGATCTTTCAGCTCCACACTATTTTTTGCAATCACCGCCAGCGCGAAGCTAGTAGCAAAAAAAACGGCGGCGAGTATTGCCGTCATGCGCGAAAAAAAGTTACCGGAGCCAACAGAACCAAACACGGTTTGCGATGAGCCAGAACCAAAGGATGCGCCCATCTCTGCGCCCTTGCCTTGCTGCAACATAATCAGGCCAATAATGACCAGCGCAACGATAACATGTACTACCAGCAGAATACTTTCCATTCTCAAAGTCTCTTGCCAGAAACGCTATTCAGCGGCTCGGCATATCTCTAAAAAATCATTCGCTTTCAACGCGGCGCCGCCAACCAAGGCGCCATCTATATCGGGCATTGCAAACATCGCACGAGCATTTTGAGGCGTTACACTGCCGCCGTAAACGATGCGAGTGACCACTCCCGCCGCCCCTAGGCGATCACGAATAAATCCATGCACCTGTTGAGCTTGCTGGGGTGATGCTATTTTCCCCGTGCCGACCGCCCAAAGCGGCTCGTATGCAATGACCCCTCGCGCTATGCGCTCATAACCGCAGCGCTTGGCCACCGCCATGATCTGCCTATCAATCACGTCCAGCGTAATGCCCTGCTCTCGCTCTTTCGCGCTTTCACCTACACACAGGATCGGCACCAAATGCGCTTCCTGTGCTGATTCGAATTTGCGGGCAACCAGCTCATTGGTTTCTCCGTACCAACGCCGCCTCTCCGAATGCCCCACAATTACATAGTGACATCCGAGATCGTGCAGCATAGCGGCAGAAACTTCGCCAGTGTAAGCACCTTCGATATAAGGGCTTACGTCCTGCGCTCCTAAACCTATATTGGAATGGCTAAGCGCACGACACGCTAAATCCACATGAACATAGGAGGGGCATATCACCACTTCCGCTCGATGGACGCCAACCCATCCTGCCATCAGCTCTCGCAATAAGCCGGAGACATATTGCTGATCGCCGTGCAATTTCCAATTACCTATAACGATTGGGCGTCGCATAATGATTCTCGGAGTCTTTCTCAGAATCTGGACACATCATCTGAATGCGACTTATTGGCCCTCGGCGAAACGGGCGCAAATGGTATCCGAGAATACCGCCGGTGACAATGCCCGCGATCGAGTTATTTACTGCCACCTTAAACCGCCGTGCGCACAGCGTCGGCAAGCTCCGTCGCCAGGGTTTTGACCAATTCCAGCTGCGGTCCCTCCACCATGACGCGAATCACCGGCTCGGTACCCGAGGCGCGCAGCAGCACTCGCCCTCGCCCCTCCAGTTTTGCCTCTGTCCGCGCTACGGCGGTTCCCAGTGCGCCGTTGCGCTCCAGATCCACCTTTACCGCCACCGGAACATTGATCATGCACTGCGGTGTTTTAATAAGGCCATTGCGCATTTCTGCGAGCGACTTTCCTGTCTTGCGCAGCGCGCGCAAGACCTGGAGCGCTGAAATGATGCCATCTCCGGTTGTAGTGGCGTCGCCGCAGACGATGTGACCCGACGATTCACCACCCAGCGACCAGTTGCGCTCCTTCATCATTTCCAGCACGTAACGGTCGCCAACCTTCGCGCGAGCAAATGGAATACCCAGCTCTTTTAGCGCGATTTCGAAACCGAAATTCGTCATCAAGGTACCGACCACACCCGCACACCCGCCGTCGAACGCGTGTTTGTGCAACGCGATGATGTACAGCAGTTCATCGCCATCCACCTCTGCACCAGTGTGATCGACAAAAATCACGCGATCACCATCGCCGTCAAATGCGATACCAAGATCGGCTCCTTCAGCCAGCACGCGCGCTTGCAGCGCACGAACATCGGTCGAGCCGCATTCTTTATTGATATTCACCCCATCCGGCGACACCCCGATTGCGGTTACTATTGCGCCCAGCTCGCGAAATACCTCGGGGGCGACTTTATAAGTTGCGCCATTGGCGCAGTCCACGACGATTTTCATCCCCGCGAGCGAGAAGCCCCAGGGCAAACTGCCTTTACAAAATTCGATATACCGACCTTCCGCATCGCTGATTCGACGCGCTCTTCCCAAACACGCCGCCGTCGACATCGGCTGATCGAGCTGCGCTTCTATGGCCAACTCCAGCTCGTCACTCAACTTGCCGCCCTCGGTGCTGAATAATTTAATACCGTTGTCGCCGAAGGGGTTGTGAGATGCGCTGATCACTATGCCTGCGCGCGCCTGAAAAGTGCGCGTGAGGTAGGCGATACCCGGTGTCGGCATAGGTCCGACTAAACCGACATCCACTCCCGCGCTGATCAGCCCGGCCTCCAAAGCGGATTCAAACATGTACCCGGAGATCCGCGTATCTTTACCTATGAGCACCATGGGCGTCTTGGCATCGCTAGTGAATTCGCCTGCCAATACCTTGCCGACAGCCCAGCCAAGATGCAAAAAGAAATCTGGCGTAATGGGCGCCTGACCAACTCGACCGCGAATTCCATCAGTTCCAAAATATTTACGTGCCATGCAACAGTCCCAACTCAATTAACGAATTCATTTGTTTCTTGCGGGCGCAAGAATAACAAAAACTTGCCTACCCAATCATGCGCAAGATCTCGAGTGCGTCGCGCGTTGCGCCAACATCGTGAACGCGCAAAATACGCGCGCCGCGCTGCACCCCAATCAGGCCCGCAGCCAAACTGCCCGGCAGACGCAGCGAAAGCTCTCGCCCCAATAGTCGGCCAAACATCGATTTACGCGATACACCAAGCAGAACCGGGCCCAACACCGCCAGACGCTCCAGCTCTCGAATGAGTGCAAGGTTATGCTCATCGGTTTTACCGAACCCTATGCCCGGGTCGACCCAGATATTCTCTTCGGTAACACCGGCTGCCAGGCACGCCTGCTTGCGCTGCGCCAAGAAGGCCATAACCTCTGCCACCACATCTTGATAGACAGGCTGCTCCTGCATATTGCCTGGCGACCCTAACATATGCATCAGGCAAATGGGGATATTCGCGGCGGCCGCCGCCTCCAGAGCACCCGGACGCTGAAGTGCGCGCACATCATTGATTAAGCCCGCGCCGAGTTTGGCAGCATTGGCGATTAGCTGGGGATTACTGGTGTCCACCGAAATTACCACATCCAGCCGCTGCGCAATGGCCTCAACGACGGGCAGTACACGGTCGCATTCTTCTTGGCCGGAGACAGGGGGCGCCCCCGGCCGGGTGGACTCACCGCCCACATCGACAAAATCCGCACCCTCATCAACGAGGCGCTCTGCTTGGCGCAAAGCCAAATCTAGCTGGAGCTTGCCGTTCTTATAGCAGGCGCCGCCATCGAAGAACGAGTCAGGCGTGACATTTAAAATGCCCATAATGCGAGGAACCGAGCAGTCCAGACGGCGCTCGCCAAAAAGTCGCTGCATTCTTTGTTTACCTATAAAAATAAAAAGGCCAGACACTTATGTCTGGCCTTGGAAGTTTGCCATATACGCCAGGCGCTAGACTTCTTCGACAGGGTCACCCACGGCGCCGCGATCTGTGCCGTCGTCACTCCGAGTTTTCGGATCACCCATATCGTGGTCTTGCCACTCGCGCGGCGGCCGCGCCTTGCGACGCGCCATTAGATCACTGATCTGCTCAAAATCGAGTGTTTCATATTCCATCAGCGCATTTTTCATGGCGATGAGAATGTCCTCATTTTCCCGCAACAGCGTCTCGGCGCGGTTATAGCCCTCGTCTGTCAGAGACTTTACTTCTTCGTCGATTAGCATCTGAGTGTGGCTGGAGATCTTGCGGCCACCCATATAGTCATCGTCTTTCGCGTCGTAATCCACGGGGCCGAGCTTATCGGATAAGCCGTAATTCATCACCATGGCGCGTGCAATGGAGGTTGCCATCTTAATATCTTGATACGCCCCGGTGCTGACCCCTTCGGGGCCGTACATCATCTCTTCGGCGATCCGACCGCCGTACAAAGTCGCGATATCGCCCATCAACTTGCGGCGGCTTTCACTGATGCGATCACCCTCTGGCAAAAACTGGGTCACCCCCAAAGCGCGGCCGCGGGGAATAATGGTGACTTTGTGAATCGGGTCGTGCTCTTCCGACAAGAAGCCGACAATCGCGTGGCCCGCTTCGTGATAGGCCGTCGCTTCTTTCTCCTTCTCCGTCATCACCAAAGTGCGCCGCTCGGTGCCCATCAAAATTTTGTCGCGAGCCTGCTCAAACTCGTACTCCGTAACCACGCGCTTGTTGGCGCGAGCAGCAAGCAGTGCGGCCTCGTTGACCAGGTTTGCCAGATCGGCACCGGAAAACCCGGGCGTACCGCGAGCGATGACTTTGGCATCAACGCGCTCGTCCAGCGGCACTTTGCGCATATGCACTTTCAGAATCTGCTCGCGGCCGCGCACATCTGGCAGACCCACGTTAACCTGACGGTCGAAACGGCCGGGACGCAGCAGCGCGCGGTCCAGCACATCGGGGCGGTTGGTGGCCGCAATAACGATAATGCCTTCGTTACCCTCGAAGCCGTCCATCTCCACCAGCAGCTGGTTAAGAGTCTGTTCGCGCTCGTCATTACCGCCGCCGTGACCGCCGCCACGATGGCGGCCGACCGCATCGATTTCGTCGATGAAAATAATGCAGGGCGCTTGTTTCTTCGCCTGCTCAAACATGTCGCGCACCCGCGACGCACCGACGCCGACGAACATTTCAACGAAGTCCGAGCCCGAGATGGAGAAAAAGGGCACCTTGGCTTCACCCGCAATGGCTTTGGCCAGCAGCGTTTTACCGGTCCCGGGAGGACCGGCCATCAACACGCCGCGAGGAATGCGTCCACCCAAACGCTGGAAGCGACCCGGATCGCGCAGGTACTCCACCAACTCCTGCACTTCCTCTTTGGCTTCGTCCACGCCCGCCACATCGGCAAAGGTGGTTTTGACTTGATCTTCACCCAGCAAGCGCGCCCGGCTCTTGGCAAAGCTCATGGGGCCGCCGCGGCCGCCCGCGCCGCCTTGCATCTGGCGCATAAAGAAGATGAAAACTGCAATAAAGAGAAGAATGGGAAAGCTCGCTACCAGCAACTGCTCCCAAAGGCTGGGGGAGTGCGGCTCGGAACCCTTGATAACGACATTGTGGGCCAGCAGGTCATCCACCAGTTTTTCATCCCACAATTGCGGGCGAACCACAACGAACGGAGTGTTGTCGATCCGGGTACCGCGGATGTGAGTATCGTCAATCACAACCTCCCGCACCTGATTGTCCTGCACTGCGTAGACGAACTGGGAATAGGTGAGCTCGCCTTTGGGTTCATGATCTTTAAAGTTCTCGAAAACGGTAAACAAAACCGCTGCGATTACCAGCCAAAGTACGAGATTTTTTGCCATGTCGTTCAATTGAGGTTCTCCTCAGATACCACGGAAGCTCCGCATAGTGAGCGTGTAAGTTGCAGTATAGACAGCGCGCTGACCCAAAACTGCGGAAATTTATGACCAAAATTGCAGTAAATAGTGCTTAATCACCGTGCGCTTTGATACTCAAGCCAGCGACTCCTGGCTTGCGCATGGCAACTAAGATGAGTCAGCCCCGGAATCCGCGTCCAATTAAGTAGACTTCTCGGGATCTGGAACGAGAGGCGTCGGGCTTGCGCGTGACCACTTTGTCAAAGTGCAAACGACACTCTTTCATCCAATTATCGAAGCCTTCGCCATGAAAGACTTTGCAAACAAAGGCGCCCCCCGGCCGCAGGACTTGCTGTGCCATATCCAGCGCCAACTCCACCAGGTGCATCGCTCGAGGCTGATCCACATCTGGTATTCCGCTCATATTGGGGGCCATGTCGGAGATTACAACATCGACTAAGCGATCATCCAGGGTCGCCAGAAGCTGCTCTAAGACCTCGTTCTCGGTGAAATCCCCCTGGATGAAGGTGACGTCCTCCAGATTGTCCATGGGCAAGATATCGGACGCCAATACCATTCCATTAGCGCCGACTAATTTGGCGACCACTTGTGACCAACCACCCGGTGCGGCGCCCAGATCCACCACCGTCATACCGGGCTTAAATAAACGGTCTTTTTGTTGGATCTCGAGCAGTTTATAACTAGCACGAGATCGATAACCATCCTTCTGGGACTCTTTGACATAGTGGTCGTTGAAATGTTCTTGCAACCAGCGGCTGCTGCTTTTCGATCGCGCCATAAAAACCTTGAGCCCGCAAGAGGGGGAATCGATACAATACGCCCGCACATCAGCCGCTTTCGACCGCGCGCGAAACCCTGTCGAGTTCAACAGGCCGGGTATTATTGCATCTGCACGAGAAATGTGAAGCTGAATCCCTATCAACAGCCAGCAGGCTGTAGCTATAACAAAGGCCGTTTTATGAGTTTAGATACTGATACGAAGAAACGATACCGCACCATTGGTCACGAGTTGAAACCCGTGGTCACGGTCGCCGGCAAAGGTCTCAGCGAAGGAGTGCTCGCCGAACTCCAGCGCGCCCTGGATGATCATGAGCTCATTAAAGTGAAGCTCGCGATGGAAGACCGAGAGGAGCGCAAGCAAATGATCGACGAGCTCTGCACCCAGACCGGCGCCGAACTGGTGCAAACCATTGGCAAGGTGGTGCTGGTGTTTCGCGCGGCACGCAAGCCAAAACTCACAACGTCCAATGTCCGCTGACTCTTTGCCTGACACCGAAATCTGACGCCTCGATGCAATTGATAACAATTATTGTTTGCAGTATCGTGCGCACTTATTCGACCTTCCGTGCCACTTCAAGTAAAGAGGTCTCTCTGTGAAATCCATTTATTCGCTGGTCGTCATGGCCGCATTTCTCGTCGCAGGCCAAGCGCAAGCGACTCCCGTCACTGCCGCCGAGGTCGCCAAGACTTACGCGGAGGTGGCGCACGCCACTTTTGACGACGCCCTGCACCAGGCAAAGAAGCTGCAGCAGCATATTCAGCAGCTGCTGGAGGCCCCCAGCGCCGAACGTCTAGAGAACGCTCGCGACGCCTGGATTGCAGCTCGTGTTCCCTACAGCCAAAGTGAAGTGTTCCGCTTTGGCAATCCGCCGGTCGACGAGTGGGAAGGCCAAGTGAATGCCTGGCCTCTGGACGAAGGCTTGATCGACTATGTGGCTAAAGGGTATCAGCACGAAATGGGCAATATCGCCGCCACCGCCAATATTATTGCCAATAAAGACCTGAAACTCGGCACTACCACTTTACCTCTCACTCCCATCACCCCGGAGTTGTTGGCAGACTTGAATGAGCTGGGTGGTTCTGAAGTCAATGTGGCTACGGGTTATCACGCAATTGAGTTTTTGCTGTGGGGGCAGGATTTGAACGGCACCGGCCCAGGCGCTGGCGAACGCCCGCATACCGATTTTGTTCTCGGCAAGGCCTGCACCAACGGCAACTGCGACCGCCGCCGGGACTACCTAAAGGCCGCCACCGACTTGCTGGTACAAGACCTGGCGGAGATGGCAGACATATGGTCACCCGAGGGCCACTACCGCAAAGAAATCCTGAGCAAGCCCGAGGAAACTCTCAAGATCATGCTGTTCGGCATGGGCAGCTTGGCTCTAGGCGAGCTCGCGGGTGAGCGCATGAAGGTGGCGCTGGAGGTCAACTCCACAGAAGACGAGCACGACTGCTTTAGCGACAACACCCACAACTCCCACTATTACAACGCTAAAGGCATCGCAAATGTCTATGACGGGCGCTACACCCGGCAGGACGGCAAAGTGGTTAAAGGCGCCGCGCTGGCCGATCTCGTCAAGGCGAAAAACCCGGCCTTACATCAGCGTATGGTCACCGCTCTGGCGAACACAGAAGCCGCCTTACAGGCCATGGTCACTGCTGCGGAGGATCCGCAAAAGCCCATGAAATTTGATCAAATGATTGCCGAGGGCAACACCCTAGGCGCCACGCTGATTAAAAATAGTATTCAGGCTCTGGTGGCGGAAACTGCGGTGATCGAAGAGATTGCCAAAGTGCTCGGTATCAGTCACTTCGCGCCGGACAATGCTGACCACTCTTTTTAAAGCTGGGCGCGCTTTTCTTTTTCTTCCGCTGCTTATAGCGTCTTCATGGGCGCTGAGCAGCCCTGCCGCCACTGCGCCCCCACCTCCGGGGGCGCTGTTGGGCGGCGGCACCAGCGTTCGCAACGCAAGCCCGTCGGCGTTTTCTCTGCCCGCAGCCAATATGCCACTGCAACAGCGCTTGGATTTCAGCGTTGGCAACAGCTTCTTTCGCAACCCCTGGGTCACAGCCCCTTCGTCAACCACCGCGCGCGATGGCTTAGGGCCTTTGTTTAACACCAATGCCTGCCAGAATTGCCACGTCCGCGATGGTCGCGGGCATCCGCCCGAGCCAGAACACATCAATACCGTTTCTATGCTGGTGCGCCTGAGCATCCCGCCTAATGCCGACGGCAGCGATGCGGCCATCTTGCGCAGGCTGGGTAATGTCCCCGAGCCCACCTATGGCTTACAGCTGCAGGACTTCGCGGTACCCGGTCTAGTGCCGGAGGGGCGCGTCCAGGTGAGCTATACCGAATTCCCGGTATCCCTGGCCGACGGTACTGAGGTGATGTTGCGCAAGCCCGAGGTCGCCATAGTCGATCTCGGTTATGGGCCGCTCCACCCGCAGGCGCAACTGTCCGCGCGAGTCGCCCCGCCGATGATTGGGCTGGGGCTCCTGGCGGCCATAGATGCCGCCGACATAGTGGCCCGCGAAGATCCGGAGGATGCAGATGGCGACGGTATCTCCGGTCGCGCTAATCGAGTTTGGGACGAAAGCGGCGGCATAACCGTCCTGGGGCGCTTCGGCTGGAAGGCAGGTCAACCCACGCTGCCGCAGCAAAATGCCGCTGCCTTTGCCAGTGACCTAGGCATAACTTCCTATTTGTTTCCCCAGGATAAGTGCCCGGTCGCCACCGAGATTTGCCAAGCCTTGAGCGGCGGCAAACCCGAACTGCAGCCGCGCGTTCAGGAACAGGTAGATTTCTATACCGCTAACTTAGCCGTACCGACCCGGCGCAATATTGACGACCCCGAAGTGCAACAGGGCTGGGAGGTGTTTATCGAAACAGGCTGCCACACCTGCCACACCCCCACCTGGACCACCGGGCATTCCGCGAACCCATGGCTGAGTCAGCAAACCATTCATCCGTTTACCGATCTGCTGCTGCACGATATGGGGCCGGGACTGGCGGATGGTCGCGACGAATTTCTCGCCAGCGGCAGTGAATGGCGTACCCCCCCCTTGTGGGGCATAGGCCTAACCCAAACGGTGGCGGGTCATAGTTTCTTTCTCCACGACGGCCGCGCACGCAACCTGCTGGAAGCCATTCTTTGGCACGGCGGCGAGGCCAGCGCCAGCCAAGCAGCGGTGCTCCAGTTACCTGCGGAGCAACGCGCAGCGCTGCTGGCATTTCTCAACTCCCTCTAAATCGCAGGTTCCTCTATGCCGACCCGCTTGCTTCTTCTATTCATTACCGTCGCCGTTCTTGCGGCTTGCTCGAAGCCGGCTCCCTCAGCCTTTGAGAGCGCTCTCACCGAGACCGCCCATTCCTTGATTCTGCCGTGGCATCAGGATTTTGTGCGCACCACTGGCGAGCTGCAGCACAGCTTGGAGGCTTTTTGCCAGAACCCGGAGGATGAAGAAGCCCTGGAACTCAGCCGCAACCGCTGGCGCCATGCCATGCTGGCTTGGCAGACGCTCCAGCTGGTGAATTTCGGGCCGGTCATGGAAGACAACCAAGCGTGGCGTATTCAGTTCTGGCCGGACACCCACAACCGGGTGGGTCAACGCGTGGAAGCACTGTTGAGTGCACAGACGCCGATAGATGCCGCGACTCTTGCCGAAGGCAATGTGCTGACCCAGGGGCTTTCCGCTCTCGAATATGTGCTCTTCGATCCCGGTCGCGCGTCGCTCGAGTCTTTCCGCGAGCCGCGCACTTGCCTCTTTTTAACGGCCGCTGCCGCTAACACCCAGTCAGTTGCGAAGCGGTTGCTCGAGGGATGGTCGGCGGAGGGCGCTGACTATACAACGACCTTTCTGACCCCAGGGCCAACGAACTTAGCCTTTCCCGAACCCGATCAGGTGCTGACCACTGTGATCAGCGCGGTGGTGATGAGCGTTGAAACTATGAAGAACAAAGAGCTAGGCGGCCCTTTCGGCGGCCGTCCGGGCTCGGGACGCGTCAATCCCTACCACTTGGAGCTGTGGCGCAGCGGCCTTTCCGCTCAAGCCCTGCAGGTTGAGTTAGTCGCGAGCGAGCGGATGTTTCTGACGGCTGTTCAGCCCATCTTGGTAGAGCGGGACCAGGCGGAATTAGCGCAGCGCATCCAGGCGGCATTTGCCGACAGTCGCGCGCAGATGGCGACCCTGCCGTCGCCACTTTTTACTCACTTACAAGAGCCGGAACATCTACCCGCTTTACAGGCCGCCTGGGATAGCCTCAACCGACTTTTGCCCCTACTGAAGCACGAGCTGCCCGGCCGTTTGCAGCTGCAGCTGGGCTTTAATTCCAGCGACGGAGACTGAGTCTTATGTCGATCGATCGCCGCCATTTTATTGTTGGCGCTTTAGGCGGAACGCTACTGGCCACCGCTGGTGCCGGACATTTACTGGCCAGAGATGCCACCCACTTCCTCAGTGCCGCCGACGATGAGCAGGGCCGTCACTGCTTGCTCGGCCTGGGGGCCGATGGTCAGGTCAATTACTGTCTGCCGGTTCCCTATCGAGCCCATGAGGCCCTCGCCCTCAACAACCGCTTAGCCGTTTACTTTGCGCGCCGCCCGGGCCGCGAGTCCTATGTGGTGGATATGGAGCGGGGCGAGCTGGTCAGCACACTGCGGGCGGAAAGCGGCGAGCACTTTTGTGGCCACGGCTGCCTAAGCGCCGATGGCCGCCATTTATTTCTGAGCGCTTACGCGTATGACCGCCCCATGGGAGTGGTGGCGGTGCACGAAACTACCCCGCCGTTCCGCCGCCTGACGCACTTTGATACCCACGGCCTGGATCCGCATCAGCTGGCTTTGCTGCCCGATGGCGAAACGCTGGTAGTGGCTAATGGTGGCATTCTTACGCACCCAGATACGCACCGCGAAATGCTCAACTTGGCGTCAATGGATCCCAGTCTGGTGTATCTGCGCGTCGCCTCGGGCGAGCTCGTCGACAAACAAAGACCACCTCATCCACACATTAGCTTGCGCCATCTGGCGGTGAACAGTGAAGGCACGGTGGTGATTGGCGCTCAAGACCATGCGCCAGATCAAGAAGCCAACCCGCACCCCCTGGTGTTTCAGCATCGCTTAGGTAATTCTCTGCAGGAGCTGAGCGCCCGCGCGGGCGACTGGCGACAGATGAATCAGTACATTGCCAGTGTTGCGCTATCTGCCGATGGGCGCTTGGCGCTGAGCACCACACCGCGAGGCAATCTCATTTCCCTGTGGGACCTGGCGGACAACCGATTACTCCGACACTTTCCCGTGCGCGACGTCGCCGGCGCCTCTTGGAATGAGCGCGAGCACAGTTTTTTGGTGAGCAATGGCCTGGGGCAGCTGGTCTATCTGCGCTTAGAACCTGAGCCGCAACTAGAATTAGCGGCGCATGCCCGGCACCTACATTGGGACAATCATTTTGGTCTCACGGGCATCTTGGTTTAACGGGCATCTCGGACTCGGCACCTCAGGCTCGCGTAACGGCTTTTGCTTACCCCTTTTATATTTGCGGTTCACTTTATGTCTTTTCTTCTTACCCGTCGTCGCTATCTCCAAGCCCTGGCGGGCCTCGGCGGCAGCCTTACGCTGGGCAGTTGTGTCAGCCCGCTGCGCGAGCGTTACGATTACCAGTTGACGCTCAAGGCACACCCCATCCGCGTAATTCCCGGAACCACCACCCCCGCCTGGACCTTTAATGGTCAATTTCCCGGGCCGACCCTGCGTCTGCCGCAAAATCGGCCGGTGCGAATTTTGGTGCGCAACGCGCTATCCGAACCCACCACAATCCACTGGCACGGCATCCGCTTGAACAATGCCGCCGATGGCGTACCGGGCTTAACCCAAGATCCTATCCCGCCCGGCGGAACGTTCGTCTACGAGTTCACCTGCCCCGATGCCGGCACCTTCTGGTACCACCCGCATTACAACAGCCTGGAGCAGCTCAGCCGCGGTTTAGTCGGCTTATTGATCGTCGAGGAAGAGCAGCCGGTGCACGTTCACCAGGACCTCAGCCTGGTGCTCAAAGATTGGAGTCTCAACCCGGATGGTAGCTTTGCCGCGTTTAGCAGCCATCGCGCTGCGGCACGCGCCGGCACCCTGGGCAATTACTCCACCGCTAATGGCAAACCGAGCGAACGCTTAAAGCTCGCAGCGGGCAGTTGGGTGCGGCTGCGCATCGCCAATATGGATAACACCCGGCTGTTCAACATAGGCGCGGATGTACCTGCGCAGGTGGTCGCGGTTGAGGGCAATCCCCTGGCGACCCCAAGGCCGCTGGAAAGCCACCCTTTAGGCTCCGGAATGCGCGTCGATCTGCTGCTGCAAGCTCCCACGCAGCCCGGCGTCTATAACATTCTCGATCGCAAGGGGCGCTTTTCTTTTAGCCTGTGCGAGCTGGAAGTGGTTCCGGCCGAATTGCCTCCTCTGCCCCAACCCTCCCTGCCGCTCAATCCCGTGCCCGCTCTGGATCTGGCAAACGCCATCCGCATTCCGCTGGTCTTTGAGTGGGAAGGAGCGCTGTCCCCAGTGGGCGACGACGGCAGAGTCGACCCGGTCTTTTGGACAATCAACAAGCGCGCCTGGACCGACCACAAGCATGAGCACCTGCCGGAACCCTTGGCCACCTTGAACCTGGACCGCACCTACATCTTTGAACTCTATAATGCGACCCAACACCCCCACCCCATTCACCTACACGGCTTTACCTTTACCGTGCTGAGCATCGATCAACAGCCGGTGGAGCCCTATCACACGGACACGATTTTGCTGGGCAAGAACGAGCGGGCCGAAGCCGCTATAGTGGCGGATAACCCCGGCGACTGGATGTTCCACTGCCACGTGATTGAGCATATGGAAACGGGCCTGATGGGCTATATTCGCGTCACCTGAGGCACTTTCTGGAGCTCGCCACCCTATGACCACCTCCCTCCTCACCATCGCTAAGTGGCTACTCGGGTTCGTGATTCTGCTCGGCCTTGCCGCCGGTTGTGCCAGAAGTCGAGACCTGCAACCGCTGGAGCTGCAAACCCGTATAACCAGCGGCGGTCTGAAGCTGTTCGAGCTGAGGCTCCCGGTGCGCGAGCACCGAGTCGAGCCGCCGACCAATCCGCATCGCCGCCAACGACGCTCCCCCGATGACCGACACAGCCAAAAGCAGATCCATCAAATGGTGGACCAGGCCCTGGAGCAATCGGGCTACTGCCGCGACGGTTACGTGTTACTGGGCCGTTATGCCGGTGAGACCGTCCGCCGCATACGCGGTGAATGCCGCGAGCGCGCCACCGAGGATGATCGCCACCGATTTCCCGACACGGTGGAACGCTGGTAAGCAAAAAAAGTAAACTTTTTTGTGCTTCACGTGGGATTTCGCGACTAATTCGAACAAGAATTCGCCCTTTATCTCAAATGCATCCGCTAGAATGGCTCGCCGCATTAGCTGGCGGAGAAGTTCAATCGTACCGGGTGCGCTAAACCGCCCAGAATTACA
>CAYZVN010000062.1:0-18583 GCA_964482025.1 uncultured Saccharophagus sp. | reverse complement strand
CAGTTGGTTGGCCAGGTTAAACATTAACCAGAACGCTCCAAATCAAATGCGGTGAAGCAAGTTACTCACTATGGAGAGCATAGTAAACCTCCTGAGCCAATTTTTTATTGATCCCCGGCACTTTCGCGATCTCGTCCAGGCTTGCTCGCATCACTTCTTGGAGACCGCCGAAGTGGTTGAGCAGCTGCCGCCGCCGCGTCGGCCCCACTCCTGGAATGTCCTCCAAGCGCGATTTGCGACGCTGTTTGTCGCGAGCCTGTTTGTGGCCGGTCACAGCAAACCGGTGGGCTTCGTCGCGGATTTGCTGAATCAGGTGCAACGCAGGATCGTCGCTAGACAACACTTTTTCACGGCCATCGTCAAGAATCAGGGTTTCAAAGCCCGGTTTGCGGGTGGTGCCTTTAGCGACGCCCAGCAAGGTTACCTCCTGAATGCCCAGTTCACCCATCACCTCGCGCGCTTTGTTGAGCTGACCTTTGCCCCCATCCACGATTAACAGCGACGGTAGGGGTTTGCCCTCCTTTTGCAGACGGCTGTAGCGGCGCGTCAGCGCTTGCTCCATAGCCGCGTAGTCGTCCCCCGCCTGAATATCGGTGATATTGAAGCGCCGGTAGTCCGATTTAACCGGCCCTTTGCGGTCGAATACCACACAGGAGGCGACGGGGCGCTCGCCACTGCTGTGGCTGATGTCGAAACACTCCATGCGCTCCGGCATCTCGTCCAGCTCCAGTATCACTTGCAGCGCCTCATATTTTTTGAGGAGGCTTTCCTGGCTCCCCAGGCGCGTGCGCAGATTTTGGCGTGCGGCCTCAATGGCCATAGCGAGCCAGCGAGCGCGGTGGGTGCGCACGCTGTCACTGATTGAGACCTGGCGGCCGAGCGCTTGCCTCACCGCCTCAGCCAAGGCACTGGCCTCTTCCACCGGATGGCTGATAACCACCTCCGTGGGAATATCCATGGCGCGCTCACTGAGGTAAAACTGCGCGAGAAACTCGCCAAGCACGGCACTCTCCCCTTCACCGAGCAGATCCTTCGGAAAATAACTCTTGCTGCCTAACACCCGTCCCTGACGGATAAATAGGACGTGGATACAGATTTCACCCGCCTCCATCGCACAGGCCACCACATCGGCGTTTCCGGTACCGCTTTCCACCGAGTTCTGGACCTGAACTTGGCGCAAGGCGGTAATTTGATCGCGCGCCGCAGCGGCTTTTTCAAACTCTAAAGACTCCGCTGCACGGTTCATCAAATCCACCAACTCCCGGTGCAGGGACTCACCCTTACCTTCGAGAAACATCGCAGTATGGCGTACATCCGCCGTATAGGTTTCAGGGTCAATCAGACCAACGCAGGGCCCGGTGCAGCGGCCAATTTGATATTGCAGGCATGGGCGGCTGCGATTGCGAAAGACACTGTCTTCGCACTGGCGCACGCGAAAGGTTTTTTGCAGAAACTGCAGGCTGTCGCGCACTGCTCCAGCACCCGGAAACGGGCCAAAGTAACGCCCTTTGGACTTTTTGGGCCCACGGTGCAAAGCGAGGCGCGGATAATCCTCGCCACTGGAAAGAAAAATATAGGGGTAAGATTTGTCGTCTCGCAGCAGTATGTTGTAGGGCGGGCGCTGCGCTTTAATAAGGTTTTGTTCGAGCAATAAGGCTTCCGCCTCGCTCACCGTAACCGTCACCTCAACCGAATGAATGCGCTGTACTAACACCTCGGTTTTGGGACTTAGTCCACTTTTGCGAAAGTAACTGCTAACGCGGTTTTTTAAATTTTTCGCTTTGCCGACATACAAAATATTCCCGGCATGATCGTACATTTGATACACGCCGGGTTGACGGGTGAGGTTTTTGAGAAAAGCTTTAGAGTCGAATTCTTGAGTACTGGAGTCTGGAGACATGGCGCCTACTTTCTTACGCCTACTCCATAGCGTCTATATCGAGAATTTTATGTTTGACCGCAAGTAATGTTAGTTCGACATCACTATTGATATTGAGTTTTTCAAAAATGCGGTAGCGGTAACTATTAATGGTTTTGGGGCTCACGCAAAAGGTACTCGCAATGGTTTGTACCTTGGCTCCGTTGGCGATAAGAATGGCGGTTTGCAATTCTCGCTCGGACAACATCTCAAATGGAGAGGCGGCTGCTTTAGTGCCGCCGAAACTGCGCAGTGCTAATTGCTGCGCGACGTTGCTGCTCATGTAGCGACTGCCGGCGACCACGGTTTTTATCGCGTCGATCATCTCGTCGAAATTGGCTCCTTTGGTGACATAACCACAGGCTCCGGCCTTCATCAAGCGCTCCGGGTACATCTCGTCAGCCAGCGACGTAACGGCAATAATTTTAATATTGCTGTTGTAAGCGAGAATTTTTCGAGTTGCTTCAAGACCGCCAATACCCGGCATTTTGACATCCATCAGCACCACTTCCGGTTTAAACTCGCGCGCTAAGCGCACCGCTTCTTCACCTGTTTTTGCTTCGCCCACCACCGTAAAACCGGGCACATCCGACAGCATCCGCACAATCCCCATGCGCACCAGATCGTGATCATCCGCCACAATTATTTTTGTCACTGTTACTTCACCTCTTGCCTATTGATCGGCGGGTTTGCGTCAGCTGAAGAAAAGACAAAGAGGTCCCTTCTCCGAGTCCTTAAAATCCGTCGCCCCCACCTCTGTCCCTAAAAGTCAGCGCCAATTTACCATTCTCACCCAGGTAAAGGTACTGGCTTATCAACAAACAGCCGTATGAAACATTTGCTTTACCCCCAAACGATGAGCGAGGGATTGTGCGGCCTAGAGGGGCTGGATCAACCGAAAAGTCAAATTGATACGGGGAAGAACCGGCTTGCGGGTTTTAGGGATGCCGTGGTGCCAGTGACGCTGAGTTGCGCCCGACATTTTCAGTAAATCGCCATTTCCCAGTTCGATAGACAGAGGTTCTGCTTCAAGGCCTCGGCGAGGTTTAAGTACAAAACGTCGGCTCCCGCCCAAGGACACAGAGGCAATCACCGGTTGCGGACCCAACTCGGGCTCATCATCTGCATGAAACCCCATTCCCTCCGCTCCATGGCGATACCAGTTGGCCAGGACACTGTTAAAACTCGCTCCACAGACGTCTTCTAATCTGCGCCTCAGCGCGTCGAGCTCTGCTGTCCAGCCTAGGGGAGCGAATCTGGTGCCGGAGTAACGATAAACGGCATCGGCATCCCCGTACCAAGCCTGAAGGCGTGGGATGGGGTAAAGCTTGCCGGCAATTTTTAACGAAGGCTGCTGCCAGTGAAGCTGGGAGGCGAGACCGTCATAGAGCGTTTTCGCCTCCAAATCCGTAAGCCAGCCCCGCCACAGGTGCAGATCCGCCAGAGGAAGCGGCACCGATTGCCAGCCTTCGACCGCAAGGAGTGTTCCTTGATCAAGGTGTTTCATGGGTATCGCGGGAAGAATCCGCAGCGCCAAAAATCTGAGGTTCCATCTCCAGAGCGACGCCAAAGCGCGCCTCAACCTCAGCGCAGATCGCATCGGCTGCGGCAAGCACTGCATCCGCCGAGACTCGCTCCGGGTTGGTCAGCACAAGCGCTTGCTGCTCATGCACCTTAACCCGTTGAGATACCCGGCCACGCCAACCGGCCTGATCGATCAGCCAGGCGGCAGCCAGCTTGCGTAATGACTCTGCACCTGGAGGCTGCGGCACAGGATAGGACGGCATCGCCGGATACTGTTGCTGTAAGCGCTCGTAGAGAGACTGCGCCACTATGGGATTTTTAAAGAAACTCCCGCTATTGGGAACGGTTTGAGGGTCCGGCAGCTTGCTGCGCCGCACCTGACAGACGGCCTCGAAGAGCGCCTGGGGGGTTATCTCTTGGGGAAGCACCTCGCGCAACGCGGGGTAAGAAATCTCCGGCGAGAAGGCGAGCGGAAGTCGCAGCACAACCGCGGTGATAATGAAACCTCCGCGCAAACCACGCTTAAAAACACTGTCACGGTAGGCGAATTCACACTCTTGGGCACTCAGAGAGAGCGGCTGCCCCTCGGGTAGGGAGAGCCCTTCAACCCGCTCGATAAAGCGGCAGATCTCAACGCCGTACGCGCCGATATTCTGCACCGGTGCCGCGCCCACGGTTCCCGGGATAAGCGCTAAGTTTTCAAGGCCGTGAAAGCCCTCGCGCAGGCACCACTCAACCAGTTGGTGCCAGTTCTCACCCGCTCCGACTTTAATGACCACTTCCGCCGGATTGCGCGCGATAATCTCGCGGCCTTTGATCGCAATTTGCACCACCAAACCGCGCAAATGCGGTCGCAATACCACGTTGCTGCCGCCGCCCAAAACATACAATCTCCACCGCTGCTTCTGGGCGATGGCGAGGGCGTGTTGCAGCTCAACCAAGGTCGCAGCCACACAAAAGTGCTCCGCTGTCGCCGGCACGGCCAGCGTATTCAGCGGCTGGAGATCGTAGTCGTGCAGCAATTGCATAGAGAACTTACGTGGCGTAGGCGCGGATTTGCGGGTGTTTTTCCAAGATGTCTTCGAGCAGACCTTCTACCGCCTCTTCCACTAGATCCAGCACCAGCTCAAAGTCGTCACTTTCGCCAAGATAGGGGTCCGGCACTTCTACATGTGTTTGCTTGCGGCTGAACTCGAGGAACAAGCCCATATGTCCGCTAAAGCCCTCGGGGCAGATGGCTTGAAGATCGATGAGGTTTTGCCGGTCCATCGGCAAAATGTAGTCGTACTCGCGGAAGTCATCGATACTCACTTGGCGGCCGCACTGAGTGCTCAAATCGTAGCCTCGTGTCAGCGCCGCTTTGGCGGTGCGGGGATCGGGCGATTTACCTACGTTCCAATCGGCGGTACCGGCAGAATCCACCAGAATATGGTCCGCCAAGCCGCGTTTTTTCACCACTGCTTCAAAGACGCCGTGCGCCGTGGGCGATCGACAAATATTGCCTAGACATACCATCAATACTTTTACTTGCTTCATAAACATTGCTCCAACAAATGCTGAACCCGCTCCAAGTCCTCTGGGGTGTCGACGCCACCGGGCACCGGAACACAGGCCGGCGCCACATGAATGCGCTGTCCGTTGGCCAGCACTCGCAGCTGTTCGAGCCTCTCAAACGCCTCCAATGGCGCCACCGGCCAAGTGACAAACTGGTGGAGTAGCGCAACGCGGTAGGCGTAAATGCCGATATGTCGCTGGGCCAGCTCAGCAGCTGGCAGTTGCGGGTTCGATGATGAATAGGTATCGCGCCCCCAGGGAATGGGCGCGCGGGAGAAGTACAGCGCTTGCTGCTGAATATCGCTGACTACTTTGACGATATTCGGGTTAAAACAGTCGCCGGCGTTCTGCAAGGGTTCGGACAAGGTCGCGACACTTGCCGCTGGACAAGCCGCCAAATTGTGCGCCACTTGGTCAATGACCTCGGGCGGCAAAAGCGGCTCATCTCCCTGCACGTTCACCACTATGGCGTCATCCGCAAGCCGGAGATGGGCCACCACTTCCTGTAGCCGATCAGTACCGGATTCGTGGTCTGTGCGGGTCATGCACACGGGCGCGCCAAAGGCGGCCGCAGCATCCGCAACACGCTGATCGTCGGTTGCAATCCACACCTGCTCCGCGGCGCTTTTGCAGGCGGCCTCGTAGACCCACTGAATCATGGTGCGACCGGCAATCATCTTCAGAGGCTTGGCTGGCAAACGTGTTGAGCCATAACGGGCGGGAATAATGACAGTAAAGGGGGGCATGCGATGATCCTAGAACCTAAGCGCAGGAAGTTTCGAGTAAATGGCGCAGTCCGCTGTGCACGGTCTCGGGAAAGTCAGCTTCTACCACCAAAGCCCACCAATTCTCGGCCGCGAAAGCGCGCACTTTGACGGCGTCTTTTTCCGTCATCAATAGCACCTCACCGCCAATCGTTGAGAAGTCCTCTGGAGTAAAAGCGTGATGATCGGCAAAGCTCAAGGTTGGTCCGCGAAACCCGAGCTGCTGAAGTGTGTGGAAAAACCGCGCGGGATTGCCGATGCCAGCAATTGCAGTGGCACCGTCTAGTTGGAGCCCGTCCAGACCAAACAGTTCACCGCTGCGTATATGGCGCCAACCGACGGGCCGCAACGTCATCGTATAAGTCTTGGCTTCTGGCAACCAGGGTGCCTCGAAACTTGCGCCATTCAGCAACACCGCGTTCACCTCGCCTAAGCGCCCCGCCGGCTCGCGCAAAGGCCCTACTGGTAGACAATAGCCGTTGCCTAAACGCCGCTGACTATCCATGACAACTATCTCCCACTGACGGCCGAGACGATAGTGCTGCAAACCGTCGTCACTGAGGATGACATCGCCCAGCCGGTGCTGCTCTACATACTGAACCGTCGCGACTCGATCCGCTCCCACCACCACCGGACAACCCGTCGTCGCCGCAATCAGAACCGGTTCGTCACCATAGTCTGCCGGCGCGGCGTTTGCCGGCAAGAGGCGGGCCGTTTGGGCGGATGCACCATAGCCCCGACTGACAATAACCGGTCGATAACCATGGCGCTGAAGGGATTTGGCAAGGGTGATAATGACCGGGGTTTTACCCGTCCCACCGACGCTGATATTGCCGACGATTACCACAGGTAAAGACGGCTGGTACGCACGGCGGCTCTGCTTCTTACGCCGCTGCGCGCTGAGCCAGCGAAACAGCCATGTGAGCGGCAACAGACAGTAGAGCCAGTCCGGCCGCGTGTACCACTGCCGTTCCACGCTATGCCGCAACCAAGCCATCGGGTTTATTGTTCACCCGACGGCTTTTTGGTGGTCATGCTCAATTTGGAGTAGCCCAAGCGGCCGGCTGCATCCATGGCCTGCACCACTTTTTCGTAGGGAACATTGGCATCGGCTGTGATAATAAACGGCAGGTCGGTATTACCCTGCCCTTTTTTCTGAATAGCCGTCAGCAGCGTTTGCATCTGGCTGTTGACCAAACTCTCGCCATTGACCGCATAGCCGCCATCCGAAGTAACTAGGATTTCGATCTTCTCGCTGGGCTGGGTTGGCTGCGGACCTTCCGCTTCCGGCAAGTCCACTTTCAAATGGGTTTCCCGAGTGAAAGTGGTGGTCACCATAAAGAAGATCAACAGCAGAAACACCACGTCAATCAGCGGCGTCAGGTTGATATCTTCTTGTGCTTTGATTTGTCGTTTGAACTGCACGGAGGTACCACTCAACCGGTTTTAAGATCGACACGGCGCTCATTGTGCAGCGCATCGACCAGTTTTAAGGACTCCTGTTCCATAGTTACCACTAAGGCGTCCATGCGCCGCAAGAAGAAGCGGTGGCTAATCATCGCCGGGATGGCGACGCACAAGCCGGCCGCCGTGGTGATCAACGCCTGGGAAATACCGCCGGCTAAAACGCTAGCGTTACCACTTCCCTGCAACATAATCTCATTGAACACGGTGATCATGCCGAACACGGTTCCCAACAAGCCGAGCAGAGGTGAAATGGCGGCGATCGTGCCAAGGGTCGACAGAAAACGCTCCATCTCGTGAATGACCTGGCTGGCTGCCTCTTCAATGCTGTCTTTCATAATCTCGCGGCCGTGGCGGGAGTTGCTTAAACCCGCTGCGAGGATACGACCCAGCGGCGACGAGCGGCGCAATTCTTTGAGTTTTTCGCTATCCATCTGATTGGTTTGAATCCAATTCCAAACCTGTCCCAGCTGATTGCGCGGGGCAATTTTGCCGGGGTTCAACGCCCAGAAACGTTCGATGGTAATGGCAATGGTAATAATGGAGCAGATGATGATTGGCAGCATCAACCAGCCGCCGGCAACAATGATGTCGAACACCGGTTATCCCCGTTCTCGTTATTTTGCCGCAGTATCATACATGATTTGACCGCCGCCAGCGCAACACAAACGGCGCGCGGCGCGTCCTCTCGATACCACCTGAAATTTAGTGCCAAAGACGGGCTTCCTGCTCGCGCGTTTTGGTTACTGTCATACCCTGTTCGGTCCAGGTAAATACGACGGCACCATCCGTTGCCGTGATGTAGGGGATTGCGGCCATCTCATCATAGCGCTGCAATACCTTGGGATGCGGGTGCCCATAGCGATTCTGATAACCCGCACTGAACACCACATACTTCGGCCGCGCGCGGTACAGCAAGCGATAGGAGGATGAGCTATTGCTGCCGTGATGCCCCGCGAGTAACCAGTCTACTGGACCGACTAAAACCTTTAGCAGCTCCCGCTCTACTGCTCGATCCACATCACCGGGCAACAGCAACCGCACCGTTTCCCCAGCAGAGGTAAATTCGACAAGCAGAACACAAGAGCTGCTGTTCCCAGTATAGGTGTCATCCGGAGGCCACAGAACAGAAAAAGTTACCGAATCCACTTGCCAGGAGTGACCCTGACGACACGGCTCGCCCACTCGCCCCTCCTCTTTCAAGGGCTCCCCCAGCAGCAGGCGCTCCACCTCAAATGCCGCAAGGATGGCTGCTGCGCCACCGGCGTGATCGAGATCCGCATGACTGACCATCATATTCAATCGATGAACCCCTAGCTGGCGCAGATGAGGCGCCAAGATACGACTGCCCGCGTCGAAGCTGTCTGTGTATGCCGGCCCTGCATCGTACAGCCACGTCTGCCTCGGTGTTTGCAGAATCACAGCTTGCCCTTGGCCGACATCCATCACGGTCACGCGCAGGAGAAAATCGGGTTGACTGGGAGACGTCATGGCGGCGATCAACCACAAGGCGCCTATCCCCCTAATCAGCAGGCCTGCCGGAGCGAGCAATAACACGACTCCTACTCCGGCCAAGCAAAGGTCAAATACCGTGAGCTTATGGGGCGGCCACCAAAGCGCTGCGGGCAGTGTTTCAAGGAGCTCCAGCCAACGCCACATCCAGGTGAAGATCTGATCCATCCACTGCAACAGATGAGCGGCCAGCCCTTCTAGCAAAGGGTGAATCAGCGCAACAAGCATCAGTGCTGGAACCAACACAAACGACACTACCGGCACCGCAACGACATTGCCCGCAGGACCTACCCAACTCGTGCCGAAGCCGAGCAACCACAGTGGCAAGGTCAGGCCGACCGCCATCATCCATTGGGTGGAGAAAAAAACTCGTACAGGTACTTGCTTGGGCCGCCCTGTGTAGAGGTAAAACAGCAGTGCTACCGCCAGAAAGGACAACCAGAAGCCGGCGTTGCACCACGCCAGGGGTTCGTTGATCCCCACCACCACGACGGCGATCCCCAGTAACACGAAAGGCGATAGGTTCACGCCAAAAGTGCGGCACAGCATCAGCGCCAAGCAGGCGGTTAAGGCACGCACTGTCGGAATGGAGAACCCTGCGAGCGCGGCATAAAAGGCGGCGCATAAACAGGCCAAGAATGCCGGGATCAACTGCGCAGCCAGCGCGTTCGAGCCCCGATGGAGACCGCTCAACAAGCGGGCGATTAAGGCGCCCAGCATAAACCCCCAGGTGGCGATTAGTCCTATATGCAGACCGGAGATCACCAACAAGTGAACCGTGCCTGTTGCCTGCAAGGTATTCCAGTCTCGCTGCTGAAGGTCGCTCTTCTCGCCAATCAGCAGCGCTCGCCAAAATCGCTCGTGAGGCGAATCGCCCAGCTGCAGAACTGACTCCGCTAAGCGCGCGCGATAGCTCGCCCACACCCAACGCTCCCCAACGTGATCGGCGCGCCGCACGGAGCCGCTGGCAACCACTTTTTGCGCCAGTAACCAAGCGTGGTAGTCAAACCCCTGGGGATTGACGAAGCCGCGGGGGCGGCGCACCTTCACCCGTCCATGCCATATTTGCCCCGGCTGTAGCTCATGCGGTGCGCGGTACCATGACAGGCGCAATAACTGTTGCTGCAATTCCACTGCGCAGGCCTCAGCAGCGCAGTCCACGGATTCGACGCGTGCAAGAAACGTCTGCGAAACCGCCGTCCTATTGGGTATGGATACAATGGTGAAGCTGAGTGACTGCAGGCTTTGATCGTGCTCTGGCGATAGCTGAGCAGCGCATAACCGCTGAAGGTTCCAGCTGCCAAGAGCCATCCCCAGGAGCCCACACGCCACCATGCCCACGAGGGGAATTCGCAGACGAGTGAGCATAAGGCAGCAGAGAGCGGCGCACAGCAGAAGCGGAACAGACCAGGGAAAAGAATAAACCGGTATGTGAATTAATCCGGCGGCGAAAGACCAAAGATAAAACACCGTTGCCTCCATGCGAACGTAACAGCTCTAAACGACATCTGTTGCGGCAATTTATCATGGAGGTAACGGCTGAGCCATCATGGCTATCCTAGTTTAAGGCTAGTCGAGTGGGCATAATGCCGACCTCGCAAACCAAAAAATGGCGCGATATTCATGCCACGTAAGCTTTTAAAACGCTGGTTGCCCGATCCCCAGAGGGTCCATGAGACGCCGGCCTTGCGCTTCCTCGGACAGTTGCGTTACGAGCCCAATTTATTTCAGCTGAATCGCCAGTCGGTTTCCCTGGCTTTTATGGTTGGCTTATTCGTCTGCTTCCTGCCGATCCCAGGGCAGATGCCGGTGGCCGCCACCGCTGCTCTTTTGGTGCGCTGCAATCTGCCGCTGGCGGTAAGCCTCGTGTGGCTAACCAATCCTCTGACCATGCCTTTTATGTTTTTTGCGGCTTATAAAACGGGGGCCTGGATGCTCGGCCGACCGCCGACGCATTTCAGTTTTGAGCTGACGTGGCAGTGGCTTTTTTCGGGATTCTTAACCATTTGGAAACCCCTATTGCTCGGCTGTTTGACGTTCGGCGTAGGGTCTGGCTTAGCGGGCTATCTATTGGTGCGGGGATTGTGGCGCTGGCATGTCGCCGAGCGCTGGAAACAGCGCCGCGAACGGCGCCGTCAAACAAGGTCACGGTAAAGTGAATACCACTTTGACCCCATCCTTCACCGCCGCTTTATCCACATAGGCGATAGCACTGACATCGCCAGCGACTTTCGCCACCGCTTCAGCAGAGCTGCCTAGCTCGGGTGGCGGGGTGCCTTTGCCGGTAAAAACCAATTTAGACCAGTAAGCTTTCAATTGTGAGCTGGACCTGCCTAAGACCTTCTCATCAAACTGATGCCGCACTGGGTCGTCTGCCGATAAGTAATAAGGCGAGGCTTTTTGGCTATTACCGTAGCTCGATTTTTTTACCATAAACAAAGCTTCGAGTTCTGCCTTGTCAAAGCTGCTGGTGTTCGAAGGATGGACGAT
The DNA here is from genome assembly GCA_964482025.1 of uncultured Saccharophagus sp. Lineage (GTDB taxonomy): Bacteria > Pseudomonadota > Gammaproteobacteria > Pseudomonadales > Cellvibrionaceae > UBA5868. Next base: position 7,357 of record CAYZVN010000062.1, on the reverse strand, counting down.
CACGACGATCTCTGCATAAGTCGCCGCACTAAATAGCAGAATAAATAAGGCACTTAATAACTTCTTCATCGTTATCTCCTCAGAACACTAAATCGATGCCGAAGCGCAGCAATTGGTTTTTATCCCCACCCATTTCCTCGGCCTGTGTCCAGGCGATCTTGAAGGCGGCGGAATGATGGAAGTCGTAACGCAACACAATGTCCAACAGCTCCGTTTCCGTCTCGGTCGCAGCTACCGCCCCGGCAATGGTCTGACCGAGCGTCGCAGGGCCAAAAGGCAAGTTAGCCACCGACTCTGGTAATGCATTCATCACTCGGGTGGGTGGATCGGCTTTTACCTCGGAGTAGGTCAACATCGGAATCCATTTGCCAAATCGATAACCGATCGCGACGAAGTAGGCATTACTTTCCGCCAGCAAGCTGTCATCAATGGTGTATTCAATATATTCCGCATCAAACAAGATATTGTTGTAATCAATTCCCACCGCGAAGTCGTAGTACCCACCTTTGTCACCGTCGAGGCGTACCGCATTAGCAAGCCTAGAGAGATCCTGACCCGCTCCGGCACCCACGGCCTCTATACCCGCCGCCAGCTGTTCGAGTTCATCAACTTCAATAGTGGCTTTTGAACTGACGTAGCCGGCGCGCAGCGTCAGCCAATCGCGCGTCAGGGTCCAGCTGAAGCCCTTCAGATCCTCCAGCGCGGCCTCATAACCAACTGTCTCTCCCTCGAACTGGCCAAAGATCAGTTGCAAAGAGGAATCCCAGCGGCCTAATTGGGTGGAATAAACCCCGGAAAGCCCGTCGTAGCCGGCGAAATCGAAGTCGTAAACAGTTTGCGGCGGTTTTAACCAAGTATAGGTATAGCGAACATCCATAAAATCCGAATAACGGTAGAACGGAATGCGGATACGCCCAGCACTCACCTGCCATTCGTCACTGGCTCTATAAGTGAGATAAGCCCACTCCACCGTAGGATCATAGGAGTTTTCCCCGCGACTCATCACTTGCATAGTCGCACTGAGCTTGCGGTCGAGGGTCGCATCCATCTGCAACGCTATAAGAGAATCGTTGCGGAAATTGATATGGTCGTCGTAGCCATACAAGGTTTCGTCGGAGCTTAGAGTCGACCCGCCAACAAACGAGGCAAACCCGCGAAATTGAATATCCGCCGCACTTGCTGTTGGCAGTGTACATCCCGCTGCCAGTGCACAAACGACGCTGCGCCAAACATGCTTATTCATGACTCCCCCCTCTTCTCTTATTGAAGCTAATGGCCGGTCTCCCGGCGTTTTTTTTACACACGGAAACTGCCGGTAATTGCATTCATTTCTTCGGCAAACGTCACCAGGCGATGGCTGGCGGAGGTGAGTAGCGCCGAGCGTTCAAAGGTTTTTTCTGAGCGGTCGTGAATTTCGTTAATGGTTTGTACAATTTCCTGCACCACCCGCGCCTGCGCGTGCGTCGCTTGGGCGATTTTTTCGTTCATCTCGTTGATATTGCCGATGGACTGATTAATCGCCTGCAAGCTTTCGCCGGCATCATTGGCTTTCTCTACACTGATTTGCGCTTGCGACGCACTTTCTTCCATTACCTCAACCGCTGACTTAGCAACCTGTTGCAATTTGCCAATGGTTTCTTGAATTTCCAAAGTGGATTCCTGGGTACGCGAGGCAAGTGTCCTCACCTCATCCGCCACCACCGCAAAACCTCGGCCCTGTTCACCTGCGCGAGCCGCCTCAATCGCCGCATTGAGGGCGAGCAAATTCGTTTGCTCCGCAATACTGCGAATAACATCCAACACAGTGCCGACTTTGCTGCTGTCACGCTCCAGCTGGCGAATTACCTCTTGGATATTCAAAACGTTATCGGCCAGCTTCTGAATACTGCTAACCGTTTGTGCCACAATTTGGTGGCCGCTACTGGCGGTATCGTGTGCTTCAGATGCAGCCTGCGCCGCAAGCGCGGCGTTATCCGCAATGTGGCTTACGTTGTGATTGATTTCATCGATCGCTGATTTCGCACGGTTGGATGCGCTGCGCTGTAAACCGATCGATTGATTGGCGGTATCGGCCACCTCATTTAAATTGGCCGCTAGCTCATTGAGTGGTTGCGACGTTTCCACCACCTTGCCAATTACCGTCTGCAGCTTGTCCATAAAAGAGTTGAACCAATACACGAGCTGGCCGATTTCATCACTGCTCCGAGAGTGCAGGCGCACGGTCAGATCACCGTTTTCTTCGGCGATATCGCGCAGAGAATTCACCACCTCAATAATGCTGCGCTTGATTCCGCGAACCAACGGAACCGTCACCAACACCAATACCACTAAAGTTATCAATCCCATGACCACGCCGATTTCGACCATCCGTTGCGCGGTGTGATTGGCGGCATCAAACCGGTTTTCAAACTGGCGCAGCTGAGCTGCTTGAAATGCCTCCAAAGCTACACGTGTTTTATCGTAGGTTTGATTCATCGCGGTCGAAAGGCGACCCAGTTCAGCGTAATCCGCCGAACCTTCCATCATCATCCTCGCCAGCTGATAGGCCTGCTCAAAGTAGTGGTTAAAGTCGCGCTCCATACTTTCGACATCGGAGCGCAAGTTTTGGGCGAGGGTTGCGAGTTGATGAAAATCCTGCCGGAGCGTGTCATAGGATTTTTGCGCAAGCTGCAGCGACTCTTCATCCGCTGTGGTGGCGGCTGTCTGCAGGTCTTCATTGATGCGCTCTAAGCCAAACAGCACCCGATCGGATAAGCGCAGCACTGGGAAATCCCGGTCGCGTGCGGTCTGCAGCATTTCCGCATTACGCAGCGCCATACTCGCATTGATGGCGAGATAAACTCCGAAGCTGACAATGGCCAGCAAAGGAATAATGTAGATCTTGCGATCAATCGGAAGCTTAGCGAGAAAGGCCATAGGTTATCCATTCAAGATTGCTCGCAGACTCAGGAGTGTTTTCAGAAAATGGGAGCGAGCGAGTACTTATTATCCTGGAGTATAGACAAGCCTTAATGAGCTGCTAGTTAGAGCAGGAAAAGTTGTAAAAAAGCTTTAAGAAATGAATGGTTTATTAGAATTCTAATAACACGGTAAGTATTTTTACGGATCGGCAGAAACGCTATTCGTAACGCAGCACATCGGCCGGTCGAGTGCGGCTGGCACGCCAGGCGGGATATAGAGTGGCAAGAAAGCTCATGAGCAAAGCGGTGATGGCCACCTGCGCGATATCATCTGGGGCGATTTCAATGGGCAGGTAGGTCAGCGGATAAACATCGGATTTAAGAAATTGCACGCCAAAGAGCATCTCAAAAAATCGCACAAGCGGCTGAACGATCAATGTTAGTAACAAACCGAAGACCACCCCGAGAAGCGTCCCGATTAGCCCTATGACGGATCCCTGGACTACAAATATGGCCATTATGTCGCCAGTGGAGGCGCCGAAAGTGCGCAGAATGGCAATATCCCCCTGCTTTTCCACCACCACCATGACCAAAGTAGACACCACATTAAATGCCGCAATGGCGACGATCAGCGACATCAATAAGGCGACAAGTTTTTTCGACATGTGGATGGCTTGGTAAAGATTGCCGTGGGTATTCAACCAGCTGGTGCCGTAGTAGTTCCGGCCCAACTGCGTCAGCGCATTCCAGACGATATCTCGCGCCGAAAAGAGATCTTCAACCTTCAGGCGCATGCCGGTGACTTTCTCCGGCTGCCCGGTGTAACGTGCCGCCGTCGTCAGATGGGTAATGGAGAGTGAATTATCCAACTCGGTATGGGTACGGAGAACTTTTAACAGGGTGAAGTAGCCGATATGCGGCGCCACACCAGCGCGCTCCCCGGGGACGACCAACATCAACTGCTCCCCTTCTTTTACGCCCAAACGGTTCGCAATCGCCTCTCCGAGCACGAGTTGATCTTCTTCAGCTTGCAGGCGCGCCATTATGTCCGGGCTGAGAAATTCCTCCAGCCGCGACACGCGCAGCTCCTCAGCGGGCTCTATACCAAACAGCACCACCGGTTCCGATTTCCCCTGATACGACACCAAGCCCTCTAACTTCACAAAGGGGGCGGCAGCCTCGACGCGGGGTTGGGCCTCCAGCCAGGCCTGCAACTCTTGCCAGTCGCTGATACCGGTACGCTCATAGACGGCCGCTTGCGGAACGAGCGCCAAGATTTTCTCCCGCAACTCACGATCAAAACCGTTCATAATCGATAACACCGTGATGAGTAGGCCAACCCCCACCACTAAGCCGGTAATCGAAACACCGGAGAAAAACGATACAAACTGGTTGTTGCGCGGCGCACCTGTATAACGCAGGCCGATAAAAACCGGTAGCTTCATTGTGACTCGACCCGAATCAGCCGCCCCTCGCTGAGCTCCAGCACACTGTTCATCGTCTGGGCAAATTGCAGATCGTGCGTAACCACCACAAAGGCGGTGTCAATCTGCTCGCTCAACTCCTGCATTAAAGCCTGTATCGCCCGGGCATTTTTACCGTCCAGATTGCCCGTAGGCTCATCCATTAATACGCAAGCCGGATTGTTGGCCAGCGCGCGGGCAATCGCCACGCGCTGGCGCTCACCGCCGGAGAGCTGCGCCGGCTTGTGGGATTCGCGACTGGCCAAGCCCACTTTCTGCAGTAATACTCGAGCACGTGTAAACGCTTCGCTTCGCGAAATGCGAGCGATCAACAGTGGCATAGCAACGTTTTCCAGGGCGCTAAATTCGGCGAGCAGATGGTGGAATTGGTAGACGAAACCTAAGTAGCGATTGCGCAACTTGCCCCGCGCATTTTCCGAAAGTTGCGAAAATGGCTGATCCTTTAAATAGACGGTGCCGGCATCGGGCTTATCGAGCCCACCTAACACATTTAATAAAGTGGATTTCCCTGAACCGGAAGCCCCAACTATGGCCAAGTGCTCCCCGGCGTTAACGCGAAACTCAAGATTGCGCAGTATCTGCAACTGCTGCGGCCCCTGCTGATAGCTCTTGTTGATATTGTCGCAGTACAAAACACCGCTCATGGCCACTCTCTTGATGGTTAGACGTTATAACGAAGGGCTTCCGCCGGGGCAATTTGTGAGGCGCGCCAAGCAGGATAACAGGTCACCAGGAAGCTGATCAGCGCGGCGCCTCCGCACACCCAGAGCACATCCGCCAGCAGAAGCTGTGAGGGCATAGTGGTAACAAAGTACACCGTCGGATCAAAGATCTGCGCACCCATCATGCGCTCCACGCCGGAGACCATGGCGGCTAAGTTTTGGGCAACCACAATACCCAGGCCTGCGCCTATGGCAATGCCCACCATGCCAATCACCGTGCCTTGCACCATAAAAATGCCCACGACTCCGCCAGCCGACATGCCCATAGTTCGCAGCACTGCTATATCGGCGCGCTTCTCGGTAATCATCATGATCAAGCTGGTCACAATATTGAAGGCGGCAACGGCAATGATAATGCCCAGCATAATGCCGACGACGGTTTTTTCCATTTTGATCGCTTGAAATAAGCTGCCCTGGGTCTCACTCCAATCCCGCGTTGTGTAAGCTGGTCCTAATTCCCGGCGCACTTCGCTCAGCAATACCGGTGCTTTGTAGATGTCGGTAAAACGCAGACGCAGACCATCTACCCCACCGGCCCGCCGCAGTAGCTTCTGGGCGTCATTCACGTGCAGTAGCGCCAAGGACTGGTCCATCTGCGCCCCCACTTCGAAGACTCCGACAACCGTAAAGCGTTTGGTGCGCGGGAAAATACCGGCCGGCGTTACCGAAACCTCCGGCAGAGTGACTTGCACTTTATCGCCGAGGGTCACCCCTAGATAGCGGGCCAATAAACTTCCCAGCAGGATCTGGTACTCGCCGGGCTGCAGGGACTCCAGATTGCCCAACAGCATGTGCTCGTGCACCACCGAGACGTCCTGTTCGGCGATAGGATCAATCCCCTGAATTTCCATGCCGTGGATGCTGCCGTCATAGGTCACCAGCCCATGTCCTGCCACATAGGGCGCGGCTCCGACCACTCCGTGCTTGCCCTCCAACCGCTGCGCGAGGCTCTGCCAATCCGCCAACGGCTCCTGGGGCTCAACAAAACCATGGGGGACGACGCGCAGAATCCGGTTCTTCAGCTCCTGATCAAAGCCATTCATTACCGAGAGCACGACAATCAAAGCGAAGACGCCCAGCGCCATACCGATAAACGCAAACAGGCTCACGAACGAAATAAAGGTATTCCGCCGCTTCGCCCAGGTGTAGCGCAGGCCTATGTAACCGGGTAGGAGTGAATTCATGGCGCGCATTAGAGCGGAATTTTTGGGGGAGAACAAGGTGAATAAGCTGCCGCCACCCAGTGCACTTTTGCCCTTATCCACATCGACGGGGCCTCAACCCCAAACATAAAATCCCCCGCGTGGCGCCCAAGGGCACTACAATGTGCGGCTCATCGTTTGCACCCTAAGAGGCCCATGAAGACTCCCTTACGCCTGCAACCTCTGATAGAGGACGGCCTAATCGACGAAGTTATCCACCCGCTCATGAGCGGCAAAGAGGCCTCGGTTTACGTCGTGCGCTGCGGCCCTCACATCCGCTGCGCCAAAGTCTACAAAGAAGCCCACAAACGCAGCTTCAAAAAAGCGGCGCAGTATCAGGAAGGCCGCAAAGTACGCAATAGCCGGCGCGCTCGCGCTATGGAGAAGGGGTCGAAGTTCGGCCGCCAGCAGCAAGAAGAGACCTGGCAAAATGCAGAAGTCGACGCGCTGTTCAAACTCGCTCAAGCAGGCGTGCGAGTCCCGGAAGCCTACGGCTGTTATGACGGTGTACTGCTGATGGAGCTGGTGACCACCGAAGACGGCGAAGTCGCCCCGCGGCTAAACGACGTGATTCTCACCGAGGAACAGGCGCTCGAAGATCACGCGGTGGTGATGCAATATGTCGTGCGCATGCTCTGCGCAGGGTTGATTCACGGCGACCTTTCGGAATTTAATATTCTCGTCGACGACTATGGCCCGGTCATCATCGACCTCCCCCAAGCCGTAGACGCTGCCGCCAACAACAACGCCCGCCGCATGCTCGAACGCGACGTCAATAAAATGCGCGAATACTACAGCCAATTCGCCCCACAACTATTGCAGACGCAATATGCGAAAGAGATGTGGGCGCTGTATGAGGATGGCGAGTTGCATCCGGATACGGAATTGACGGGTATTTTTGTCGAATCCGACGAAGCGGCTGATGTGGATACTGTGATGGATGAAATACGGGCGGTGTTGGAGGAGCAAAGGGCGCGGGAGGAACGGCAAAGGGAGGAGTAATTATCCTGCAGATTTTTGCGCGATAAAAAACGGCCCGAAGGCCGTTT
>CAYZVN010000061.1:0-18814 GCA_964482025.1 uncultured Saccharophagus sp. | reverse complement strand
GTGCGCAAGGGCTGGCGAGAAATCCTATCCGACGAACTCCACTAGTAACCGAGGACATTTGCAGACGCCGTTTAGGCGTCTGCACTTCCTCGTATTTCTGCTCCTCCCCGCCTGCGCTCTTTCAGCATTTCGCGACATATGTCCAGCAGCGCTTCTATGCTGTTCATGCGCGTATAGTTGGGGCGAATCACGAACGCGATGCGGCGATGGGGACTGGGTTCGCTTAGATGTACGGTACTCAGTTGCGGGTATTGCGAGGTGAGCTGCTCTATGGCCATTTCGGGTATCAGTGTTGTCCCCATATCGTTCAGGACCATTTGCACCAGGGTATGCAAACTGGCGGCGCCAAAACCGTGGTTGCTTTGTGGTTCTGGCATATTGCAGACATCCAAGACGTGTTCTTTAAGGCAGTGTCCGTCTTTCAGCAACATTAAATTTGCGTGCTCTAGCTCTTTACTCGTAATTTGATCGCGACGAGCGAGCTTGTCGTCTTTCGGTGCGACCCAGTAGAAATCTTCTGCCCAAAACTCGAAGGTTAACAGGCCATCACAGGCGAAAGGCAACGCAATAATTGCCGTATCAATTTCGCCCCTGCGCACCATCTCCAACAGCACATGAGTCTGCTCCTCCACCACCGCTACTTGGCTGCTGGGGTAGCGGCGTTTGAGTTCGGGAAACACCTTAGGCAATAAATAGGGCGCGATAGTGGGTATCAGCCCTACTGAAATGGGGTAGCTCAGCGGCGTTTTCAGAGTATCGGCCAGTCGCTCCAGTTCATCCAAACGCAGCATAATATCTCGCGCTCGCTCTAAAACTTCTTTTCCTATAGGGGTTACCAACACTTTCTTGTTGTCCCGCTCAAATAGCTGAAACCCCAGATATTTTTCCAGCTCCGCTAAGGCAGTGCTCAATGCCGACTGGCTGATGTTGCAATGCTCGGCTGCCTTGCGGAAATGCAGATGGCGCTCCACTGCCAGGGCGTAAGCCAATTGTTTGGTGGTGATCATCTTGCTCCTCCGCGCACCCAAATGATAGATAAAATAGATCACAATGTTCGATTAAACAAGCTTTATAGATTGATCGCTGGGAGCTAAGGTATCAGCACATTGATTCATTAACCAACTACGAGGAACGGATATGGCACTTCTCAACACCAAAATCAAACCCTTCAGCGCCACCGCTTACAAAGACGGCGAGTTTATCCCAGTTACCGAGCAAGACGTCCTGGGTAAGTGGGCAGTATTTTTCTTCTATCCTGCGGACTTTACCTTCGTCTGCCCAACAGAACTGGGTGATATCGCGGACCATTACGAAGAGTTTCAGAAGCGCGGCGTCGAAATTTACTCGGTGTCGACCGATACCCACTTTACTCACAAAGCTTGGCACGATTCATCTGAGACCATCGGCAAGATCAAGTACACCATGATCGGTGACCCCACAGGGGCGATCACCCGCAACTTTGATGTCATGCGTGAAGATCAAGGCTTGGCTGACCGCGGCACCTTCCTGGTTGACCCCGAAGGCGTGATTCAAGCCATGGAAATTACCGCCGAAGGTATCGGTCGCGATGCGCAAGACTTACTGCGCAAAGTGAAGGCTGCGCAGTATGTGGCCGCCAACCCCGGTGAGGTCTGCCCCGCCGCGTGGAAAGAAGGGGAAGCCACCTTGGCCCCATCGCTTGACCTCGTCGGCAAGATCTAAACATTCCTTCATCAGAACAAGTCCCGGCAACCGAGTTGCCGGGACTACTTTCCAGCTCGATCGATACACTTAGGGCCAAACATGTTAACCAATGACATTATTAGTGCGTTAAAAAGTTATACCGCCAACATGCAGAAGTCGGTCACTTTTGTATTGCAGAGCGGTGAACATCCAAAGCGCCAGGAACTGGTCACCTTTTTGACCGGTATTGCGGGCGTCAACAACAAAATTTCTCTTGTCGAGCGTGACACCAATGGCGAATTGCGCAGCCCTATCACGTTTGCCCTTGAGGCCGATGGCGTAGACACCGGTATACGTTTTTCTGGAATTCCCAGCGGACACGAATTTAACTCGCTGGTTTTAGCTCTGCTGCAAGCCTCGGGCACGCCTGTCAAACTCGATGACCATATCAAAAGCCTGGTGGCCGCCATTGATGAGCCCTTGGCGTTCGAAGCTTTTATTAGCCTGAGCTGTCATAACTGCCCCGATGTGGTACAGGCGCTAAACCAATTTGCTCTGCTCAACGCCAATATTCGCAGCGATATGATCGACGGCGGTCTTTTCCAAGACCTTATTAAAGCGCGCGATATTCAAGGCGTGCCCACGGTCTACTTGAACGGGGAATTGTTTGCCAGCGGAAAAGTGACTGCGGCAGAGCTGGTGCAAAAATTAATTGACCGCTACCCACACATCACCCAGGCCAAGTCCGCCGCCGCTATGCCATTGCAAGATGTAACCGTCATTGGCGGCGGCCCTGCGGGCATTAGTGCAGCCATTTACAGCGCGCGCAAAGGCTTAAAAGTGACGCTGATCGCGGACCGTATCGGCGGCCAGGTGAAAGATACCATGGGCATTGAAAACTTAATTTCGGTACCCAAAACAACCGGCCCACAATTAACTAGCGCTCTGCAAGCGCACTTGAACGAATATGACGTTACGGTCAAGGAGCACTTAAGCGTCGATAGCGTGGAAAATGGTGATATTAAAAGCGTTGTATTGTCTTCCGGAGAATCCATTCCGACGAAAACCATTATTATCGCAACCGGTGCCAAGTGGCGCGAGCTGGGTGTTCCTGGCGAAAAAGAAAATATCGGTAATGGTGTGGCCTACTGCCCACATTGCGACGGCCCTTTCTTTAAGGGCAAGAACGTAGCGGTAATCGGGGGAGGCAACTCGGGCATAGAAGCCGCTCTGGATTTATCCGGCATCACTAAATCTGTGACGGTTCTCGAGTTTGCACCGGAATTGAAAGCCGATAAAGTTCTAATAGACCAGGCGGGCAAAAAGAGCAATATCACGATTCTTAAAAACGTCGCAACACAAGCCGTCTTGGCAGAAAATGGTAAGGTCAATGCACTAAAATACATGGATCGCGCCAGCCAAGAGGAGCATCAATTAAAGCTTGATGGTGTCTTCGTGCAAATCGGCTTAGTACCCAATAGCGACTTTCTTGGGGGTTTGGTGGAGCGCACACGCTTTGGCGAAATCATAATCAATGAGCGCTGCGAAACCTCTATTAAAGGAATCTACGCGGCAGGTGATGTGACCACAGTGCCCTATAAGCAGATTGTGATCTCCATGGGTGAAGGTGCCAAATCCTCCCTCGCCGCCTTTGATTACTTGTTAAAAGAAGGTGATCGCCTCGATGCGGTTTACAAAAGTGAGTCGGAAGTTGCCGAACCTGAAGTTGCCTAGCGATCGGAAAGAACAACCCGCAACCTCTTTAGCCGCCCTAGGGCGGCTTTTTTTATTTTTAAAGATCCTTCATCTTTCATTAATAAATTACGTCCCACAAAACGTCATGTAAGGCTGTTCTACTGGACGCTCGGCATAACATTCTTTTCCCGCCTGTGCTGAAAAAGGCTGACTTAATACCGAAAGTAGCTCCTCAAACGGTTGATAATTGCCTTCTTCGACAGCGGCTTTTAATACACTTTCAACCATTTGGTTGCGGGGAATATACAAGGGGTTAACTTCGCGCATGCGCTCGCTAATAACATCCTTTAAGCGACTCTCTTGAGCTAACCGAGCATGCCACGAGTTCAACCAGCGGGTCAGCCCGTCACTGCCATTCAATAGCGCTTGCAAAGAAGTAGCGGCTTCATCTGTTACCGCATCTGCTAAATAGCGAAAAGCGAGCGTAAAATCGGCGCGGGCTTCCTGCATAAGCTGTAAAAACTCCGTTACCAAGTGCTCATCATCGGTGTGGGAGCTTTCTAACCCCAATTTTTTGCGCATGCCCGCAAGCCAATAGTGAGTAAAAATTCCCGAAAAAGATTCCAGTACCGACTCGGCTTTTACAATGGCGCCATCCTGGTTGGTATCAAACAGGGGCAGCAAGCTCTCGGCAAAACGGGTGAGGTTCCACAATGCAATTGCCGCTTGGTTGCCATAGGCATAACGCCCCCGCCGGTCGATGGAGCTAAACACGGTCGCCGGATCATAGACGTCCATAAAAGCGCAAGGCCCGTAATCAATGGTCTCTCCGGTGACAGTCATATTGTCTGTGTTCATAACGCCGTGAATAAAACCCACCTGCAACCAGCTGGCAACTAAGTGTGCTTGCGCATGTATAACCTGTTCGAGCAGCGCCAAATAAGGATTCTCAGACGAAAGAACATCCGGGTAATGTCGCTGTATGACATAGTCCGCAAGCGTTCGCAGGCCTTCGCGATCATCGCGCACCCGAAAAAACTCGAAAGTTCCCACACGAATATGGCTAGCCGCCACACGCGTCAACACTGCGCCAGGAAGTGCAGTCTCTCGATAAACCGGCTCCCCTGTCGTCACCGCTGCCAAACTGCAGGTGGTTTTAATCCCCAAATGAAACATGGCTTCGCTCAGCAAGTATTCGCGCAAAACGGGCCCCAAGGCAGCGCGCCCATCACCACTGCGAGAGTAAGGCGTGCGCCCCGGGCCTTTGAGCTGAATATCCCGACGCAGATTTTGACGATCCACCACCTCGCCCAAAAGAATTGCCCGACCATCACCGAGACTTGGATTTAAATGGCCGAATTGGTGACCAGAATAGGCTTGGGCAATCGGCTCAGCACCGGTCGGCAGACAATTACCGGCAAGCATAGCCACACCGTCTGGCGTTTCCAAAGCGTGCGGGTCCAGCCCGAGCTCATGAGCAAGCCGGTGATTCACTTTAATTAATTGCGGGTTAGCGACAGGGGTTGGTTCGACGCGAGAGAAAAAGCGCTCTGGCAAACGGGCATAGCTATTATCAAACTGCAAACCCGCAAAACCAGCCGCTAGAAGACGAGACATAAGCGCAAACCAAAATAATGACGTTGACTCGCATCATAACATTCATAAGACAGGGGCGCTAAAGCCCACCAGAGCTCTTCCTCTGACCATCCGGCAGGCGTCGCTTAGCTCCGCTGATGCACGCAATGTCCCATGGCATAGGTCCGCTCGACAAGGCGATCATCACCGAGTGTTTGCAGGACAAACAAAAGCGCACCGAGCGATTGTGAATGTTGCAGACGAAACGTTAAAAAGGGGGTGGCTTGCAAATCAAGAACGCAAAAATCGGCCTCTTTACCCGGTAAAAAATTACCGATTTTGTCGTCCAGATCCAGCGCTCGAGCACCACCCAGAGTCGCCATATAAAGGGCTTGAAAGGGATCGAGGTTTTCGCCGCGCAACTGCTGTACTTTATAGGCCTCATCCAGCGTACGCAGCAACGAAAAGCTCGTGCCGGCACCAACATCCGTTCCCAACCCAACGCGAATATTAAAGCGCCACATTTTTGCCATATCGAATAAACCTGACCCCAAAAACAAATTGGATGTTGGGCAGTGCGCAATAGCAGAATCGCTTTCCGCCAAGCGCGAACACTCACGGTCACACAAGTGAACAGCATGCGCCAACATGCTCCGGCGCCCCAACAAGTTTGCCTGGTCGTACACATCCAAATAATCTTGGGCGGCAGGAAAGAGGCTTTTCACCCATTCCACTTCTTGTACATTTTCCGACAAGTGTGTGTGGAGATATACCCCTGGAAACTCGCGCAGTAAGTCTCCGGCCTTTAATAATTGCTCGGGTGTGCTGGTGGGTGCAAAACGCGGGGTGACTGCATATTGCAAGCGATCCACTCCATGCCAACGCTGAATTAACGCACGGCTTTGCTGATACCCCGTCTGGGCTGTATCACAAAGCGCTTCCGGCGCATTGCGATCCATTAATACTTTTCCGGCAATCATGCGCAAATTACGTTTTTGCGCCGCCTGAAAAAATGCCTCCGTCGCCTGCGGGTGCACGCTGGCAAACACCAAAGCGGTGGTAGTGCCATTGCGCAACAACTCATCCAAAAACACAGTGGCAATTGAAGCGGCGTACTCTGGATCCGCGAATTTCATCTCCGTAGGAAATGTGTAGTGATTCAGCCAAACTAACAACTGCTCACCGTACGCGGCCATCATTTCGGTTTGTGGATAGTGAATATGGCAGTCTACAAACCCCGGCACTATCAAGTGATTGGGAAAGCGGGTTACAGTGCCTGAAAAGTCTTTTAGCAACTCATCGGCGGAGCCAACGGCTCGAACATAGCCCTGCTCGACCAATAAAGCACCATCTTCGAAGTATTCCCAAGCACTCTCGCCCTGCTCTATTGGCTCCTGCAGAAAATGCAGTATGCGGGCGCGGTAAGCCTGCACCTTAGGCAGGCTCATTGCCGGGTTTCCATTTAATATTGCAGCCCATGGATGGATACTGGTCCTCAGGAATTTTTTCGCCCGCTAATAACTGATCGAGTGCGCGGCGCAAAGAGGCACCATTTGCCGGATTCACCGAAGAGTCATAATTTCCAGAAGAAATACGATTCGGCCGCGTCTCATCAAACTGGCCGCGATACGCTAAAGCTTGTTGGTGATCAAAAACATAGATATCGGGAGTACAAGCCGCACCATACTTGTGTGCCACTGCTTGAGTCTCATCGAATAAATAAGGAAAGGTATAGCCGCGTTTTTCTTTTTCAATTTTCATATTGGCAAAACTATCCGCCGGATAGGCGTCGGTGTCATTGCTATTAATCGCAACAAACGCAACACCCTTTTCCTGGTACTCCTTTGCCAATTGAGCCAAGGCCGGCGCGATGTGAATAACATAAGGACAGTGATTACAGATAAACAAAACCGCCAGAGCTTTTGCTTCAGAAAAATCGGCCAAACTAATGACATTCCCGCCAACTTCAGGAAGTGAAAAGTCAGGCGCTTTGCTACCCAGCGCCATCATAGTGGATTGTGTTAAAGCCATAGTTTTCCTCCAAAAATTTATCAATTACTTAACCCATTTTCTTGTTGCCTTGCACTACCAGCTTGCGTATCCTTTGCCCCCTTCAGTCGCCCCTTAAAAGGTACGACGAAGCGAACCCTCACTTCTCAGGAGCCCTTTCCTGAAGCGCTATCACCAGCCGCTTCAGAATGGGGATTAGCCGCACCACTTGCGGAGACACGGAGACTTTTATGAAAAATTTTCCTGCGTTACTCATTATTTTTGCTTTAACTAGCGCATTCTTAACCGGCGCTAATGCCAACGACAGCCAATACACAACCGAAGAGCTTCGCCGCCCTCCAGATGCATTTACACTGACTGCCCCACAAAAACAACTTTCACCCGATCTGACAACGCCAAACTTCAGTCCATTTGTTATTGGCGGAACTCCTGTACCCGCCGGTGAACGCGAATTTCAGGTATCACTGCAGGACCTCTGGGGCGACCATATGTGCGGTGGCGCGCTGATCTCGTCAGAGTGGGTGTTGACGGCTGCGCATTGCGCAGTCTCCAGTCGTATAACATACGGATTTTCCGTTGTTCTCGAGACTCAAGACCTGTGGTTTCCAACCACATCTATACCTGTGCAGGAAGTGATCCTGCATCCAGAATACAGCCCCGTCAACCTAGGCTATGACCTTGCTCTACTTCGGCTCGCTTACCCGGCCCCATCTTGGATACCCCTTCTACCGCTGGCGGATGAGCATATTATGGAGGCATACGCCAACCCCGGTGATCTTGCGACCGTATCCGGATGGGGTCGCACCGATGAGTTCAACAAAGTAGCGCGCGTCTTGCAGCAAGTGGATGTTCCCATTTTCCCCTCCGATGATTGTTCTCGAGCCTATCTTGAGTTATTTGGCCTTGAAGTCGATAAAGACATTATGTTGTGCGCTGGCCCTGCCGAGGGTGGATATGGCGCCTGTCAAGGTGATAGCGGTGGTCCCTTGACCGTAAACACTCCAGAAGGCGATTACAGCATCGGTATTGTCAGTTGGGGGAATCCAGACTGCGCCGCTGCGGGGACACCAGGCGTTTATACCCGCACCGTCGCATTTACAGATTGGATCCATCAGACCATGCAGTCTTTTCCACACGGCCTTGATCTAGCTTTACATGAAGAAATTTCGATTTCGGCAACGGCAGGAGAAACGCTGATATTTCGCGTTGAGGTGCGCGAACCTTTAGCAAACGCTTCTTTTACACTGACCGGTGGTGAGGGCGAAGCCTCTCTAAGCGTCTTTAACCATCTGTACACCCTTCCAGATACACTCACCTGCTCAGAAAATACCGAGGTAGGCGAAGCTCGCTGTGAATATACACTACTTCCCAGTAGCTACTACACACTGAAAGTGGTAGCCCAAACGGATATGAAAGACATGCGCCTTTTGACAATGGGAGAAGCCGTTACTGTTACGGAAGATACACATTTTGACAATATACAGCTCATCGGCGGACAGGCCATTCCACTATATTTTGATTTAGATGAACCGGTGGAAAATCTTAAGTTTACGATCAGCCTTAACGAAGGTGCCGTCGACATGTACTTAAGCAACGAGCACACCGGTTGGTTTTGCTTTGAGAATGATGTGGAGCACCAACGTACATGTGAGATTGAATATGCGGATGCCGGCCTCTACTATTTGTTCGTAATGGCTAAGGCGCCATTCAATAGGATGAGTATGAGTCTTACCTATGATGTGCCTTTATCAGCCCTACCGCCCGCCATCTGCGAACACCGAGTGCTGCAGCAGCTTGGCAAATATTTTATAGCAACAATCGATGTTACCAACGTCTCCGACCAACCCTTAGAAAACTGGAACGTGAGCTGGGACTACTCGGTTCCCACCAGCATTAAGCTTATCCAGAATGCGTTTCTGTCGGGAAAAAGCCCTTACACGGCCAGCGCAACGTCTCCTCGGCAAACAATTGCACCCGGTCGTAAGCAAACCGTTTATCTCATCGTTAAATCACCAAATAAAGTAGCGGAAAATCCGCAGGTAACCGGCAATTACTGTTACTGATATAAGCACTGTCTGCCGGCGCGATGCTGGCAGACAGTTTTCACCACCACCCCCTCCCTCGGCGCCTCAAGAAGCAATTCCTAACCCGCAGCGATCAACGCAAGATCGATGCGTGCCCTTCCGGTCCATCCGGTTTACTTCCCAGTAATTCCGATAGTCACTTGATCATCACACTGGAACCGATCATGATCAAAATACTTTATCTGGCGATCTCAAACACTCCGCTATAAGCCAAACATACTGGTTGCGGTAATGAATAAGTCACCATTAGGGCCGAATCATGACAGTTGACTCATCTCCTACCGACGTCACTTACTACACCTACGGCTATTTAAAGATCCACCAAGCTTTGTATGATTTTGTCGAGGAAGAGCTGCTACCGGGGACGGGGGTGGGTGTGGCGGATTTTTGGGCGGGGTTTGATCGCTGCCTTCGCACACTGGCGCCGCGCAACCAGGCGCTGCTGGCTCGCAGGGCGTTTGTGCAGCAACAAATTGATGGATGGCATCAAGAAAACCCTAGGTTTGATCCGACCATTTACCGAGCATTTCTCAGAGAAATTGGTTATTTATTGCCCGCCGGTGAACCCTTCGAAATTGCGACGGAGAACGTCGACGACGAGATTGCGAGGCTCGCAGGGCCGCAACTGGTGGTGCCGGTAAATAATGCCCGCTTTGCCCTCAATGCCTGCAATGCTCGATGGGGAAGCCTTTACGACGCGCTCTATGGCTCCGATGTTATCGAAGAGGAAGAAGGTGCGGAGCGTGGCGAGAGCTACAATCCGCTACGCGGGGCGCGGGTAATGGATTTTGGCCGCGACTTTCTCGACACCTATTTTCCTCTTGCAGAGGGCTCCCATCACACCTTGAAAACTTTTGTTGTGGACAACGGCGAATTGACGGCCATGTTAATCGATGGCAGCTGTGCCCGCCTTGAGGACGCCACACAGTTCCGTGGCTATCAGGGCGCCGCCGACAAACCGGAAGTGGTACTACTTCATCGCCATGGGCTGCATGTGGAAGTGCATATTGATGGCGCCAGCCCCATAGGGGCGCAGGATACTGCCGGCATCCGCGATTTAATTCTCGAATCCGCGCTTACGACGATTATGGACTGCGAAGATGCCGTGGCGGCGGTAGATGCGCAAGACAAACTCCAGGTCTACCGCAATTGGCTCGGACTGATACGCGGCACCCTAACAGCGGATGTCACCAAAAAAAATCACACCTTTACCCGTTCTCTGAACAGCGACCGCCACTACACAGCACCGGACGGTGCCAGCTTTTCACTGCCCGGCCGCAGCCTCATGTTTATTCGCCATGTCGGCCAGCACATGTTGACTGATGTTATTCTCGATCGGGATGACCAACCCATCCCGGAGTGTTTCTTGGATGGCTTTATCACCTGTGCTGCCGCTTTGCACGACTTAAAAGGCAACAGCTCGCTAAAGAACTCTCGCGCCGGCAGCATCTATATTGTTAAACCCAAAATGCATGGACCAGAGGAAGTGGCGTTTGCCAATGAGCTTTTTTCCCGCATAGAAGATGTTTTGCAGCTGCCTCGCCACACCATAAAAATGGGCCTTATGGACGAGGAGCGCCGCACCAGCGTTAACTTGAGCGAGTGTGTCCGCGCGGCGAAGAACCGAGTAGTTTTTATTAATACCGGTTTTCTCGATCGCACCGGAGACGAAATACACACCAGCATGGAGGCCGGGCCTTTTGCGCCGAAATCACAATTAGCAAAGTTGCCTTGGATTGCGGCTTATGAGCGCCGCAATGTGGCTGTTGGACTCGCTTGCGGCCTCCGCGGCAAGGCCCAAATAGGCAAAGGTATGTGGGCCAAACCGGACAGCATGACCGATATGCTCACACAAAAAATTGCGCACCCGAAAGCCGGCGCAACTACTGCTTGGGTCCCCTCACCGGTGGCCGCTACGCTCCACGCAGTTCACTACCACGAGGTCAATGTCCGTCGCGTACAGGAGCAACTAATTGAGCATTTAGATGGCAATATCCCTGCGCAAGAATTAGAGCACATTCTCGATATCCCTCTGTTGGGCACGCAAAACCTGAGTGAAGAAGAGATTCGCCGCGAATTGGAAAACAACTGCCAAAGTATTCTCGGCTACGCGGTTCGCTGGATCGATCAAGGTATAGGCTGCTCCAAGGTACCCGATCTCTCCCACACACCGCTGATGGAAGACCGTGCCACTTTACGCATTTCTAGCCAACATATCGCCAACTGGTTGCATCATAAAATCTGCACGGAAGCACACGTTATCGACACCCTTCACACTATGGCGAAAGTCGTGGATGAACAGAATGCTCAGGATCCCAATTATCAACCTATGTGCACGGATTTGGACGGTAACTTAGCCTTCGCCGCCGCCAAGGATTTAATTTTTCGCGGACGCGAGCAACCTAATGGCTATACCGAGCCTCTACTGCACTTTTATCGTCGTAAAAAGAAATATGCGGTGGAGCCGTCTATCACTTTTGCCAAGCCAGTAGCGACTAAAGTCTGCGGACATCCCCATCCAGAATAAATGTTATTGTTCACGCCTGGAAGTGCGATCCCTATCTAGGATAGGATGCTCTTAGTTCGACGAAAATGTTCGCACTTCACTAGCGCGTACTTTCCGCCTGGTTCACGTAGCTCATGATATTGATATAAGTATCCGCCCAATAAACCTCCCGGTTCTCCGCCAAAAACTTCAGCAATTCTTCATGCGCTTCAGCGCTCACAGAAAGGTGATCTCCCCCTATTCCATGGAAAATAATTTGTACCAGCCCCCCATTTTTTGCCGCCGCTTTTACAAATTTGATCAACTCTTTACCACTGTGGCCATCGGGTAACAGCATGGTGTTGTACTTTTCCGGAATGTTTTCGACGCCTTTAATACTGACAAATAAGTCGCGCGTATTTTCTAAATAATTGCCATCGGCAGCATCCGAATCCAAACAGGGCGGTGTGAGCGTACGCTCGGTTTTACCGTCGATCGCGTGAAGAAAGGCATTGGCTGTGGTCAGCTCTTCACGCATTTGCGCTACGGTTTTTTTATCGAGGTCGTTGTAGCTAGCAACCCAATCCCGACCGGGTTTGGATTTGGCGCAGGAGTGAAACAATGTGTGATTGCCGAACTCGTGGCCATTGGCGGCGAGCTGACGCCACTCGGCCATACGCTCTGCAATAACAGGTGACGAGAGAATTGGATAAAAACTGGCTTTGATGCCGTATTTGGCCAGTGCAGGCGCTGCATTGTTCAGCTGCGAATGCAAAGCATCATCGTAGGAAAGGCTTACGGCAACTTTCGCTCCGCCCGGCCAGCTAATAGCACCTGTCGGAGAATCGGCAGAACACGCCAAAGGCAAAAGCAACAAGAAGAGGGTAATACTGCGCAGTGACATAGGATAAGTTCTCTCAATTTAATCAACGCTCCTCTCAACACCCGGAGCGATCTAAAAACAGCGAATTTCGCCATAAAGCGAATATTTATAGCATTGCCCAAGCTAAAATGCCCCGTACAACGAGCATGGTAGAGCTGCGCCTGCCCACGGGGATCCAGATGCAAAAGCAAATCGACGATATCTACCGAAAGGAGTCACGCCGGGTGTTTGCCACCCTCGTGCGCCTGCTGCGAGATTTTGACTTAGCGGAAGACACATTGCACGAAGCATTTGCCGCCGCCATAAAGCAATGGCCAGAGGATGGTGTACCTCGCAATCCGCGCGCGTGGCTGGTCTCCGCTGCTCGATTCAAAGCTATCGACCGCTTGCGCAAAGAGGCTCGCCTCGACTCCATGGAAGACTTGGAGCAGGAGCTGGCAGCACCACCTGAGCGGGAGCTGGAGGTCATTGCGGATGATCAATTGCGGCTAATCTTCACCTGCTGCCACCCCGCGCTGGCGCCAGAGCTGCAAGTCGCGCTGACACTAAGGGAGATTTGTGGACTCACCACGGAAGCCATTGCCAATGCTTTTCTGGTAACACCCAGCACCATGGCGCAGCGTTTAGTGCGCGGTAAGGCGAAAATCCGCCACGCAGGTATTCCCTACGAGGTGCCGGGCCAGAGGCATCTGCGCCAACGACTCGATGCCGTGCTGAGAGTCATTTACCTCGTTTTTAATGAAGGCTATCACGCCTCTTCCGGCGCCAACCTAGAGAAACCTGACTTAGCCGAAGAAGCGATTCGCTTAGGCCATCTGCTGCTGGAGCTATTGCCCCATGCCGAAGTCCGCGGGCTACTCGCCCTAATGCTATTGCACGACGCTCGCCGCGCCGCCCGCGCCTCAGCAAGTGGCGACTTACTGCTGTTAGAGGAACAGGACCGCAGCTTGTGGGACCGCGAGCAGATTCGCGAGGGCTTGGCGTTGCTGGAAAGCGCGCTGGTGTCCCGCGAGTTCGGCACGTTTAGTGTGCAGGCGGCTATAGCAGCCGTCCATGCCGAAGCTGTAACTGCGGAGGCCACCGATTGGGCACAAATCGTCGCACTCTACGACCTCCTGATGCGCATATCCCCTTCTCCGATCATTGAATTAAATCGCGCTGCGGCGGTGGCGATGCGCGATGGCCCTCAGGTCGGTCTAGAACTGATCAATCACCTGCTGGCACGAGGTGACCTAGCGCAATATCACCTCGCCCACGCCGCTAAGGCCGATCTGCATCGCCGTCTGCACCAATATTCCTTGGCGAAAACGGCCTATCAGAATGCGCTTAGATTGGCGCAGCAGGAGGTTGAAACGCGCTTCCTGCAAAAACGCCTGCAAGAACTAGAGCCCTACCTGCCGGCCAGCTGAACAATTTTTCGGCGCCTGTCGATTCAACAGCACGCGATTCGACTAGCTGTCATACAGCCTACAACTCAACGGAGGACCCCGTTTATGAAATATATGCTGCTGATCTACAGCGCCGAATCCCAGTGGACCGAATCCGAACGTGCCCAGTGCATGGCGGAGTCGGCCGAGCTGTGCCATCAACTCAGTGCCGAAGGCAAATACCTAAGCGCCTCACCGCTGCATTTTGTGGCAACCGCCACCAGCGTACGAATGCGCGATGGCAAAGCATTGGTGACCGACGGCCCCTTCGCCGAAACTCGCGAGCAGCTGGGTGGCTACTACCTAATTGATGTCGCCAACCTGGATGAAGCCATTGATGTCGCCAGTCGCATCCCCGCTGTACGTCTTGGCACTGTGGAAATTCGCCCGATTTTCGAACTCGACAATCTGCCCTCATCGACTCTATAAGGAGCCCGCCATGAAAGTTATGGTTTTTGTGAAAGCCACGAAGCAATCCGAAGCCGGCGAGATGCCCAGCACCGAGCTAATCACTGCCATGATGGCGTACAACCAACAATTGATCGACGCAGGCATCATGTTGGGTGGTGAGGGACTCCATCCCAGCACGAAAGGTGTACGAGTTTTATTCTCGGGGGCCGAGCGCACGGTAGCCCATGGCCCATTTCCCCACACCAATGAAATTGTCGCGGGCTATTGGTTGTGGCAAGTGAAATCTATGGAAGAGGCGATTGAGTGGGTGAAACGCTGCCCTAACCCTATGCCGGAGGAGTCAGAAATTGAAATCCGCCCGCTCTTCGGTGCCGAAGATTTCGCTGACGTCATGACGCCGGAGTTGCGGGAGCAGGAAGACCGCATGCGCGATCAAGTGCCGGAGCCCGACCGCTGGGAGAAAAAGCCGGCGCGCCTCTTCGCCGGCATCAATCGCACTTATGCCATGAGTGAACGCGGGAATATCCCTGCACATTGGCAGGCATTCTTGCCCCATTTGGGTCAAACCCACAATCAAATAGGGGCCGATTGTTATGGCATCTGTTGGAATGCGAACCCCGAGGTTTTCGATTATCTAACGGCGGTTGAAATCCGCGACCACAGCGATCTCCCCAATGGCTTTACCACTTTGGCAGTCGCGCCGCAAAACTATGCGGTATTTATTCATCATGGACATTCATCTGCAATTCCCCAGACCCTTAGCGCCATCTGGGAAAAGTGGCTACCGGCTTCTGGTTTACAAGCGGCAAATGCGCCATGCTACGAACGCTACACATCCGAATACGATCCGGAAACCGGCACAGGTGGTACCGAGATCTGGATTCCGATTCAGCAATAACCATGACGAAACTGCGGAGGATTCTATGGTGCAAAAAGGCAGCTGCCATTGCGGCAAAGTAGCATTTGAAGTGCAAGGCCAACCCGGAGATGTCATCGAGTGCAATTGCTCTTATTGTCAACGCAAAGGCTATTTATTGTGGTTCACCGGGCGTGATCAGGTAAAACTTTTGACTGGGGAAGACAACTTGGCGACCTACACCTTTAATCGCCATGAGATCCAGCATAAATTCTGCCCCACCTGCGGTTGTGCACCCTTCGGCTTTGGTACCGACCCTAGCGGCAAGGCCACGGCTGCCATTAATGTGCGCTGCCTGGATACCGTCGATCTGGAGGCTCTCAATCGTATTCCCCACAACGGCCGCGACGGCTGATTTATTCCCGCCAAGGAATCGGCGGCGGCATTAAGCGCTCAGCTGCGCCGGGCACATGGGGGAAGCGGATTTTATTATCCGCCTCCCAATCGCGCTGCGCTTGAATAATGGCAGTGCGGCTGGCGCCAACAAAATTCCACCAGATCAAAACTTCATGACTCATGGGCGTGCCACCTACTAACAGCGCGCGGCCATCGGTAGGCGTTTGCACCGTCAAACGCTCGCGCCCAGAACCCAAATAAGCCAAATCATTTTCCGCAAAAACCTCGCCTTCGATATTCCAATCGCCATGTAACGGCAACAAACCGTACTCAAACTCCGGACGTAATTCTAAATCCACCTTCCCTGCCTGAAGCACTTGCAGATCCATTCCTACTAATGGCGAAAAAGCTTTCGTCGGCGCTGCACGCATGCCGTAACCACCAATCAGTAATGTCATATCCAGATTTTGCTCGCGCCAACGCGGCAAATTGGGGTAGTGGTCAAAGCGCGGCTCCGTATCCGCATGTTCTTGCGGAAGCGCGATCCATAATTGCGCAGCGTGTAAGCGGCGTAGCCCCGTAATGCTGTCTTCTGTATGGACGATCCCACGGCCCGCGGTCATCAGGTTAACCTGCCCTGGACGAACCACTTGCTCGGTGCCGAGGCTGTCGCGATGCAAAATCTCCCCTTCCATCATCCAGGTAAACGTCTGCAAGCCTATATGGGGATGGGCGCCTACGTGCAGCCCAATACCGCTATCGCTAACCGGCCCTATGTGGTCAAGAAAACACCAAGCACCGATTAAACGCCGCTGCCGTCGCGGCAGCACGCGATTTACCTGGATACCGCCAACATCTGTGCGGTGAGGCGATACACGTTCCAATACCGGTTCTTTGGCGGAGGCACAATCGAGGGAAGAGGCTAATCGAGCGGACTTGTCGGTGTTACTCATTATGAAGCTCCCGGCAGAAGAATCGCAGCATCCCAAAGCGTTATAGGTTCGCGTGAATTTTTAGAAACTGTTTTTTAATGATGATCATCATAATGACGGCGGCGCGCTCGATAATCTTCCGGTCGGCATCCGCACGCCCACATGCGCTGATCGTCTCTTGGATACGTGCAAAAGCGTTTTGCTCGGCATTAAGTTCCGGCACTGCCCTAGTCACAGCAGCAAGCACCGGCGCATAATCTGCACCAATTTTTCGCAATAGCTTGGTTGCGTGGCGTTCGAGCTCCTTGGCTTTCATCGCTCGCAATTGTGGTACCAGTTCCGCTTCGCTAGCGGTCAGCAATTCATTCGTTTTCATTAATTATTTACCAGCAACACTTAGCGCCTAACTGATACTCTTGCGCCAGCCCACGACTGTATCGAAACAACTGTTGCAATACGATTTTTTGATCTTTGCTCAACTCCCGGCTCTCGTCAATTTCGCGAATTTTCTCCTGCAACTGACTAACCGATAAGATGTTTTCAT
Organism: uncultured Saccharophagus sp.; assembly: GCA_964482025.1. Classification (GTDB taxonomy): domain Bacteria; phylum Pseudomonadota; class Gammaproteobacteria; order Pseudomonadales; family Cellvibrionaceae; genus UBA5868. Next base: position 1,854 of record CAYZVN010000061.1, on the reverse strand, counting down.
CACCGTTTTCCAAGCGATCACGGCAAAATTCTAACCACTGCTCGCGCTCTACCCTCGACAAGCTCTCGGGAAAATTACGGGCCTTGTAACGCCAAAGCATCTCCCGCAAACGCTTATCACGAAAAACAAAATTGCGCTGTGTAAGATCATTCGGTGTCGCCGCGCGCACCTGTGCCATCACCGCTTTATCTTCGTTCGCGATAAAGCCCTCATATAATTGCCGCTCGGGATCACGTCGGGTCGGAAAGTCATTGCGTCCCATCACGTGTTGAACCTTGCTTTTCAGATCCACCTGCAGCAACTGCTGCCAATGTTTTTCACACAGGGCTCGATCAATATTCAGGCGCGCGGCCACTTTCTCATCAAGCATTTTCGGCGTAACCACGACGGGGCATTTATTCAAGTGAATCAGCTTCAATGGAATCCGCTCTTCACCCTCGGGCAAATCGTCCTGAGCTGTGAATACACGCTCGGCGATCTGCTCCGCGTCCAAGCGAATCAGATCACTCGGATCGGCGGATAGATTCACCACAATAACGGCATTTTTATTAGTCGGGTGCATCGCCAGCGGCATCACCAAGCCGGCACAGCCATTAGCGGAGGAAAATTTCGAGGAGATATGCAAAAGCGGTTTGCGATTAACCAAGTCGAATAGTGATCCAACTTTACTTTTGTGCTTGTGCTGCAGCACATAATCGTAAAGCGCCGGCTGTCGCGTCTTAATCAGACGAGCCAGTTGAATGGTCGCTTCCACATCGGAATAGGCATCATGCGCTGACTGATGCGAAATGCCATTAGCCGCCGTCAATAATTCCAGACGGAAGCTCACACGACCCTCTACTTCTGGCCACTCTAAAGCCTCCGGCCTTAATGCGTAACACAAGCGCACCATATCGATAATATCCCAGCGGCTATTACCGTTGGCCCATTCGCGCTCGTATGGATCATAGAAGTTGCGATAAAGGGTGTAGCGTGTGACCTCGTCATCGAAGCGAATCGAGTTATAACCCACTCCGCAGGTACCGGGCGTGGCGAATTCCGCGTGGATGCGTGCGATAAATTCCGCCTCAGGCAGCCCCTCATTCAGCGCTTTTTGCGGTGCTATACCGGTCACCAAACACGCCTCGGGATGCGGCAGCACATCCGGCGCAGGCCGACAATACAAGCGTAAAGGCTCGCCGATAATATTCAGTGCCTCATCGGTACGCACACCCGCGAATTGTGCAGGCCGATCGACGGATGGATCTGTACCCCAGGTTTCGTAGTCGTGCCAGAAAAAGGTGTTCATGATTTAGCTCAGATTTTGCAAGACCTAGAGCTTACCATGCAGAAGTAGATTTCGTTATACTGCGGCCCCACTCATTCGACCTAGACCCAATCGAGACCGACAGTTATGCCTGATTTACGCTCGCTCCTCGACAACAATGCCCAATGGGCAGAAAACATCAAAGCCGAAGACCCCAATTTTTTCAAAAAACTGGCCGCCCAGCAGGCCCCCGAGTTTCTCTGGATCGGCTGCTCTGACAGTCGGGTTCCCGCTAACGAAATTGTCGGCCTGCTTCCCGGCGAGCTGTTCGTCCACCGCAATGTCGCCAATGCTGTCGTCCACACCGACCTAAATTGCCTCTCCGTCCTCCACTACGCCGTATCGGTCCTCAAAATTAAACACATCATTGTCTGCGGCCACTACGGCTGCGGCGGCGTACAAGCTGCACTTGGCGATCGTCAATTTGGTTTAGTCGATAACTGGCTGCGCAATATTCGCGATGTGTATTACAACAGCCGCGAACAATTCAGCGATTCACTCAGCCCTCGAGAAAAGGTGAACCTGCTGTGCGAATTAAATGTTGCCCA